>NZ_JBHVUS010000009.1:177597-192091 GCF_042884005.1 Kitasatospora sp. NPDC058162
GGCTTCGGTGCGCAGGGGGTTGATCTCGGAGACGGCGCCGACGAGCGTGGTCTTGCCGACACCGAAGCCGCCCGCGATGACGATCTTCGCGGAGGTGGTGGCGCGGGTGGGGGCGGCCGCGTTAGAGCTTGCGAAGTCCACTGAGGACCCTTTCGAGCAGCGTGACGTCGGGCTGGTTTCCGGATTCGCCCCCGGAAGCGGGCTGGTGGATGGCGACCAGACCGGCCTCGGCCAGGTCGGCCACGAGGATGCGGGCTACTCCCAGGGGAAGTGAGAGCAGCGCCGAGACCTCGGCGACGGATTTGACCTCCGTGCACAGCGTGCAGATCCGCTGGTGCTCCGGGAGGAGGGTGGCCAGGCGCTGCGGGTCGACATCGGCGGAGACCAGGGCCTCCAGCGCGAGTTCGTAGCGCGGCCGGGTGCGACCGCCGGTCATGGCGAACGGCCGGATCAGCGGGCCGGAGTCCTGCTCGTCCTCGAACTCCTCGACGTACCCGGGCTCCTGGGCCGGTCTGTAGCCGGGGTCCTGGGCGGGCACCTGGCCGGGCGGCGTCGGGTAGCCGGGCGGCGGGGTGTCGAAGGCGGGCTGCGGCCGGGCGTACGGGTCGTACTGGCCGTACTGCTCCTCGGGCCGGGCGTACGGGTGCTGCTGGGGCTGGCCGTACTGGTGCCGACCGTATTGCTGACCGTGGCCGGCGCCGGGTGCTCCGAAGGCGTCATGGCCTGTGCCAGGGTACGGAACGCCGTACTGGCCGCTGCGGTCGTCGGGCGGTGTCACGGTTCCTCTCCTCACAAGGTGCGGCGGTGCGGTGCGAGCTTCGGTACGAGTCCGGAGCCTGTGGTGCGAAGGCCGTACAACGTCCGAACCCGAGCCCGCCGAAGCGGGCCCGGGAAGGACGCGGAGGTACTTCGAATACCTGGACGGTATCCGACGAACCGTCAGTGCAGGAGACTGCCCTGGAGTTCTGCGCGCAGTGCGGGGGTGAGGACGGCTCCGGCCCGGTCGACGAGCAGGGCCATCTCGTAGCCGACCAGACCGATGTCCGAGTCGGGGGAGGCGAGGACGGCGAGGGCCGAGCCGTCGCTGATGGCCATGAGGAAGAGGAAGCCGCGCTCCATCTCGACGACGGTCTGGTTGACCTCGCCACCCTCGAAGATCCGGCTGGCGCCGGAGGTGAGGGAGGTGAGACCGGAGGCGACGGCGGCGAGCTGGTCGGCGCGGTCGCGCGGGAAGCCTTCCGACATGCACAGCAGGAGGCCGTCCGCGGAGACCACCACGGTGTGGGACACCCCGGGGGTGTTGTCCACGAAATTGGTGATCAGCCAGTTCAGGTTCTGTGCGGCCTGGCTCATCTGAGTCAACTCAACGCTCCTGGTGGTTCGAGCCGCCGAAGAGATCGGTGCTCCGGTTCTGTCCGTTGCCGGACTGGTCTACCTGATCGGGGTCGATCCGGAAGCTTCCGGTGTTGCCGGCGCTGCGGCCCTGCTCGACACCGCGGCGCAGGTTCGTGAGGCGGCCACGGACCTCCTCGGGGCTGCGGGAGACCTGCGGCCCTTCCTGCGGGGTGGGCTTGGCGTTGCCGGGCACCAGGTTCTGCTTGGGCACGCGGCGGGGCAGTCCGGCCCCGGTGGTGCCGGCGGAGGAGGGCTCGCGCAGCTGCTCGGCCCGCTGCCAGTCGCCGTCGTTGGGCGACTGCCAGGGGGAGGCGGTCGGGCCGGTGGGCCCGTAGCCGCCCAGTGCGGACACGTCGTGGCCGCGGGTCTCGGCGGGCGCCGAGGTGTCCTTGGCGCCGGCGAACCAGTTCGGGGTCTCGCCGGAGGGCTGGCTCAGGCCGGCCGGGGCGCTGCCCGGGCCGCCGCCCGCCAGCTGCTGGCCGGGGCGGCGCTGGGGCAGCCCGGACGGCAGGGTGGCGGTGGGCTCGGCGGCGGGCAGGGCGGGCGGCTCCGGGGCGTACGGGTGGCCGGCGGGGGCCTCCTCGGCCTGGTGGCCGTAGCCGTCCTGGCCGTACCCGTTCTGCTGGTAGCCGCCCTGGTCGTAGCCGTACTGGTCGTCGGCGTAGCCCTGGTCGTAGCCCTGCTGCTGGTACTGGCCGTAGCCGTCCTGGGCGTACTCGTCCTGCTGGTAGCCGCCCTGGTCGTAGCCGTACTGCTCGTCGGCGTAGGTGTCCTGCTGGAAGGCCTGCTGCGGGGCGTACTGGTCGTAGCCCTGCTGCTGGTAGTCCTCCTCGATCTCGGCGTCCACGACCGGCCCCTGCGGGCCGCCCTCCAGGGCCGCGCGGCGGACCTGGTCGAGGCGCTGCGAGCGCTGGACGGCCTCCAGGGCCGGGCTGAACCCGGAGGAGCCGGCGTTGCCGATGCCGGTGAGGTGGTCGTCGAAGCCCAGCTCGGCGGCGCTGCGGTTGTGGTTGTCCGGGGCCCAGTCGGCGGTCGGCTCCTGGTCGGCGAAGATCCGGGAGACGGTGAACTGCTCCTCCGGCTCCGGCGCCACCGCGGAACTGGTGACGAACGGCGGGAGCATGACCAGCGAGGTGGTGCCGGCGGACTCGCCGGACGGGCGGAGCTGGACGCGGATGTCGTGCCGCTGGGAGAGCCGGCCGACCACGAAGAGGCCCATGCGGCGGGAGATGGTGGCGTCGACCGTGGGCGGCTCGGCCAGCTTCTCGTTGATCTCCGCGAAGTCGTCGGCGGTGAGGCCGATGCCCTTGTCGTGGATCTCGACCAGCACCCGGCCGTCCGGCAGGCGGGTCGCGTTGACCAGCACCCGGGTCTGCGGGCTGGAGAACGAGGTGGCGTTCTCCAGCAGCTCGGCGAGCAGGTGGACGAGGTCGGTCACGGCGGCGCCGACGACCTCGACCTCGGGGATGCCGGACAGCTCGACGCGCTCGTACTGCTCCACCTCGGAGGCGGCGGCGCGCAGCACGTCGACCAGCGGGACCGGGGTGTTCCAGCGGCGGCCGGCCTCTTCGCCGGCGAGGACGAGGAGGTTCTCACCGTTGCGGCGCATACGGGTCGCGAGGTGGTCCAGCTTGAAGAGGTTCTCCAGCTGGTCCGGGTCGGCCTCGTTGTTCTCCAGGTCGGTGATCAGCGCCAGCTGGCGCTGGATGAGGCCCTGGCTGCGGCGCGACAGGTTGGTGAAGATCGCGTTGACGTTCCCTCGCAGCAGGGCCTGCTCGGCGGCGAGCGCCACGGCCTGCTGGTGGACCTGGTCGAAGGCCCGGGCGACTTCGCCGATCTCGTCCTTGCCGTGCAGCGGGATCGCGGTCACCGAGGTGTCGACCCGGTCGGGGTCGGTCTTGGAGAGCTTCTCGACCAGGTCCGGCAGGCGGTGGTCGGCGATCTCCAGGGCGGCGCTGCGCAGGGTGCGCATGCCGAGGATCATCGAGCGGGCGACGTAGCCGGTGAGCAGGCCGGCCAGGATCAGTGCGGCGACGACGATGACCGTGTTGAGGATGGCGTCGTAGAGCGCGTTGTCCTTGAGGTTGCGGGAGTCGGTGAGGACGTTGTCCAGCAGCACGACTTCGGTGTTCCGCAGCGCCTGGATGTGGGTACCGGCGGCCTGGTTCCAGTTGTCCGGGGTCAGACCGGCGTTCTTGGCCTCCGCGTACGCGGCGTCGGCCGCGGCCTTGCCCTTCTGCTGCCCGATGGCGGCGGCCTCGGCGTAGTTGGCGGCGAGCCCCAGCAGGCCCTGCATGGTGGGCGCCGTGCCGTTGGGCATCTTGTACGCCGAGCGGTCCTGGGCGGTGGCCAGGGCGACCTGGGCGTCGCTGTACTTCTTGGCGTCCTCGGGGGCGGCACCGGTGTTGAACTCGGAGAGGGAGACCTGCTCCAGCTTCTCCGCGACCAGGATCTGCTGGGTCATGTCCTGGTTCTCGTAGCGCGTGGTCACGCCCTGCGAGGCACCGACCAGCAGGCTCAGCATCAGCGAGCGCTGGGTCGAGGCGGAGGCCTTGGCCAGCGACATCGCGTAGATCGCGCGGCCCTTGCTGGTGGCGTTGGAGGAGCCGTTGCCGACCGAGTTGTCGTAGGCCAGCAGCGGCGCGAACATCGCCGAATAGGCGTTCGCGGTGGCGCTGGCGAACAGCTCCTTGCCGTACGCGACCTGCCGCAGGTGCGGCAGGTCGACCAGCAGCTGCTCGAAGGCGTCGTGGCGGCGCGGCAGCTCGCCGGACTTGTCCGAGGCGTTGTAGGCGGCCTGGTAGGCCTTCAGCGCGGTGTCGGTGTCGGCGCGCCGCTTGGCGACCTCGTTGTTCGGGTCCTGCCCGGTGAGCAGGGGTATCAGGGTCTTGTCGCGCTCGTTCTCGAGCGCTTCGGCGAGTTCGGTCGCCGTCTTGGCGAGCTCGGCGGTCTTCTCGGCGCGGGACGCCTTGATGTAGCCGTCGACCGAGGTGTTCACTCGCAGACCGCCGAAGACGAGACTGATGATCACGGGGATCAGCAGGATCGCGATCAGTCGGGTCGGCACGCGCCAGTTGCGCGGACGGAGGAAGTCGTAGCGGCTGGACGGAGCGCCGTCGCCGGACGGACCCGCCGGACCGGTGCGCGGCTCCTTGGCGGCCGCCGGGGGCTTGGCGGCCGGGGTGGCCTGGGAGCGCTCCTCGGTGGGAGTGAACGCGGAGAATCCGGCCTGTTCCGCGGCGCTGCCGTTAGGCGCGCTCTGGCGGGGCTCGGAGCGCCGCTGCGGGGCGGGTTGCTGCTTACGCCTCACTCGACTACTACCTCTCGGCCGACTTGCCGGCCATGGATCAATCCAGCGCTACCCCCGGGGCCCTGGCCCGCCGCCGGAAGGCCGGCGCGGGATGTTCAGGGGTAGCTGGAATTTCAGCACGTGCAGGGATGGGGGACAAACAGCCGCCGTATGGCACCCGCGACGGAACAATCCGGACAATCGGCGACATGACGGAGCAAAACCGTGGTGATCTGGCGCTGAGTGACGCTGATTCGCCACGCTGCGTCATTGTTGATCACAAAATGCCTACCGAACTGTTATCCGCCGCTTATACACGGGTCTTGCGCGCGGCCCCGGGAGGACACCCGACGGTAAAGCACCGCCGCCCCGGCGACCCGTCAGTGTGACGGCTCACCGGGGCCTGTCGGTTCCCGTGACTCGCGTGACTCGGGTTACTCGCGCGCTCGCCTCCGGGGCACCCTTCGGCACGGCTCGGCTCCGCTGTCAGCGGAGTCGGGCGAGGAGGGCGTGTTCGACGAGGGTGATGAGGGCGCTCTTGGCGCTGTCGCGGCGGCGGGCGTCGAGGGTGATGACGGGGGTGTCGGCGCCGAGTTGGAGGGCTTCGCGGACTTCGTCGGCGGTGTGGGGCTGGTGGCCGTCGAAGCCGTTGAGGGCGACGACGAAGGGCAGGCCGCTGTTCTCGAAGTAGTCGAGGGCGGGGAAGCAGTCGGCGAGGCGGCGGGTGTCGACGAGGACGACGGCTCCGATGGCGCCTCGGACGAGGTCGTCCCACATGAACCAGAAGCGGTCCTGTCCGGGGGTGCCGAAGAGGTAGAGGATGAGGTCTTCGTCGAGGGTGATGCGGCCGAAGTCCATGGCGACGGTGGTGGTCGTCTTGCCGGAGACGTGGCTGATGTCGTCGATGCCGGCGGAGGCCGAGGTCATGACGGCTTCGGTGCGCAGGGGGTTGATCTCGGAGACGGCGCCGACGAGCGTGGTCTTGCCGACACCGAAGCCGCCCGCGATGACGATCTTCGCGGAGGTCGTGGCGCGGGCGGGTCCGTTAGAGCTTGCGAAGTCCACTGAGGACCCTTTCGAGCAGCGTGACATCGGGCGTTCCGCCCGACTCGCCCGCGGCGGCGGGCTGGTGGATGGCGACGAGGCCGGCCTCGGCCAGGTCGGCCACGAGGATGCGCGCCACACCGAGCGGCACACCGGCCAGTGCGGAGATCTCCGCGATGGACTTGACCTCACGGCAGAGGCCGACGATCCGGGCGTGCTCGGGCAGCAGCCCGGTGGTGCGCTCCGCCGAGCCCGTGGTCGAGATCAGGGCCTCGATCGCGAGCTGGTACCGGGGGCGGGTCCGGCCGCCGGTCATCGCGTAGGGGCGGACCAGCGGCTGCTGCTCGTAGCCGTCGGACTGCTGCCCGCCGTAGCCGCTGCCGTACCCGTTGCCGTACGGGCCGGCGGGTGTCGAGGGCGGGGTCATGGGTCCTCCTTGTGCTGCGGCCTTGGGCAGCCGGTTCCAGCTGGGGCGGTGCCAGCTGAGGCGGGATCAGCTGCCTGAGGGTAGCTGAGGGTGAGGCGCCGGGTCCGGTCGGGTCGGACCCGGTGCGGGGTGGAACGGTGGGAGATCCGTGCGGGTTCCGGTCAGTGCAGGAGACTGCCCTGGAGTTCCGCGCGGAGTGCGGGGGTGAGGACGGCTCCGGCCCGGTCGACGAGCAGGGCCATCTCGTAGCCCACCAGGCCGATGTCGGAATCCGGCGCGGCGAGGACGGCGAGGGCCGAGCCGTCGCTGACGGCCATCAGGAAGAGGAAGCCGCGCTCCATCTCGACGACGGTCTGGTTGACCTCGCCGCCCTCGAAGATCCGGCTGGCGCCGGAGGTGAGGGAGGTGAGGCCGGAGGCGACGGCGGCGAGCTGGTCGGCGCGGTCGCGCGGGAAACCCTCGGACATGCACAGCAGGAGGCCGTCCGCGGAGACCACCACGGTGTGGGACACCCCGGGGGTGTTGTCCACGAAGTTGGTGATCAGCCAGTTCAGGTTCTGTGCGGCCTGGCTCATCTGGTTCAACTCAACGCTCCTGGTGATCTGCGCCGTTGCCGTCGCTCCGGCCACCGAAACTATCGAATCCGGGCTGCTGGGCACCATGCTGGGAGCCCGGCTGGTTGGCGGCCTGCTCGGCCCCGGCCCGCCGGCCCTGCTGGATGCCGCGGCGCAGGTTGGTCAGGCGGCCGCGGACCTCCTCGGGGGCGCGGGAGACCTGGGGACCGGTCAGCGGCGCGGACTCGGCGGTGCCGGAGACCAGGTTGGCCTGCGGGGTCCGCCGGGGGAGGCCGGACGTGGTGACCCCGCTGGTCGAGGGCTCGCGGACCTGCTCGGCGCGGCGCCAGCGCTCGTCGTTCGCGGACGGGCGCCACGGCGCGTCACCGACGCCCGGCTGCGGCGGCTGCGGCCGGCCCTGCTGCGGCTGGCTCTGCTGCGGCTGGCTCTGCTGGGGCTGGCCGAACGGCGCCTGCTGCTGGGGGGCCTGCTGCTGGGGCGCCTGGCCCTGCGGGGCCTGGGGGCGCTCCTGGCGGGGCTGCTGCTGCGGGGCGCGCTGCGGCCGGCCCGGCTGCTGGAGGTCCGGCGCGGAGGTGCCGGGGCGGCGCGGCTGGTACCCGCGGGGCTGGCCCTGCGACTGGCCGTCGGCCTGCTGCGGGTACCAGGGCTGCTCGCCGGTGGCCTCGGACGGGCCGGTCGGCAGGGCCATCGGCTCCTGGCGCTGCGGCTGCTGGGGCAGCTGCTGCTGCGGGGCCTGCGGGGCCTGCTGGGGCTGCGGCTGGCCCGGGCTCGGCACGTTCGGCAGCACCGGCTCCACCAGGCCGAGGCCCAGCGGGTCACGCGGGTCGATCTGGCTGGCCTCGAAGCGCGGCCGGGCGAACTGCTGGGTGCTCTCCACCGGCGCCGGCTCGGCCGACGGCAGCGGCTGGGCCTGCTGCTGCGGGGGCAGCTGGGGCTGACGGCCCTGCTGCGGCGCGTCCGGGCCGGGGCGCTGCGGACGGCGCTGGCCCTGCGGGCCCTGCTGACCGGGCTGGCCCTGCGGACCCTGCTGACCGGGGGCACCGGGGCCCTGGCGGCCGGGGGCGCGCTGCGGCAGGCCGTCCTGCGGACGGTTGCCCGGGCGGGCACCCTGCTGCGGGGCGCCGGGCCCGCCGGGACGGCCGTGCTGCGGCTGCTCGCCGGTCCGCGGCGCGGGAGCGCCCGGGGCACCGTCGAACTCGCCGCCGGGGCGCGGACGTTCCTGGCCGGGGCGGCCCTGGCCGCGGCGCGGCAGGCCGTTCGGGCCGCCCTGCGGCGGGCCCTGCGGGGGGCCCTGGGGCGGGCCCTGGCGACCGGGGGCGCGCTGCGGCAGACCGCCCTGCGGCGACTGCTGCGGCCGGCCCTGCGGAGCGGGGGCCTGCTGGCCCGGGCCCTGCTGGCCGGGTGCCTGCTGGCCGGGTGCCTGCTGGCCGGGACCCTGCTGGGCGGGTGCCTGCGGCGCGGGGGCCGGTCGGCCCTGGCCGCGTCGGCCCGGCTGACCCGGGCCCTGCTGGCCCTGCTGCGGCTGGCCGGGCTGAGCCGGGTTCTCGCGCAGCGACTGACCGACCTGACGGGTCGGCAGGCCCGCCGGCCCGCCGGCCCGGCCGCCGGGCGCACCCGGGCCGGTCGGCGCGGCGGGAGCGGCGGGGGCGGACGGACCGCCCTGGCCGAGCTGCGGGCGGCCGCCCTGCGGGGCACCGCCGGCCGGGCCCTGGCCGAGCGCGGCCGGACCGTTCTGGCGGGCGGGCGGCACCTGGCGCTGCTGGCGCGGCGTCGGGGCGACCCCGCGCTGCTGCTTGGGCTGGCCGCCGGGGCCGGGACGGCCGCCGGGGCCGCGGCGCTCGGCGGAGTTGGTGACGTCGACCGGGAGCATGACCAGCGCGGTGGTGCCGCCGGAGTCGCTCGGGCGCAGCTGGATCCGGATGCCGTGTCGCAGGGACAGGCGGCCGACCACGAAGAGGCCCATGCGGCGGGAGACCGAGACGTCCACCGTCGGCGGGTTGGCCAGGCGCTCGTTGATCTCGGCGAGGTCGTCCGGGCTGAGGCCGATGCCGGTGTCGTGGATCTCGACCAGCACCCGGCCGTCCGGCAGGGCGTGGCCGGTGACCCGGACGCGGGTCTGCGGGCTGGAGAACGAGGTGGCGTTCTCCAGCAGCTCGGCGAGCAGGTGGACGAGGTCGTTGACGACGCGGCCGGCGACCTCGGCCGACGGTACGGCGGCGAGTTCGATGCGTTCGTACTGCTCCACCTCGGAGGCGGCGGCGCGGAGCACGTCGACCAGCGGGACGGGGCGGGTCCAGCGGCGGCCCGGGTCCTCACCGGCGAGGACGAGGAGGTTTTCGCCGTTGCGGCGCATGCGGGTCGCGAGGTGGTCGAGCTTGAACAGGTTGGCCAGCTGGTCCGGGTCGGCCTCGCGGCTCTCCAGCTCGGAGATGAGCGACAGCTGGCGCTGGATGAGGCCCTGGCTGCGGCGCGAGAGGTTGGTGAACATCGCGTTGATGTTGCCTCGCAGGAGGGCCTGCTCGGCGGCGAGGCGGACGGCCTCGCTGTGCACCATGTCGAACGCGTGGGCCACGTGGCCGATCTCGTCGGTCGAGTCGACGGCGACCGGCTCGACCGTGGTGTCGACGTCGTGCGGGTCGCTCTCGGAGAGCGTCTTGACCAGCTCGGGCAGGCGGCGCTCGGCGACGTCCTCGGCCGCGGTCTGCAGGCGGGTCAGCGAGCGCACCATCGAGCGGGCGATCAGACCGGCGCCGCCGAGGGCGATGATCAGGGTCAGCGCGACGGCGGCACCGATGATCAGGGCCTCGGTGTCGGCCTGGGACTGGAGGTCCTGGGCCTTTCCGTCGAGGTCCTCGATCAGCTTGGACTCGATCCGGCGCTCGGCCGTGATCTTGGTGGTGGCCTTCTCGTACCAGTCCTTGTACGAGACCGCCTCGGTCTGGTGGATGCCGCCGGGCTGCAGGATCGAGCGCGAGTAGCGGTCCGCCTCGGCGATCACGTTGTTGTAGCTCAGCTGGCCGCGCAGGTTGTCCAGGTCGTGCGAGGTGTAGATGTTGTTGAAACTGGTGAGCGCGTTGTCGTACGTGGTCCGCAGGCGGATGCCGAAGGACTCGTCGCTCGCGCTCAGGTCGGGCGCCTTGGGGTTGCCCAGACCGGCGCTGATCAGCGCGCGCTGCTGCGAGGTCGCGTCCTTGGCGAGCGAGAACTGCTGCAGCGCGCGGGTGGCGATGAGCAGGTCCTGGTTGTTCGAGGCGAGCGCGATGTCCTGGGTGATGCCCAGGAGGTCGCGGATGATCACGTCGTAGGCGGTGATCGTGGCCTGGATGTTCTGGTTGTTCTGGTACGGCGTGTTGCGCGCGTCCGCGATCGAGTTCAGGTCCTTGCGGATCTGGAACAGCAGGGCCTTGCCGCCGGAGAGCTGGAGGTTCTCGAACTTGTCGGAGGAGGCCGTGAAGGTCCGGCTGAGGTCGTCGGTGGACTTGCGGGCGGCGACGATCTCGTCGTCCAGCGGGTCACTCGGACGGTTGGTGATGTAGCCGGCGCTGATGTCGCGCTCGGTCTGCAGGGCGTCCGCGAGGTTGGTCGCCTTCTTGGCCAGGTCGGACAGGTTGGCCATCTGGGCGAGCTGCTGGGAGTTCTGCATCGAGGTCTGGATGCGCAGGCCGCCGAGGACCAGCGAGACCATGACCGGCAGCGCCAGCAGGGCGATCAGTCGGGTGCGGATGCGCCAGTTGCGCATCGCGAGCCGGCTCAGACCGGTGGCGCGGCGCCTGGTCAGGGTGGTCCGGAGCTTGTCCCGCGCGGACTTCCGCTCCTGCCCGTCGTCCTCCGGCCGGGCGGGGGCCTCGGGCGTCACGGGGTCGGTCGGGCCGCCGGGGGCCGCCGCCTGTTGAGGGGCTGCCACAGGCTCGCGCGACTCCGGGTTTCCCGCGGCGCCGCTACCCCTTTTGAAACGTCCCTGCACTGGCGTCGCAACCTCTGGACCGGGCGTCCCGCCGCGTCGCCACGGCCTGGACGGTGTCGAGTTTCCTTCCGCACCCCGGCCGGTCCGGGAGAGCGGGTCGCCGGGGTGGACTGCTCCCTACCCACGGTCCGTGGCATTCCAGCACAGCGAGGGAATCCCAACAAGGGCCGCTGGAACCCACGGCCGGGTACTACCGACCGCATGCGGCATCTCACTGACTGTGCGGTAACCGGACCGGAATACCGCCTTTTTCGGACACTCGCCGGATACATGCCAACGTGGCCGGAGATCGAAAAGAGTCGCAGACCTGCCGGAATGCCCGTTGTGTACGGAATGCCGGAATATTCCGATGCGGCGATATGTCGGATATTCGTGATTTGTGCGTCAATTTGTGAGCAAAATCACAGGTGAATGTGTAGCTTTGGTCACGGCCTGTATGGAAAGAGATCTCGTAACCTTGGCTGTCTCCTGGAGCACGGCCCCGATCAGCCTGCCCAGAACCCCTCCGAATCAATCGGAATCACGCAGGCCGGTGCGGATCCCTGGTGATCCCCCCGGCCACGACCACGAGGTGCTCTCGATGTCCCTGGCGAAGAAGGCCACCAAGTCGACGCTGTCCTGCCGCTCCACGGCGAACCCGCGCCGGACCACGCTGGCCTCGGTCGAGGACTTCAGCAAGATCCCGGGTGCCCGCAAGCCCGAGGACGTCCGCACCTACGGCACCGAGCTGCCGGCCGTCACCGCCAACCCGCGCCGCGTCCAGCTGATGGTCGCCCCGGTCGTCACCCCGCGGGACTGATCCGGGCCCCAGCACTGAGGGCGCCGCGAACCGATCGGTTCGCGGCGCCCTCGCTGCTACTCGCCCGCTCGCCTCCGGGGCGCTCTGACCCGGTGCCGACGGTCGTCGCTCCGGCGCTCGTTCCTCGCTTGTCGCTCCTCGCTTTCGGCACCGGCGCGCCCCTTCGGCTCAGGGCGGGCATTCCCCCTCGAACCGTGCTGAACAGGGGCAAAGCGGTCCCGGGAGGCCCCACGCGATAGCCTGGGCGACGATTGACGGGGCCGCGTCCGTGACGGGCGAGGCGCCCAGCAGCGCCCGGGGGCGCCCCGGGCGGCCGACGAAGCGAGGGGTATCCCAGCCGTGCGCATTGCCAGGTTTTCCGTCCGGGAAGGGAGCCCTGCCGCCGGCAGCGTTTCCTTCGGCGTGGTCGAGGGGGATCCGTCCCGACCCGACTCGCTGGTCGTGCACGAGCTGGCCGGTCACCCGTTCGGCCAACCCCAGCCCACCGGCGAGAGCTACCGCTTCCAGGACGTCCGGCTGCTCAGCCCGATGCTCCCCAACAAGATCGTGGCGGTCGGCCGCAACTACGCGGCGCACGCGGCCGAGCTGGGCAACGACGTCCCGGACGTCCCGCTCACCTTCTTCAAGCCGTCCACCTCGGTGATCGGCCCGACCGAGAACATCGCGTACCCGCCGTTCTCCTCGGACGTCCACCACGAGGCCGAACTCGCCGTGGTGATCGGCCGGATGTGCCGCGAGGTGCCGCTGGACCGGGTGCCCGAGGTGATCCTCGGCTACACCTGCGCCAACGACGTCACCGCCCGGGACGTCCAGCAGCGCGAGGGCCAGTGGGCCCGGGCCAAGGGCTTCGACACCGCCTGCCCGCTCGGCCCGTGGATCGAGACCGACCTCGACCCGGCCGACCTCGCCGTCACCTGCACGGTCAACGGCGAGCTCCGCCAGACCGGCCGCACCTCCCTGATGATCCGCTCGGTCGCCGAGCTGGTCGTCCACATCTCCGAGGCCATGACGCTGCTGCCCGGCGACGTCATCCTCACCGGCACGCCCGCAGGGGTGGGCCCGCTCAACGTCGGCGACGAGGTCGCCGTCTCCATCGAAGGCATCGGCACTCTCACCAACAAGGTGATCAAGCGTGGCTAACACTGACCCGGCCGTCCGGGTTCGCTTCTGTCCGTCCCCGACCGGCAACCCCCACGTGGGCATGGTCCGCACGGCCCTGTTCAACTGGGCCTACGCCCGCCACACCGGCGGCAAGCTGGTCTTCCGGATCGAGGACACCGACTCCGCCCGCGACTCCGAGGAGTCGTACACCCAGCTGCTCGAGGCCATGAGCTGGCTCGGCCTGGACTGGGACGAGGGCCCGGAGGTCGGCGGCCCGCACGCGCCGTACCGCCAGTCGCAGCGGATGGACATCTACGCCGACGTCGCCCGCCGCCTCCAGGAGGCCGGCCACGCGTACCACTGCTACTGCAGCACCGAGGAGCTGGACGCCCGCCGCGAGGCGGCCCGTGCGGCCGGCAAGCCCTCCGGCTACGACGGCCACTGCCGCGACCTGACGGACGACCAGGTCGCCGTCTTCAAGCTGGAGAAGCGCGAGCCGATCCTGCGCTTCCGGATGCCCGACCGGACCATCTCCTTCGACGACCTGGTGCGCGGCACGCTCACCTTCGAGCCGGAGAACGTGCCGGACTACGGCATCGTCCGGGCCAACGGCGCCCCGCTGTACACCCTGGTCAACCCGGTGGACGACGCCCTGATGGGCATCACCCACGTGCTGCGCGGCGAGGACCTGCTGTCCTCCACCCCGCGGCAGATCGCGCTGTACGCGGCGCTCGCCGAGATCGGCGTCGGCGAGGGCACCACCCCGCGCTTCGGCCACCTGCCGTACGTGATGGGCGAGGGCAACAAGAAGCTCTCCAAGCGCGACCCGCAGTCCTCGCTCAACCTGTACCGCGAGCGCGGCTTCATCCGCGAGGGCCTGCTCAACTACCTGTCCCTGCTGGGCTGGTCGCTGGCCGAGGACCGCGACCTGTTCGACATGGACGAGATGGTCGCCGCCTTCGACGTGGCCAAGGTGAACTCCAACCCGGCCCGCTTCGACCTGAAGAAGTGCGAGGCGATCAACGCCGAGCACGTCCGCCGGCTCGCCCCGGAGGACTTCGTCCGCCGCCTGGTGCCGTTCCTCCAGGCCCCCGGCCTGTTGCCGGCCGAGCCGTCCGCCGAGCAGCTGGACCTGCTCGCCAGGATCGCGCCGCTCACCCAGGAGCGGATGGTCGTGCTGAGCGAGATCGTCAACATGGCCGGCTTCCTGTTCGTCGACCCGGCCGACTTCGCGGTGGACCAGGACGACGCCGCCAAGGTGCTGACCGCGGACGCCGGCCCGGTGCTGGAGGCCAGCGTCAAGGCGCTGGAGGAGCTCGCGGACTTCACCCCGGAGCCGATCCAGGCCGCGCTGCGCGAGGCGCTGGTGGAGGGCCTGGGCATCAAGCCCAAGTTCGCCTTCACGCCGCTGCGGGTGGCCGTCACGGGCCGCCGGGTCTCGCCGCCGCTCTTCGAGTCGATGGAGCTGCTCGGCCGCCCCGAGACGCTGCGCCGGCTCCGCCTGGCCCTGGACGCCCTGCCGACCGCCTGAACGGGCCGCGCAAGCGCCTCCTGAGCAGCCCGCGGGCCCGGCTCCGTGCCGGGCCCGCGGCGCACCCGGAGGCCACCGGACGGCCTCCCGGTCGCTGCCTGCGGTTATCGATTTTGGAGCCTGGGCGGACGTCGGGTAATGTTCTTTCTGCGCCGCCCGGGAGGGAACGGACGAGGGAGCGAAAGCCCCTCGGAACGGGACCGACCGAGAGGCGCAACGCCTGAGAAGGCCCCGCAGGGGTTCAACTCTGGTGGGGTATGGTGTAATTGGCAGCACGAGTGATTCTGGTTCATTTAGTCTAGGTTCGAGTCCTGGTACCCCAGCGCAGTACGATCGGCAACGATCACCCGCAGTACAAATGAAGATCCA
>NZ_JBHVUS010000009.1:192189-311699 GCF_042884005.1 Kitasatospora sp. NPDC058162
CAAGCCCCCGTTGTGTAGCGGCCTAGCACGCTGCCCTCTCACGGCAGTAGCGCCGGTTCGAATCCGGTCGGGGGTACTGATCCCGCAAGGGATCGCCTGGAAAGCCCCCGTTGTGTAGCGGCCTAGCACGCTGCCCTCTCACGGCAGTAGCGCCGGTTCGAATCCGGTCGGGGGTACTGATCCCGCAAGGGATCGCCAGGATGCCCCCGTTGTGTAGCGGCCTAGCACGCTGCCCTCTCACGGCAGTAGCGCCGGTTCGAATCCGGTCGGGGGTACTTCAGAGCAGGAAGCCGGTAGCTGTGTTCCTTTCAAGGACATGCCTATCGGCCCTTGCTTTGCGTTGGGGTATGGTGTAATTGGCAGCACGAGTGATTCTGGTTCATTTAGTCTAGGTTCGAGTCCTGGTACCCCAGCCAGAAATTGGAAAGGCCCCGCCCGGCGGGGTCTTTTTGTTTTTCCGCCGCACAGGCCACACGCAGGCATTCGAAGGGCCCCGCTCGATCCGAGCGGGGCCCTTTCGATTTCGGTGGGGGGTGGGGGAGTGGGGGTGGGGGAGTCGGGCGGGACGGGTGGGGGGTTCCGCCGGATCAGCTGCGGCGCAGCGCCTCGGTGAGCCGGTTCGCGGCCTCGATGATGGCCTGGGCGTGCAGCCGGCCCGGGTGGCGGGTCAGGCGCTCGATCGGGCCGGAGACGGAGACGGCGGCCACCACCCGGTTGGAGGGGCCGCGCACGGGGGCGGAGACGGACGCGACGCCCGGCTCCCGCTCGCCGATCGACTGGGCCCAGCCGCGGCGCCGCACGCCGCTCAGCGCGGTGGCGGTGAACCGGGCGCCCTGGAGGCCGCGGTGGAGCCGCTCGGGCTCCTCCCAGGCCAGCAGGACCTGGGCGGCCGAGCCGGCCTTCATCGGCAGGGTGCTGCCGACCGGGACGGTGTCCCGCAGGCCGGAGAGCCGCTCGGCGGCGGCTACGCAGATCCGCATCTCGCCCTGGCGGCGGTAGAGCTGTGCGCTCTCGCCGGTGACGTCGCGCAGGTGGGTCAGGACCGGGCCCGCGGTGGCGAGCAGCCGGTCCTCGCCCGCCGCGGCGGAGAGTTCGGAGAGACGGGGGCCGAGGATGAACCGCCCCTGCATGTCCCTGGTGACCAGACGGTGGTGTTCGAGTGCGACGGCGAGTCTGTGGGCCGTGGGGCGCGCCAGACCGGTGGCGGCGACCAGCCCCGCCAACGTGGCGGGGCCCGACTCCAGTGCGCTGAGCACCAGAGCGGCCTTGTCGAGAACGCCGACGCCGCTAGAGTTGTCCATGCCCTAAGACTGCAGTCTCATTCCGCGAGACGCAAGTTCAATCTTGCCGGAAAAGCGCCACTCTGGATGCAGCAGCCCGGGAGACATCCAGGATGGGGCCTCGTCAGAGTGTCCGCATCGTGGACAGCGATCCGGCGTGCAGGTCTCGCGAACGCGCTCCCCACGGGCGGGTGAGCAGTGACCTCGACGACACGAGAAGGCCGGCAACGCGGCCGGCTGGAGGGAATCCGATGGGACGGACACTCGCAGAGAAGGTCTGGGACGACCACGTCGTGCGGCGCGCGGAGGGCGAGCCCGACCTCCTGTTCATCGACCTGCACCTGCTCCACGAGGTGACCAGCCCGCAGGCCTTCGACGGGCTGCGACTGGCCGGCCGTACGGTCCGCCGCACCGATCTGACGATCGCCACCGAGGACCACAACACCCCGACCCTGGACATCGACAAGCCGATCGCCGACCCGGTCTCCCGGGTGCAGCTGGAGACGCTGCGCCGCAACGCGGCCGAGTTCGGCGTACGGATCCACTCGCTCGGCGACGTCGAGCAGGGCGTGGTGCACGTGGTCGGCCCCCAGCTCGGCCTGACCCAGCCCGGCACCACCGTGGTCTGCGGCGACTCCCACACCTCCACCCACGGCGCCTTCGGCGCGCTGGCGTTCGGCATCGGCACCAGCCAGGTCGAGCACGTGCTGGCCACCCAGACCCTGCCGCTGGCGCCGTTCCGGACCATGGCGGTCACCGTCGAGGGCGAACTGCCCGAGGGCGTCACGGCCAAGGACCTGATCCTGGCCGTCATCGCGAAGATCGGCACCGGCGGCGGCCAGGGCTACGTCCTGGAGTACCGCGGTTCGGCGATCCGGAGCCTGTCCATGGAGGCCCGGATGACCGTCTGCAACATGTCGATCGAGGCGGGTGCCCGGGCCGGCATGATCGCCCCGGACGACACCACCTTCGAGTACCTGAAGGGCCGCCCGCACGCCCCGCAGGGCGAGGACTGGGACGCCGCCGTCGAGTACTGGCGGACCCTGGCCACCGACGAGGACGCGGTCTTCGACCACGAGGTGTTCATCGACGCGAGCGCGCTCACCCCGTTCGTCACCTGGGGCACCAACCCCGGCCAGGGCGCCCCGCTCGGCTCCGACGTCCCGGACCCGGCGGACTTCGCCGACCCGCAGGAGCGCGCGGCCGCCGAGAACGCCCTCGCCTACATGGGCCTTGAGGCGGGCACCCCGCTGCGCGAGGTCGCCGTCGACGCCGTCTTCGTCGGCTCCTGCACCAACGGCCGGATCGAGGACCTGCGCGCCGCCGCCGCCGTCCTGGAGGGCCGCAAGGTCGCCGACCGGGTGCGGATGCTGGTCGTCCCCGGCTCCGTCCGGGTCGCCCTGCAGGCCGTCGAGGAGGGCCTGGACAAGGTGTTCACCGCCGCCGGGGCCGAATGGCGGCACGCCGGCTGCTCGATGTGCCTGGGCATGAACCCCGACCAGCTCGCCCCGGGGGAGCGCTGCGCCTCCACCTCGAACCGCAACTTCGAGGGCCGCCAGGGCAAGGGCGGGCGCACCCACCTGGTCTCCCCGCAGGTCGCCGCCGCGACCGCCGTCCTGGGCCGACTGGCCGCACCGTCCGACCTGACCGCCGACGTCGCCGTGGAGGCCTGAGCCATGGAGAAGTTCACCACCCACACCGGCCGGGCCGTCCCGCTGCGCCGCAGCAACGTGGACACCGACCAGATCATCCCGGCCCATTGGCTCAAGAAGGTCACCCGATCCGGTTTCGAGGACGGCCTGTTCGAAGCCTGGCGCAAGGACGAGTCGTTCGTCCTCAATCGGCCCGAGCACCGGGGCGCCACCGTCCTGGTGGCCGGCCCCGAGTTCGGCACCGGCTCCTCCCGCGAGCACGCCGTCTGGGCGCTGCAGAACTACGGCTTCCACGCAGTCATCTCCTCGCGCTTCGCCGACATCTTCCGCGGCAACTCGCTGAAGAACGGACTGCTGACCGTCGTACTGCCGCAGGAGGCCGTGGAGCGCCTCTGGTCGCTCACCGAGAGTGACCCTTCGGCCGAGATCACCGTTGATCTGGAGAAGCGGGAAGTCCGGGCCGAAGGAGTCCACGAGCCCTTCGAACTGGACGACAACGTCCGGTGGCGGCTGCTCAACGGCCTGGACGACATCAGCATCACCCTGCGGAACGAGGCCGACATCGCTGCCTACGAGGCGACCCGTCCGGCGTTCAAGCCCCGTACTCTGCCGGTCTCCTGAGTTCCCCTCAGAACAAGCATTCTGACGATCCACCGGATGGCCCGCGCTCCCCCTCGGGGGGGCCGGGCCATCCGGCGTTCCGGAGCACGAGTTAGCGCCGGGGCCTCCCCGGATTGCCCATTCGGCTTTGCGGAAGAGGGCCCCGCGCAAGTACAACTGCGGGTAGATGGCACAATCAGTACATGCACCGGCACCATGAACCTCCGTACGCGGGCGGCGAACCCGCGTCCGAGGAGTCCACGGGCCGGGGATCCGAACGCCGAATTGACGATCGGCCGGACGTCACCTCCGCAACACCAGCTGGGGCGCCGGACGACCAGGAAGTCGCAGCGCTCTACGCGCTTGTGGCCGAGCGGTTGAAGCAAGCTCACGCCCGCGTGCATGCGCTGAACGTGTCTGTCGATGCAAAGACCGCTCTCACCCGTCAACTGCTCATCGTCACGGAGACCGCCAAGCGCGATCTTCCGGAGGCGGCAAGGCGGTTGAGTCGCTTTGTACATGACCTCGACGAGGGGCACCCGCCCCGCGCCTGAGGTCGCGGACGCGCAAATCCATTGCGACACTAGGGTGATTCGCGCGTTTGGTAATTGAAAGTCCGCAGATACATACCTAACGTGCGAAAAGAACGGATGGAATCATCCGGCGCCCGTTTCCGAAGGGGAAGACGTGAACAAGGCTCAGCTTGTCGAAGCGGTGGCCGAGCAGCTGGGCGGTCGCAAGGCTGCCGCAGAGGCCGTCGACGCAGTGCTCGACACCATGGTCCGTGCCGTTGTGGCCGGTGACCGGGTTTCGGTCACCGGTTTCGGCACCTTCGAGAAGGTGGAGCGCTCCGCGCGCTTCGCCCGCAACCCGCAGACCGGCGAGCGGGTCAAGGTCAAGAAGACCTCGGTCCCCCGCTTCCGTCCGGGCCAGGGTTTCAAGGACCTGGTCAGCGGCAGCAAGAAGCTGCCGAAGGAAGGCCCCTCGGTGAAGAAGGCCCCCAAGGGCTCCCTCACCCCGGGCAAGACCGGTGTCGCCGCGACCCCGGCCGCCAAGCGTGCCGCCACCAAGCGCGCCGCCACCGCTGCCGCCGCCGCCCCGGCCGCCGCCAAGAAGGCCGCCGCCAAGAAGGCGACCACCACGGCTGCCGCCAAGAAGACCACGGCCACCGCCGCGAAGAAGGCGACCGCCACGGCCAAGAAGGCCACCACCACCGCCGCCGCCAAGAAGACCACGGCGACCGCGACCAAGGCCGCTGCGACCAAGGCCGCCGCGACCAAGAAGACGGCCGCCGCCAAGAAGGCGACCACCACGGCTGCCGCCAAGAAGACCACGGCCACCGCCAAGAAGGCGACCGCCACGGCCAAGAAGACGGCGCCGGCGAAGAAGACCGCCACCCGCAAGACCACCGCGCGCAAGACCTCCGCCAAGTAAGTCCCGCGCGACTGTCCTCGGACGGCCTTCGGCTCAGAGCCGCGGCACCCCCCCTTCCGCGAATTGCGGAGACCGGGTGGCCGCGGCTCTTTCGATTTCCGGGCGCTTAGTCAGGAATCCCCGGCAGCCGTCGCCCGGGCGCGGAATAGCGCGGGAGCGCCGGAGTTCCGGGAAGGTTTGTGGAGATCCGGGGAGGACGGTGCGGGCGGACCGGCGGGACGGTCAGCGGGCGTTGACGCCGGTCAGCGTCCGTCGGCCGGGTCGGGGAAGGTCTGCAGGGTCACGAAGACCACCCGGCGGGCCTCGCCGGCGCCCTCGGTGCGGATCCGCACCCGCTGGCCGGGACGCAGCAACAGCAGGCCGCCGGCGTCGAAGGCGGCCGCGTCGAACGGCACCGGGGTCCCGTCGTCGAGCAGCACGGAGCCGGCTCGGGTGGCGGGGTCGAAGGTGAACGCGGTGGCCTGCATGCCAGCAGCATAGCGAGCGGGCCCGCCGGGCCCGCTGGTCAGGAGCGGTCCAGGCGGGCGAACAGCGCACTGGTGTACGGGCCGAGGCCGAGCGTCGCGGCCTCGCCGAGGTCGGCGCCGGTGTCGACGTCCCGGCGCACCGACTCCACGTCCGCCAGGCGCAGTTCGAGCGCCCCGCCGGCCGCGTGCCGGGCCCGAGAGCCGTCCCCGAACGCGGGGGCGAGCGGACGGCCGGGGCCGCTGGCGAGCAGGGTGGTGCCCAGGCCGGGGGAGTCCGGCAGGAAGGCCCGGCCGTCCGACGGCACCGCGCCCAGCACCCGGGCGAGTTCGGCCGGGCGCAGGGCCGGCAGGTCCGCCGAGAGGGCGGCCAGCGGCGTCCCCGGGGCGAGCGCCAGGGCGGCCGAGGCGCCGTGCGCCAGCGCCCGGTTGAGGCCGCCGCCGGGCTCGTCGGCGACCACCACGGCGCCGAGCTCGGCCAACCGGGCACCGGCGGTGGCGTCCGGGGTGACCACCAGGACGCGCGAGACGCCCGGGGTGGCCAGCGCGGCGGTGACCGTGTCGAGCGCGAAGGACAGGGCCAGCGCGGCCCGGTGCGGGCCCGCGTACGGGGCCAGTCGGCTCTTCGCGAGGGCGAGCGGCTTGAGCGGCAGCACCAGCGACCAGTCGGCGGCGGGTGCGGCGGGCGCGACGGGCCCGCTGGGGCGTACGGTGTCCTGGGTCATCGGCGTCATTGTGACGCCGGTCCCGGAGCCCTCGCCAGGCCGTCCGAGCTGTGCGGACGTGCGTTTGATCACGCCCGCCCGGCGGGTTGGCGCGGCCGCTCGACAGCCGGTGAGCAGGCGGGCGACACTGTTCCGCGCCCGCGCGCCGGGCCCCGGTCGCAGCCGTGCGCGGCACCGGGAGGCTATGACCGCGGCACCCCACGTGCCGCATCGGATGAGAAGGAGCTGGGGTGGCTCGCCGCTCGTACGCCAAGTTCGGCAACGCCGACTACGGCATCTGGTACCGCTTCGCGGCCGTGCTGGTGAAGCCGGTGACGACCGCGCTGGTGAAGCCCGACTGGCGGGGCTGGGAGCACATTCCCGAGAAGGGCGGCTTCATCGCCGCCGTGAACCACAACTCGATCATCGACCCGGTGATCTACGCGCACTGGCAGTACAACAGCGGGCGACCGCCGCGGATCCTCGGCAAGTCCTCGCTGTTCTCGATCCCCTTCATCGGGTTCATGCTGCGCAAGACCGGCCAGATCCCGGTGTTCCGGGAGTCCACCGACGCCGCGCAGGCCTTCCGGGCCGCGATCGACGCCGTCAACAACGGGCAGTGCGTGCAGTTCTACCCGGAGGGAACGCTCACCCGGGACCCGGACCTGTGGCCGATGACCGGCAAGAACGGGGTCGCCCGGGTCGCGCTGATGACCGGTGCGCCGGTCATCCCGGTCGCGCACTGGGGCGCCCACGAGATCATCCCGCCGTACGGCCGGGCCGGTTTCGGCAAGGGCAAGTTCAACCTGTTCCCGCGGCACCGGGTGACCGTGGCGGCCGGGCCCGCCGTGGACCTCAGCAAGTACGCGGGCATGGAGCTCACCGCCCAGGTGCTCAACGACGCGACCGAGGACATCATGGCGGCGATCACCGACGTGCTGGCCGGGGTCCGCGGCGAGGAGCCGCCGGCCGAGCGCTACGACATGCGCAAGGCCGCCCGCGAGCGGGCCGCCGCCGCGGTGGCCGAACGCCGCCGCGCCAAGGGCGGCCGGAAGAGCAACGACGAAGAGGGGACGGGCCGGTGACCCGCTGCGCCGTGATGGGGACGGGCTCCTGGGGCACCGCGTTCGCGATGGTGCTGGCCGACGCGGGCTGCGAGGTCGTGCTGTGGGCCCGCCGCCAGGAGCTGGTGGACGCCGTCAACACCACCCACGAGAACCCGGACTACCTGCCGGGCGTCCGGCTGCCCGACGGAGTCCGGGCCACCACCGACGCCGCCGAGGCGCTGGCCGGCGCCGACTTCGCGGTGCTGGTGGTGCCCTCGCAGACGCTGCGCGACAACCTGGCCGCCTGGGCGCCGCTGATCGAGCCGCAGACCGTGCTGGTCAGCCTGATGAAGGGCATCGAGCTCGGCACCGCGAAGCGGATGAGCGAGGTCATCGACGAGGTCACCAAGGTCGGCCCGGAGCGGGTCGCCGTGGTCAGCGGACCCAACCTGGCCAAGGAGATCGCCAACCGGCAGCCCGCCGCCAGCGTGGTCGCCTGCACCGACGAGGCGGTCGCCAAGCGGCTCCAGGCCGCCTGCCACACGCCGTACTTCCGCCCGTACACCAACACCGACGTGATCGGCTGCGAACTCGGCGGCGCGGTCAAGAACGTGATCGGCCTGGCCGTCGGCATGGCGGCCGGGATGGGGCTCGGCGACAACACCAAGGCGACCCTGATCACCCGCGGGCTGGCCGAGACCACCCGGCTCGGCGAGGTGCTGGGCGCCGACCCGCACACCTTCGCGGGGCTGGCCGGGATGGGCGACCTGGTCGCCACCTGCTCCTCGCCGCTGTCGCGCAACAACACCTTCGGGATGAACCTGGGCCGGGGCATGTCGCTGGCCGAGACCATCGCGGCCACCCGGCAGACCGCGGAGGGCGTCAAGTCCTGCGAGTCGGTGCTGGACCTGGCCCGGCGCAGCGGGGTCGACATGCCGATCGTCGAGGCGGTGGTGGACGTGGTGCACAACGGGCGGCCCACCCAGGAGGCGCTGCAGGTGCTGATGTCCCGCTCGGCCAAGGCGGAGCGGCGCTGAGGCACGGCCCGTCCGGTGCCGTGTCGGTGCCGTGCGAGGTACCGTGCCTGGTGCCGTGCCCGGTGCCGTGCGCGGTGCCGTGCGCGGACATTCCGGGCTGGCGTTGACTTCCCGGAAACACCTCGCACGGTAGTCTCAAACCCGATATGAGCATCGAACAGACCTCCCCGAACCCGTCCGCCCCGAAGCCGCGCGTGGCGCTGGTCTTCGGCGGGCGCAGCTCCGAGCACGCGATCTCGGTCTCCACCGCGGGCAGCGTTCTCCGGGCGATCGACCGTGACAAGTACGACGTGCTGCCGATCGGCATCACCCACGAGGGCCGCTGGGCGCTGACCAGCGACGAGCCGGCCCGGATGGCCATCACCGACGGCAGGCTGCCGGACGTGGCCCACGTCGCCGAGGCCGTCGACGGGCAGGTCGCGCTGCCGGTCTCACCGGGCAACCGGGAGGTGCTGCTAAGCGCGCCGGGAAGCGCCCCCAAGGCCCTCGGCGAGGTCGACGTGGTGTTCCCGCTGCTGCACGGCCCGTGGGGCGAGGACGGCACCCTCCAGGGCCTGCTGGAGCTCTCCGGCGTCCCGTACGTCGGCAACGGCGTGCTGGCCAGCGCGGCCGGCATGGACAAGGAGTTCGCCAAGCGGATCCTGGCCTCGCACGGCCTGGGCGTCGGCCACTACACGATCGTGCGGCCGCGCGACTGGGAGACCGAGCAGGGCCGCGCCGCGGTGCGCGAGCGGGTCGCCGAACTCGGCCTGCCGGTGTTCGTGAAGCCCTGCCGGGCCGGCTCCAGCATCGGCATCACCAAGGTCCGTGACCTGGCCGAGCTGGACGCCGCGATCGAGGAGGCCCGCCGGCACGACCCCAAGCTGATCATCGAGGCGGGCGTGTCCGGCCGCGAGATCGAGTGCGGCGTGCTGGAGTTCGAGGACGGCCCGCGGGCCAGCGTCCCGGCCGAGGTGCTGGTCGGCGAGGGCTTCGACTTCTACGACTTCGAGGCCAAGTACATCGACTCCTCCGAGGTGCGGATCCCGGCCGAGCTGACCGCCGAGGAGGTCGCGGAGATCCAGCGCCAGGCGGTGGCCGCGTTCGAGGCCTTCGGCTGCGAGGGCCTGGCCCGGGTCGACTTCTTCCTGCTGGAGGACGGCAGCTGGATGATCAACGAGATCAACACCATGCCGGGCTTCACCCCGATCTCCGCCTACCCGAAGATGTGGGAGGCCAGCGGGGTCTCGTACGCGGAGCTGATCGACCGGCTGCTGCAGACCGCGCTGCGCCGCTCGACCGGGCTGCGGTAGCTGGCCCGTAGGCGTGAAAGGGGCGGGCCGGAGGCTTTCCGGCCCGCCCTGTGTGACTCTCGGGGCGGGGGTTCAGCCCGGGACGTTGGCCTTCACCGCGTCGGTCAGGGCGGCCGCCGGGTCGAAGGGGTTCTGCGCGGCGCCGGCCGGGACGGTCACCTCGACGTAGGCGGCGCGCATGGTCGTCACGAAGCGGTAGCCGCCGTCGGTGAGCTTCTGCGACCACCAGGTGACGTCGTCGACGGTCGGCGACCAGTCCTTGGCGTGCTCGCCGTCCAGCTCGTCCGGCCGGTCGATGCCGCAGCGCAGCACCACCCGGGGCGAGTCGCCCCAGGCGGCCACGTACGGCGAGGCCGGCGAAGGGTCCCGGCGGGCCCGGCCGAGCAACTCCCGGGGCAGCGCGGTGCCCAGCGCCCGGCAGTAGTCCGCGGCCTTCCCGCTCGGCTGCGGCGCCTCCACCGCGGGGTCGTCGGCCGAACTCCAACTGCCGATCAGCACCACCACGGTGCAGGTCAGTGCGACGGGTGCGGCCAGCCAGCGGACCGGCGCGGGAAGCGCCGTCAGCGCCTCGGGGATGCGGAGTTCTCTGGCCACCCGCCGATGGTAGCCGGGCTCAGAGGTGGACCACCGGACAGGTGAGGGTACGGGTGATGCCCTCCACCTTCTGGATGTTGGCGACCACCATGCGGCCCAGGTCGTCCATGGTCTCGGCCTCGGCCTTGACGATCACGTCGTACGGGCCCGTGACGTCCTCGGCGGTGAGCACTCCGGGGATCTTGCCGATGGTGTCGGCCACGGCGCTGGCCTTGCCGACGCCGGTCTGGATCAGGATGTATGCGTGTACCACGGGGGCCTCCCGGCGGCTGCTCTACGGGGATCGCCGCCGTGATCGCCCGGTCTGGCGCAGGGGTGGATGCGGGCTCACCGGCAGGCTGATCACCACGCTACCGCGCAGCGGGCCGGGGAGGGGAGACTTCGGCACCCCCGGAAGGGCGTACGCTGCGCGCGGGGGAGCGACGGGGACTGGATTCCGGATGGCGGCGCCATCCGGGAAGGTAAGGCGAGAGGACGCAGATGCAGGGGACCGTGGGCGAGCTCGGCGAGTTCGGCCTCATCAGGGAGCTGACCGCGCGGGTACCGCTCACCGACGCGGTCGACCTCGGCCCCGGGGACGACGCCGCGGTGGTGAAGGCCCCGGACGGCCGGGTGGTGGCCACCACGGACGTCCTGATCGAGAACCGGCACTTCCGCCGGGACTGGTCCACCGCTTACGACGTGGGCCGCAAGGCCGCCGCCCAGAACCTCGCCGACGTGGCCGCGATGGGCGCGGTGCCGACCGCGATACTGCTCGGGCTGGTCACCCCCGCCGACCTGCCGACCACCTGGGCCACCGAGCTGATGGACGGGCTGCGCGACGAGTGCCAGGTCGCCGGGGCGACGGTGGTCGGCGGCGACGTGGTGCGCGGCGACACCGTCATGCTGGCGATCACGGCGCTCGGCGACCTCCAGGGGCGCGCGGCGGTGACGCGCTCCGGCGCCCAGGTCGGCGACGTGATCGCGGTGTGCGGCTGGCTTGGCTGGTCCGCGGCCGGACTGACGGTGCTGCAACGAGGCTTCCGCTCCCCGCGGGCCTTCGTCGAGGCGCACCGCCGGCCCGAGCCGCCGTACCACGCGGGCCCGGCCGCGGCCGAGTTGGGCGCGACCTCGATGATCGACGTGAGCGACGGGCTGGTCGCCGACCTCGGCCACGTGGCGCGGGCCAGCGAGGTGGACATCGACCTCAAGGCCGCCGACTTCGACGTCCCGGCGCAGATGGCCGACATCGGCCAGGCGGTCGGGGTGGACCCGTTGGTCTGGGTGCTGTCCGGCGGGGAGGACCACGCGATCGTGGCGACCTTCCCGCGCGGGGTCCAACTCCCGTCCCGCTGGCGGGTGGTGGGCGAGGTGACCGGTCGCCCGCGGGGTTCGCGCAGCGGCCGGGTGACGGTGGACGGAGCGCCCTGGGACCGGGTCGGCGGCTGGGACCACTTCGCCGAGTGAGGTACGGAGTACGGCCGATGGGGCGTGGACGCCGGTACGGCGCGTAACGCTCCGGACGTGCGGCGGACGGGCTTCACGGGTGCGTTTTGCGTAGGCTTGCGGCATCCGAGCCCGCCCGCCGCCGTGCGCGGGTGGTCCGAACCACGGCGAGCGGGAGCACCCCACAGATGCGCATCGGTGTCCTGACCAGCGGCGGCGACTGCCCCGGTCTCAACGCGGTGATCCGCTCGGTGGTGCACCGGGGCACGGACGTCCACGGCGACGAGATCGTGGGCATCGAGGACGGCTTCCTCGGCCTGATCGAGGGCCGCGCCCGGCCGGTCTCGCACGACGACGTCACCGGTCTGCTCACCCTCGGCGGCACCATCCTGGGCTCGGCCCGGGTGCGGCGCGAGCGGATCGCCTGGGCGGTGGAGAACGCCAAGACGCTCGCCCGGGACATCGGCATCGACGCGCTGATCGCGATCGGCGGCGAGGGGACGCTCACCGCCGCCAAGCAGTTCAGCGACGCCGGACTGCCGGTGGTCGGGGTGCCCAAGACCATCGACAACGACATCGACGCCACCGACGTCACCTTCGGCTTCGACACCGCGGTGCACGTGGCGACCGAGGCGATCGACCGGCTGAAGACCACTGCGGAGTCCCACCAGCGCGTCATGGTGGTGGAGTTGATGGGCCGTCACACCGGCTGGATCACCCTCACCGCGGGCATGGCCGGCGGCGCCCACGGCATCCTCATCCCGGAGAAGCCCTTCGACATCGAGGCGGTGGCCCGGATGGTCGAGGACCGCTTCGCCCGCGGCAAGAAGTTCGCCATCATCGCCGTCGCCGAGGGCGCCGCCCCGATGCCCGGCACCATGCGCTTCGACCACGGCGAGGTCGACCAGTACGGCCACCGGACCTTCGGCGGGATCGGCAACCGGCTCGCCCACGAGCTGGAGAACCTGCTCGGCAAGGAGGCCCGCCCGGTCATCCTCGGCCACACCCAGCGCGGCGGCACCCCGACCGCCCGGGACCGGGTGCTCGCCACCCGCTTCGGCTGGCACGCGGTGGAGGCCGTCCACCTGGGCGCGTTCGGGCACTTCACCGCGCTGCGCCGGAGCGACATCGCACTGGTGCCGATCGGCGACGCGGTGACCAGGCTGAAGACGGTGCCGGAGGACCGCTGGGCGGAATCGGAAGCGGTGCTCTGAAGGCGGTGCCCCGAACGCGCGCGGGTAGGTTGGGGCCATGGTTTCGACTGCCCCTCCCCGCGTCCTCACCGTCGCCGGCTCCGACTCCGGCGGCGGCGCCGGCATCCAGGCCGACCTCAAGGCGATGCTCGCCCTCGGCGTCCACGGCATGAGCGTGATCACCGCCGTCACCGCGCAGAACTCGCTCGG
The DNA here is from genome assembly GCF_042884005.1 of Kitasatospora sp. NPDC058162. Lineage (NCBI taxonomy): Bacteria > Bacillati > Actinomycetota > Actinomycetes > Kitasatosporales > Streptomycetaceae > Kitasatospora > Kitasatospora sp. NPDC058162. The sequence goes on from NZ_JBHVUS010000009.1 coordinate 205,121, forward strand.
CGTCCAGGGCTACTGGGAACTGCCCGCCGAAGCCGTCCGGGCCCAGTTCCGCAGCGTGGTGGACGACATCGGGGTGCAGGCCGTGAAGACCGGCATGCTCGCCTCGATCGAACTGGTCGAGACGGTCGCCGAACTGCTCACCGGGGTGGACGCCCCGGTGGTGGTCGACCCGGTCGGGGTCTCCAAGCACGGGGACGCGCTGCTGGCCGCCGAGGCGGTCGCCACCGTCCGCGAGCGGCTGCTGCCGGTCGCCACCGTGGTCACCCCCAATCTGCACGAGGTGACGCAGCTCACCGGCCGGACCGTCGAGGACGAGTCGCAGATGCTGGCCGCGGCCGAGGCGCTGCTCGACCTCGGGCCGCGCTGGGTGCTGGTCAAGGGCGGCCACCTGGAGGGCGAGGCCGCCGACCTGTTGTACGGCGGGCCCGGCGAGGTGCACTGGTACCGCGCTCCGCGCTACGACAACCGGCACACCCACGGCACCGGCTGCACCCTGGCCAGCTCGATCGCGGCCGGCCTGGCCAAGGGCGAGTCGGTGCCCGAGGCGGTGGGCACGGCCAAGGAGTACATCACCGGCGCGATCGCCGGGGGCTTCGCGCTGGGCGCCGGGATCGGACCGGTCGACCACGCCTGGCGCTGGCGCTGAGCCCCGCCCGGCCCGGAACGCGATGATGGGCGGGTTCCCTGGGGAACCCGCCCATCATCGGTGCGTCCGGAAAGCCAGACCGGTCCCGGAACGGTGAAGTCCCGGAAACAGCGAAGCCGGCTCATCCGGGGATGAACCGACTCACTGGAGGACCGGCATGCCGGTCTGCGCGTCAGCGCGAGACCTTACCGGCCTTGATGCACGAGGTGCAGACGTTGAGCCGCTTCGGCGTACGCCCAATCACAGCGCGCACCGTCTGGATGTTGGGGTTCCAACGACGGGGGGTACGGCGGTGAGAGTGGGAGATGCTGTTGCCGAAGCCCGGCCCCTTGCCGCAGACGTCGCAGTTGGCAGCCACAGGAGTCACTCCAAGACTTCAGATCAGATACTTTCGAAAACCCACTCACCCACCAGAACACTCGCGTGCACCGGACCGGACAAGGGGGTGAGCCTGGACGGTTCCAGGCAACCGGAAGAGCATACAACGCTTGCTTCCGTCCCACGAAACTACCATGACCGGCCAGGTGATCGCTCCGGTCGGCAGCCCCGGCGGCCCTCCCCGGGCCCCGATAACCTGCCGGTATCACCCCTCGCCGCCGCCCCCGGGCCAGGTCGGCGTCCCGTTCCGGAGGAGACCTGGTGCTGCACACGCTCGACGCCCCGGCCGTGCGCACCTGGTGCCAGCTCGCCCTGCGCGCGCTCGGCCAGGCGCGTGAGGAGATCGACGCGCTCAACGTGTACCCCGTCCCGGACGGCGACACCGGCACCAACCTCTACCTGACCGTCGAGTCCGCCGCCGCCGAGGTGGAGAGCCGCTTCGCCGACCCCGCCGCCGGACCGGCGCCCGGGCTGGCCGACGCCGTCCGGGCGATGGCCCGCGGCGCGCTGATCGGCGCCCGCGGCAACTCCGGGGTGATCCTCGCCCAGTGGCTGCGCGGCACCGCCGAGACGCTCGCCGAGGGCGGCGGTGCCGAACAGCTGCGGGCCGCCCTGCTGCGCGCCGCCGACTCCGCCTACCAGGCCGTCGCGGAGCCCGTCGAGGGCACCCTGCTCACCGTCGCCCGGGTCGCCGCCCGCGAGGCGGTCCGGGCCGGGGACGGCCTCGCCCAGGTCGCCGACACCGCCCACCGGGCCGCCCGGGACGCGCTGCGGCACACCCCCGAGCAGCTCGCCGTGCTGGCCGAGAACGGGGTGGTGGACGCCGGCGGGCGCGGCCTGGTGGCCGTCCTCGGCGCGCTCGCCGACGCCGTCGCCGGGCAGCAGCCGATGGGGCCGGTCGCGCTGCGCGGGGACGTCCGGGCGGTGGAGAGCTGCGAGGTGCACCTGCGCCCGCCCGGCCCGGGCCACCCCGCCTTCGAGGTCATCTACCTGCTGGACGCGCCGGACGAGGCGCTGCCCGCCCTGCGCGAGCGGCTCGGCGGGCTCGGCGACTCACTGGTGATCGGCGGCGGCGACGGCCTGTGGAACGTGCACGTCCACGTGGACGACGCGGGCGCCGCCGTGGAGGCCGGGGTCGGGGCCGGGCGCCCGCACCAGATCCGGATCACCCACTTCGCCGAGGCCGCCGCCCGGGCCGGCACCGCCGCCGAGCGCGGCGAGCGCGAGGAGCGGGCCCGGGCGGTGCTCTCCGTGGTGTCCGGCGACGGGCTGGCCGAGCTGTGCGAGCAGGCCGGCGCCGTCGTCCTGCACGCCGACCCGGACCGCCGCCCGGCCAGCGCCGAACTCGCCGACGCCGTCCGCGGCTCGGCCGCCCGCGAGGTGGTGCTGCTGCTCAACGACCCCGAACTGCGCGCCGCCGCCGGGGCCGCCGCCGACCAGCTGCGCGAGGAGGGGGTGCGGATCGCCGTGCTGCCCACCCGCTCGCCGGTGCAGGGCCTCGCCGCCCTCGCGGTGCACGAGGGCGGCCGCCGCTTCGACGAGGACGTGGTCGCCATGACCTCCGCCGCCGGGGCCACCCGCTACGCCGAACTCGCCGTCGCCGAGGGGGAGTCCTGGACCATGGCCGGGGTCTGCCAGGCCGGCGACGTGCTCGGGCTGATCGACGGGGACGTCGCGGTGATCGGCGCCGGACTGGCCGAGGTCGGCGAGAGCGTGCTCGACCGGATGCTCGGCGCGGGCGGCGAACTCGTCACCCTGATCCTCGGCGAGGGCGCCGACCGGGCGCTCGCCGACCGGCTGGTGGCGCACGTCCGCCAGCAGCGGCCGGAGGTGGACTCGGTGGTCTTCCACGGCGGCCAGGAGTTCACGCCGCTGCTCATCGGGGTGGAGTAGGGCCACCCTTGTCGGTGCCTTGGTGTAAACAAGGGCCTGATGGGCGCTCTCGATGAACCACTGACCAAACTCGTCGGCGACCGCACCGCGAAGGTGCTCGCCGACAGCCTCAAGCTGCGCACGGTCGGGGACCTGCTGCACCACTACCCGCGCCGCTACGTCGAGCGCGGCCAGCTCACCAGCCTGGACGAGCTGGAGGTCGACGAGCACGTCACCGTGCTGGCCCGGATCGAGAAGGTCACCCTGATCCCGTTCCGCGGCCGCAAGGGCGACCGGCTGGAGGTGGTCGTCACCGACGGCCGCAGCCGGCTCTCGCTGGTCTTCTTCAACCAGGGCTGGCGGCAGAAGGAGCTCAAGGCCGGCGCCCAGGGCCTGTTCGCGGGCAAGGTCGGCGTCTTCAACCGCAGCCGCCAGCTGGTCTCGCCCGACTACCAGCTGCTCGACGAGGAAGCCGGCTCCGACGCGGCGAAGCAGTTCGCCGGCCGGCTCATCCCGGTGTACGGCGCCAGCGCCCAGATGCCCAGCTGGAAGCTGTCCATCTGTATCGAGACCGCGCTCACCAAGCACCTCGGCGACGTCGGCGAACCGCTGCCCGCCGAACTGCGCGAGCGCCACGACCTGATCCCGCTGCCCGAGGCGCTGGAGCTGATCCACCGCCCGCGCAGCCAGGCCGACCGCGAGCGCGCCCAGAGCCGGCTGCGCTGGGACGAGGCCTTCGTCCTCCAGGTCGCCCTCGCCCAGCGCCGGGCCGCCGACTCCGCGCTGCCGGCCAAGCCCCGGGTGGCCCGTACCGGCGGGCTGCTGGACGCCTTCGACGCCCGGCTGCCGTTCACCCTCACCGAGGGCCAGCAGAAGGTGTCCGCCGAGATCGCCGCCGACCTGGCCACCGAGCACCCGATGCACCGGCTGCTCCAGGGCGAGGTCGGCTCCGGCAAGACCCTGGTGGCGCTGCGCGCCATGCTCGCCGTGGTGGACGCGGGAGGCCAGGCCGTGCTGCTCGCGCCCACCGAGGTGCTGGCCCAGCAGCACCACCGCTCGATCGTCGAGATGATGGGCGACCTCGCCGAGGGCGGGATGCTCGGCGGCTCCGAGCACGCCACCCGGGTGGTGCTGCTGACCGGCTCGATGGGCACCGCCGCCCGCCGCCAGGCGATGCTGGACATGGCCTGCGGGGACGCCGGGCTCGCCATCGGCACCCACGCGCTGATCGAGGACAAGGTCCAGTTCCAGGACCTCGGCCTGGTCGTGGTGGACGAGCAGCACCGCTTCGGCGTCGAGCAGCGGGACGCGCTGCGCGCCAAGGGCGAGCAGCCGCCGCACCTGCTGGTGATGACCGCCACCCCGATCCCGCGCACCGTCGCGATGACCGTCTTCGGGGACTTGGAGACCTCCGTCCTGGACCAGCTCCCGGCCGGCCGCTCGCCGATCTCCACCCATGTCGTCCCCGCACTGGAGAAGCCCAACTTCCTCACCCGGGCCTGGGAGCGGGTCCGCGAGGAGGTCGGCAAGGGCCACCAGGCGTACGTGGTCTGCCCCCGGATCGGGGACGAGGAGTCAGCCGCCGACCCGAAGGCCGCGAAGAAGCGGCGCAAGGCGGCCGAGGAGGACTTCGAGGAGGTCGGCGACGCCGACTCCGGTGCCGGGAGCGACGAACGGCGGCCCCCGCTCTCGGTGGTGGAGACCGCCGAGAAGCTGGTGAAGGGCCCGCTGGCCGGACTGCGGGTGGAGATCCTGCACGGCCGGCTCGCCCCCGAGGCCAAGGACGACGTGATGCGCCGGTTCGCCGCCGGGGAGGTGGACGTGCTGGTCGCCACCACGGTCATCGAGGTCGGCGTCAACGTCCCCAACTCCACCGCGATGGTCATCATGGACGCCGACCGCTTCGGTGTCTCCCAGCTCCACCAGCTGCGCGGCCGGGTCGGCCGGGGCAGCGCGGCGGGCCTGTGCCTGCTGGTCAGCGAGATGCCCGGCGGCACCGCGGCCCGGGCCCGGCTGGACGCGGTGGCCGGCACCCTGGACGGCTTCGAGCTGTCCCGGATCGACCTCGAACAGCGCCGCGAGGGCGATGTGCTGGGCCAGGCGCAGTCCGGGGTGAAGTCCTCGCTCAAGGTGCTGTCGGTGCTGGAGGACGAGGAGGTCATCCTGACCGCCCGGACCGAGGCCACCCGGCTGGTCGCCGAGGACCCGGAGCTGGCCGCCCACCCGGAGCTGCGCACCGCGCTGGAGAGCCTGATCGACGAGGACCGCGCGGCCTACATGGAGAAGGGCTGAGCGGGCCCTCGGCCGAGCCGGATTGTCAGACCCCCGGGAGAGAATGTAGTTGTTCAGGGCGCACCCCCAAGGTGCGTTCCTGGCACGACACTTGGGGGTCCTGCCATGGCATTCCGTCATCTCAACGAGCTCCCGCTGGGCGACAAGGTCTTCCGGATCGAACTCGCCAGCGACGACGACCGCGAGGTCACCCTGACCCTCACCGGCTGGCGCGAGGGGGCGGCCGCCGCACCGCTCGCCTCGGGCAAGCTCCGCCTGCCGGTCGAGGACGTCGCCTCGCTGCGGATCGCGCTCAACCGCGCGCTGCGGGCGCTGGCGATCGTCGCCGATGTCGCCGAGCCCATCCCCGACCGTGACGTGCTGCGCGAGCTGTACCCCGGCCACGGCGCCCCGTGGGTGCCGCAGCACGAGGAGGAGCTGGTCCGGCGCTTCCACGACGGCGAGACCGTCGCCCGGATCGCCGCCCGCTTCGGCCGCACGCCCGACTCCGTCCGGACCAAGCTGCGCGAGCTCGGGCACGACCCGCGCCGCCCCGAGTTCTGCCCGCCCGACGGCTGCCTGTCCTGGTCCCGCTACGCCTCGCCGGCCCTGCTCGGCGCGGCGGTCCCGAGCCAGGCCGCGGGTTCCGAGGCGAGCTAGCCGCACTGCCCCCGGGGCCCCGCCGACCCGTCGGCGGGGCCCCTGCTGTTATTCGCCCGCTCGCCTCCGGGGCGCTCTGACCCGGTGCCGACGGTCGTCGCTCCGGCGCTCGTTCCTCGCTTGTCGCTCCTCGCTTTCGGCACCGGCGCGCCCCTTCGGCTCGGGGCGGGGGTCGCCCGCTCGCCGCCGGGGCGGGATAGCGTGGTCGGGCAGCGACGAAAGGACCTTCCACCACCATGACCCGCGTGATCGCCGGGGCGGCCGGCGGCCGCCGACTGGCCGTACCGCCCGGCCGGGGCACCCGGCCGACCTCCGACAAGGCCCGCGAGGCGATGTTCTCCACCCTGGAGGCGTTCCGCGGCACCCTGCACGGGGCTCGGATGCTGGACCTGTTCGGCGGATCGGGCGCGGTCGGCCTGGAGGCGCTCTCGCGCGGCGCCGAGCACGTCCTGCTGGTCGAGGCGGACTCCCAGGCGGTCCGGGTGATCCGGGAGAACGTCCGCACGATCGGCCTGCCGGGTGCGGAGGTGCGGGCCGCCAGGGCCGAGAAGGTGATCGCCGGGCCGCCCCCGCAGTCCCCGTACGACCTGGTCTTCTTCGACCCGCCGTACGTGGTGACGGACGACGAGGTGCGCGAGATGCTGATCACACTGTCGGCTGGGGGCTGGCTCGCGGAGGACGCACTCGTCACCGTGGAGCGCAGCACCCGTGGCGGCGAGTTCGGCTGGCCCGAGGGCTTCGAGGTGCTGCGCTCCCGCCGCTACGGCGAGGGCACGCTCTGGTACGGTCGCGCCGCCGCCGAGGCCAGCGATCACGAGTAGCGGGCCGCGGCCCGCAGCAGCCGTCACCCCACGAGGGAGCACACACGCCATGCGCCGAGCCGTCTGCCCGGGTTCGTTCGACCCGATCACCAACGGTCACCTCGACATCATCGAGCGGGCCTCGAAGCTGTACGACGTGGTGCATGTCGTGGTCGCGATCAACCCGAACAAGCAGGGCATGTTCACCACCGAGGAGCGGATCGGCCTGATCGAGGAGGTCACCGCCCCGCTCGGGAACGTGGTGGTCGAGTCGCACCACGGCCTGCTGGTGGACTTCTGCCGGGAGCGCGGCATCCCCGCGATCATCAAGGGCCTGCGCGCGGTCAGCGACTTCGACTACGAGCTGCAGATGGCCCAGATGAACAACGGGCTGACCGGCGTGGAGACGCTGTTCGTGCCGACCTCGCCGACGTACAGCTTCCTCTCCTCGACGCTGGTCAAGGAGGTCGCGTCCTACGGCGGCGACGTCTCCCACCTGCTGCCGCCGATGGTGCACGACCGCCTGGTCGAGCGGATCGCGGAGCGTAGGGCCCAGCAGTAGGGCAGGACGGCGGACCGGGTCCCTTTCTGCCGGTTCGTCACGGCTTGTCCGGGGTGGTGGAGGCGGGTTCGGCGCAGGCGTTGTGAGCTCGCCGGGCGAGGGCCGTACAGTCTGTAGTCCTGCCCTGCGGTGAGGTTTCACCGCGTCGGGCCTGCCTCCGCCGGACCGTCGGCGGCACACGGAAAGACGAAGCCCCGTGGACGTGCAGAACAAGGTCGACGAGATCGTGGCGGCGGTGGAGAACGCCCGCTCGATGCCGATGTCGGCCTCCTGCGTGGTGAACCGGGCCGAGCTGATCGGCCTGCTCAACGACCTCAAGGCGGCCCTGCCCGCCGAACTCGCCCAGGCCCAGTCGGTGATGGCCGACCACGAGCTGGTGGTGGCCGACGCCCAGGCCGAGGCGGACCGGATCATCCAGGGCGCGCACTCCGAGCGCGGTTCGCTGATCTCCGACACCGAGGTGGTCCGCCGGGCCCAGTCCGAGGCCGACCGGCTGCTGGCCGAGGCCCGTGCCGACGTCGACACCAAGCGCGCCGAGGCCGACGACTACGTGGACAGCAAGCTCGCCAACTTCGAGGTCGTGCTGACCAAGACGCTCGGCGCGGTCGGCCGCGGCCGGACCAAGCTGCGCGGCGACGCCGGCGGCTTCGAGACCGAGGGCGAGAGCGACGGCGAGGAGTTCCAGCCGCAGCGGCTCAGCCCGAGCCCCGAGGTCGACGAGTACGTCGATGTGAAGCTCGCCACCCTGGAGAACGTGCTCAGCGCGACCCTGGAGGCGGTCGGCAAGGGCCGCGACAAGCTGCTCGGCAAGAAGCCGATCGACGAGCTGGGCGCCTACCTGGCCGCCGCCGACGAGGCCCAGCAGGCCAAGGAGCGCGCCGAGGCGGTGGCCGCGGGCTTCGCCGAGGACGCCGACGGCACCGAACTCGCCTGGTACCGCGAGGACGTCCCGCAGCAGCAGACCTGGCCGGAGCAGACCCCGGCCGCGGCGGGCTGGCAGGCCCCCGGCGCCGACCAGTACGCGGCGGTCGCCCAGCACCAGACCGGCCAGCACCAGGGCGACCAGCACCACCAGCAGCACCAGACCGACCAGCACCACACCGGCCAGCTCCAGGCCGGGCAGTACGCCGAGGTGTACGGCGGGGGCTTCGACCCGGCCGGCCAGGGCGACCCGTACCACGCCCAGTGGGGCCAGCAGCAGGGCGGCTACCCCCAGCAGCAGCCCCACTACGAGGGTCAGCAGCACCAGGGCCAGCAGCAGGACGCCTACGGCTATCCGCAGCAGCAGGACGGCTACGCGGCCCAGCCGTACGACGGCTACGCCTACCCGCAGCAGCCCGCGCTGCCCCCGGCCGTGCCGCACCAGCAGCAGCAGAACCTGGACGAGACCAGCTTCTTCGACACCAGCATGATCGACATGACCAGGCTGCGGGAGCTCGGCGGCCGCTGAGCGGCCGCCCGCGGGGTCCGCGGAGTCTCCTGACAGGGCCGAAGTTGGGCCTGGCGGGAGACTCCGGTAGTCTGACCACTCCGGCATCCCCATGTCCGGCTGTCGGCTTGCCCTCGCAACGCTGGCGCGTGATGGGGAACACAGCGTTGATCCCTATGGAAGTCAGGACACCTTGAACCGCCTCGACCACCGCGACCCCCTCGTGTTCGACACGCACGAGCTCGGCCGTCGCCCGGGCTCGATGCGCAAGGTGAGCCGGACCCTGGAGGCCCCCGAGGGCTTCGGGATCATCGACGTGATCGGCGTCCCGGAGAAGAGCCCGATCGAGCTGGAGCTCCGCCTGGAGTCCGTGGTCGAGGGCGTGCTGGTCACCGGCACCGCCGACGCCCACGTCGAGGGCGAGTGCGTCCGGTGCCTGGAGCCCGTCGACTTCGACATCGACGTGGACTTCCAGGAGCTGTTCTACTACCCGGAGTCCGAGGAGCGTCACCGCGCCCGGACCACCGGCGCCGAGGACCTCGACGAGGACTCGGAAGAAGAGACTTACCGCCTGGAGGGCGACCTGTTCGACCTCCAGCCGGTGCTGCGTGACGCGGTGGTGCTCGCACTGCCGCTGCAGCCGGTGTGCCAGGACGACTGCCTGGGCCTGTGCTCCGAGTGCGGAGCACGCCTGAGCGACGACCCGGCGCACCACCACGACGCCGCCGACCCCCGGTGGGCGGCTCTGCAGGGACTCTCCGCCGCCCCCGGCGACGAGGGTGACGGGATCAAGAACAGCGACACCCGTGAGGGTGCCGCCGAGAACCAGGAGAAGTAGCCGTGGCTGTTCCGAAGCGGAAGATGTCGCGCAGCAACACGCGCCACCGTCGGTCCAACTGGAAGGCCGTTGTTCCGGCTCTCGTGGCGTGCGACCGCTGCCACGAGCCGAAGCTCGGCCACATCGCGTGCCCCAGCTGCGGCACGTACAACCGCCGCCAGGTCCTGTCGGTCTGATCGGCGGGGTGCACGGATCGATGTCGGACGGTAACTCCACCCGCAAGGCGTCCTCTGCCTCGAAGGGTTCTTCGGGCAGCGGCAAGGCCGGTGGGCCGGCTTCGACCGAATACGACGTCCTGGAAGGGCGCCTCGGGTACACGCTCGAGCGCGCCCTTCTGGTGCGTGCCCTGACCCACCGCTCGTACGCGTACGAGAACGGGGGTCTGCCCACCAACGAGCGCCTGGAATTCCTCGGCGACTCGGTGCTGGGCCTGGTGGTGACCGACACCCTCTACCGCGTCCACCCGGACGTCCCGGAGGGCACGCTCGCCAAGCTGCGCGCCGCGGTGGTCAACTCCCGCGCGCTCGCGGACGTCGGCCGGGGCCTGGAACTCGGCACCTTCATCCGCCTCGGCAAGGGCGAGGAGGGGACCGGCGGCCGCGACAAGTCGTCGATCCTCGCCGACACCGTCGAGGCCGTGATCGGCGCCGTCTACCTGGACCAGGGCCTGGACGCGGCCACCGAGTTTGTCCACCGCCTGTTCGACCCGCTGATCGAGGAGTCCTCTCAGCTGGGCGCGGGCCTGGACTGGAAGACCAGCCTCCAGGAGCTCACCGCCTCGGTGGGCATCGGCGTGCCCGAGTACGTCGTCATGGAGTCCGGTCCGGACCACGAGAAGACCTTCACCGCGGCGGCCCGGGTGGCCGGCGAGGACTTCGGCAGCGGCGTCGGCCGCTCGAAGAAGGAAGCCGAGCAGAAGGCCGCCGAGAGCGCCTGGCGCGCGATCAGGGAGAAGTACGCCGACCGGCTGCCCGCCGGGGCGTGACCACGGAGTAGCCTTTCCTGCTGCCGGATCGTCGTACGCAGGAGGCCTGTTCCCGTGCCCGAACTCCCCGAGGTCGAGGTCGTCCGCCGAGGTCTGGCGAACTGGGTCGCCGGGCGGACCGTCGAGGACGTCCAGGTGCTGCACCCGCGCGCGGTGCGTCGCCAGCCGGGCGGCGCGGCCGACTTCGCGGACCGGCTGACCGGCACCGTCCTCGGCGCCGCGCAGCGCCGCGGCAAGTACCTCTGGGTGCCGCTGAGCGGCCCGGGCGCGGGATTCTCGCTGATCGGCCACCTCGGGATGAGCGGCCAACTCCTCGTCCAGGACCCGTCGGTGCCGGACGAGACCCACCTGCGGGTCCGGCTGCGCTTCGCCGACGGCGGGCGCGAGCTGCGCTTCGTCGACCAGCGGACCTTCGGCGGCCTGGCCGTCGAGGAGGCCGAGGAGGACGCCGAGGGCACCCCGCTCTCCATCGCGCACATCGCCCGCGACCCGCTCGATCCCCGGTTCGACGACGCGGCCTTCGTCACCGCGCTGCGCGCCAAGCGCACCACGGTCAAGCGCGCCCTGCTCGACCAGACCCTGATCAGCGGCGTCGGCAACATCTACGCCGACGAGGCGCTGTGGCGCTCCAAGCTCCACTACGACCGCCCCACCGCGACCCTCACCCGCCCGCAGGCCGAGCTGCTGCTGGCCAACGCCCGGGACGTGATGACGGCGGCGCTGGCCGTGGGCGGCACCAGCTTCGACAGCCTGTACGTCAACGTGAACGGCGAGAGCGGCTACTTCTCCCGGGACCTCGACGCCTACGGCCGCGAGCACGAGCCCTGCCGCCGCTGCGGCACCGCGATCCGGCGGGCCGCCTGGATGAACCGCTCCAGCTACTTCTGCCCCCGCTGCCAGCGCGTGCCGCGGACCCGCAGCGGGGGCTGAGCGCCGCAGGGGGCGTCTTGTGGGTTTTGTCGGATCAGGTCGCGGCGTTGGGGTGCGTGCATCGCAAGGCGGAGGAGGGAGCCACTGCGGAGCATTGGCGACCGACGACAACGCGGCGAGGTGCGTGCCCCGGCGCCGCGGACCCGGCAAGGACCCGCAAGACACCCCCTACTTGTGGGCGAGTTCCGGCTGGTCGGCGGGCGTCCCGCCGGGGCTGCCGTGGGTGTCCTGGCCGAAGTAGGCGACGCCGACCGCGGAGACCACCGCGAGCAGGAAGCCGGCCACGCCGAGCCAGCCCAGGCCGGCCTTGGAGGAGTCGCCGAGCCAGAGCACGCCGATCGCGCCGGGCAGCACCGTCTCGCCGACCACCAGGGCGGCGGTGGCGCCGTTCACCGAGCCGATCTGCAGGGCCACGGTGTGCACGTACATGCCGCCGAGGCCGCCGATCAGGATCGCGTACAGCGCCGGGTCGGAGGCCAGCCGGACCAGGTCGAAGGGCTCCACACCGTTCAGGATGCGCACGCCGACGCCCAGTGCGCCGAAGCCGAGGCCGGACAGCAGACCGGCGACGATCGCGCCCTTGGAGCCCATCCGGCGCACCAGCAGGCTGCCGCCGGCCAGCAGCACGGTGGTGGTGATCAGCAGCCCCCAGTGGAAGGCCGTCGACGCGTGGTGGCCGCCCTCGGGTCCGGCCGAGACGGCCAGCAGCACCAGGGCCGAGCAGAGCACGCCGATCGAGGCCCACTCCAGCTGCTTGAGCCGGATGCCCAGCAGCTTGATGCTGAGCACCGCGGTGATCACCAGGTTGGCGCTGATGATGGTCTGGGAGAGGAACAGCGGCAGCAGCCGCGCGGCCAGGGCGCCGAGCCCGAAGCCGATCAGGTCCAGCACCGTTCCGGTGATGAACTCCCAGGTGACGGCGGCCTTGGCGGTGGAGGACAGGCTCGGCCCGCCGTGCTCGGTGGTCGATCCGGCGGCGCCCTTCGCCGCCTCCTCCCGGGCCGAGCGGCGGGATCCGACGGCCTGGAGGACCGAGCCGGTGCCGTAGCAGGCGGATGCCGCCACGGCCGTGACGAGGCCGATGATCACCGAGCGCTCCGATCGGGAGTTGGGTCAAGAAGAAGTAATGGGACGAGCGGTCCGGGACCAGTGTGCCCGTTCGCGCGGTACGGTCGGGACGCCCCCTCGAACCGCGCCGGACCCGCCCCCGCACCGCCCCGGGCCCGCCGGGACGTACGTCCGGCCGCCTCATGTGGTTCCCGCGTCCCACCCGTCTCAGGGTCGACTGGGGGGAATGTCATCCGCGAGAAGGGGAGCCGCCCCGGCGGACGGCGGGGAATCTTGTCATAACCAGTATGCGAAGGGTATGCCGTGCTCCGCCGCCGGTCACGGTAGCGTCGGGGGTTATGAGAACCCTTGCACGACGTTCCCGGGGCGCCGGGCCACTTGCCCTGGTGGCGGCGCTGCTCGGGCTGCTGTTGATGTTCGCCCCGGCGGCCTCGGCCGCCGGCGGTCTGAGCGACGCCGCGGCCACCCTGAAGAAGGGCCAGGTCTACGTCGCCCCGGCGATGCAGGACCGCTTCAGCCAGGCGCAGGCGGACGCGCTGACCAAGAAGATCGAGAAGGCCGACAAGCCGATCTTCGTCGCGGTCGTCCCCGAGGGCGCCAACAAGAACACCATCCTCTCGGACCTGCGCACCCTGGTGGGCATCGACGGCGTCTACGCCGTCTGGCTCGGTCCCGACGGGTTCAAGGCGGACGCGGACCGCGGTGCGATGGCCCCCGGCGCCGCGTCGCGGATCTCGGGCGCCGTCCTGCGCGCCGACAAGGGTGACATCAACGCGACCCTGAACGACTTCGTCGACCAGGCCGCCCCGCAGACCAAGGGCACCGGGGTCAACCACAGCACCTCGATCGCCTGGGTGATCATCCCGGTCCTGCTGGTGGTGCTGGCCGGTGCGGGTGTCTTCTTCCTCTTCCGCCGCGCCAAGAAGCGCAAGGAGGAGCAGGCCCGGGCCGAGCTGGAGCAGCTGCGCCGAGTGGTGGACGAGGACATCACCGCCTTCGGCGTCGAGCTGGAGCGGCTCGATTTCAACCCGCGCGCGAGCGACGCCGACGACGCCCAGCGCACCGACTACAGCCACGCCCTGGACTCGTACGAGAAGTCCAAGCGGCTGATGGACGAGGCCAAGAAGCCCGAGGACGTCAAGCAGGTCACCGAGGCGATCGAGGACGGCCGGTTCCAGCTGGCCACCCTGGCGGCCCGGCGCGAGAAGCGCCCGCTGCCCGAGCGCCGTCCCCCGTGCTTCATGGACCCGCGGCACGGCCCGTCCGTCAAGGACGTCGACTGGGCCCCGGCCGGCGGCTCCGCCCGCAGCGTCCCGGTCTGCCAGGCCGACGCGGACCGGGTCGCGGCCGGCCTCGACCCGGCGGTGCGCACCGTCGACACCGAGCACGGCCCGCAGCCGTACTGGAACGCCGGCCCGGCCTACGCGCCGTACGCGGGCGGGTACTACAGCAGCTTCGGCGGCGGCCTGCTGCCCGGCCTGCTGGTCGGCACCATGCTCGGTTCGATGATGAGCAGCCCGGCCTACGCGGCGGCGCCGATGATGGAGGGCGGCCACGGCGGCTACCAGGACCAGTACGAGGGCGGCGACTTCACCGGTGCCGACTTCAATGCCTCGGACTTCGGCGGCTTCAGCGACTCCGACTTCGGCGGCGGTGGCGGCGGCTTCGGTGGCGGCGACGACTGGTGACCCGCTGACCCGGGCATGACCCGACAGCCCCACGGCCCCGCCGGTTCCGACCGGCGGGGCCGTTCGCCGTCCGGGGCAGGGTTTGAGAACGGAACCCGCTGTGGCAGGCTGGCGCTGTGACCGCCGACACCCCCGCCCCCGTCGCCACCCCCGGCCGGCCCTGCTCGATGGCCGCGGCGCTCCAGGTGGTCGGTGAGAAGTGGGCGCTGCTGGCGGTGCGCGAGCTGTTCTACGGCAACCACCGCTTCGACCGGATCGCCCGCAACACCGGCGCCCCGCGCGACCGGCTGACCGCACGGCTGCGGGCCCTGGAGGAGGCCGGGGTGGTCGAGCGCCGCCCGTACAGCGAGCGGCCGCCGCGCTACGAGTACCACCTCACCGAGGCCGGCCGGGACCTCGCCCCGCTCGCCCACGCGCTGCGCGCCTGGGGCGACCGCTGGCTGCTGCCGGACTCCCCGGTGACCTTCGCCCACGCGCCCGAGGACCACGAGCCGCACCCCTTCGACCCGGCCTGGGTCTGCCGCACCTGCGGCCGGGAGGCCCGCCGCGGCGAGCTGCACGCCGAGGTGCACACCCCGGGCTGGACGGTCGAGGGCCCGGTGGAGCTGTGACCCGCCCGGCGGCCGGTTAGGGTCGGGGGCATGCACGGTCGCGATGCCCACAGTGATGAACCGGTCCGGGTGACCGCCTGGGTCCGGGGGAAGGTCCAGCAGGTCGGGTTCCGCTGGTGGACCAGGGCACGGGCGCTGGAGGTCGGGCTGACCGGGTACGCGAGCAACCTCGGCGACGGCCGGGTGCAGGTGGTGGCCGAGGGCCTGGCCGCCGACTGCGAGCTGCTGCTGGCCCTGCTGCGCGGCCCCGACACGCCCGGCGCGGTGAGCGGCGTGACCGAGATCTGGACCGCCGTCGGCGCAGGTTACGAGGGTTTCGAGATCCGCTGAGCCACCGCCCCGGAGGGCGCCGCGGTCGCGGCCCGGAAATGATCGGCAACCGTCGGTGTCATACGGTTGCCATTCGGGCAGACTCGTGGTTGACTCCGCATCGAACGATGATCCACGAGCACGTGGTGGACCCGGGCCCGAGACCCCCAGGCGTGACGACACCGCCGGGCAGGTGACAGGGGCGCGGTAGCGTGCGGTGATCGTGTTGACCCTTTCCGTCTTTGGTGAGACGCTTGAAGCCCGCGCACACGATCGCGTTCCCCGGCAGGCGCATGCTCTCGTGAGCCCAGCTCACGGCGGTTGTGCCGTAGTGCCCAGCCAGCACTTCCGGTGCGCGCCGCGCGTGCGTCCCCCTTCCCCCTAGACCTGTACCGTTCCGGTTCGGTCACTCAGCGTGGAGGACCATTCATCATGGCAAAGGCGCTTCTCGGGTACGTCGGCGGCCCCGACCCGCGAATGCTCTCCGAGATGCGACGGCTTCAGCAGCGCGTCCAGGATCTTGAGTCCGAGCTTCTTCGGATGCAGGCTGAGAACGACGCGCTCACCGCTGTCGCTGACGAGCACTCGCTGCTCAACAGCATCGATCTGGACCAGCGGGAGCCGGCTCTGACCTGAGCCCGTCCCGGTCCTCCCAGATCGACGCCGCTGTGCACTGAGCCGCCCCGAAAGGGACGCAGCTTTGCAAGGGACGCCCGGATGTGGCGTCCCTTCGTCGTGTCGGACTCCGGATACAGTCGGTTCCCTCGTGAGTGAATGAGGAGACCGGCCGCGTGCACCTGAAGAGTCTGACGCTGCGCGGATTCAAGTCCTTCGCCTCCAGCACGACCCTGCGCTTCGAACCGGGCATCACCTGCGTGGTCGGCCCGAACGGCTCCGGCAAGTCCAACGTGGTGGACGCGCTGTCCTGGGTGATGGGCGAGCAGGGTGCCAAGTCGCTGCGCGGCGGCAAGATGGAGGACGTCATCTTCGCCGGGACCAGCGGGCGCGCCCCGCTCGGCCGGGCCGAGGTCAGCCTCACCATCGACAACGCCGACGGCGCCCTGCCGATCGACTACTCCGAGGTGACGATCACCCGGACCATGTTCCGCAACGGCGGCAGCGAGTACGCGCTCAACGGCGAGACCTGCCGCCTGCTGGACATCCAGGAACTGCTCTCCGACTCCGGCATCGGCCGGGAGATGCACGTCATCGTCGGGCAGGGCCAGCTCGACTCCGTCCTGCACGCCGATCCGATGGGCCGACGCGCCTTCATCGAGGAGGCGGCCGGCGTCCTCAAGCACCGCAAGCGCAAGGAGAAGGCGCTGCGGAAGCTGGACGCGATGCAGGCCAACCTCAACCGGGTCCAGGACCTGGTCGCCGAACTGCGCCGCCAGCTCGGACCGCTCGGCCGGCAGGCCAGGGTGGCCCGGCGCGCGGCCGGCATCCAGGCCGACCTGCGCGACGCCCGGCTGCGGCTGCTCGCCGACGACCTGCTGGCCCTGCGCCGGGCCGTCGAGGCCGAGGTCGCCGACGAGCTGGCCCTGCGGCTGCGCCGGACCACCGTCGAACAGGAACTGGCCCGCGCCGTGCAGCGCGAACGCGTCCTGGAGGCGCAGGTCCAGCAGCTCGGCCCGAGCCTGGAGGCCGCCCGGCAGACCTGGTACCGGCTCTCCGCGCTCGCCGAGCGCACCCGCGGCACGATCGGGCTGGCCGAGGCCCGGGCCCGGCACGCCGTCGCCGGGGGCACCGCCGAGGAACGGCGCGGCCGGGACCCGGAGGAGCTGGAACGGGAGGCCGAGCGGGTCCGCGAGGAGGAGGCCGCGCTCGCCGAGGCACTGGAGGAGGCCCAGTACGCGCTGGCCGAGGCGGTCGAGCGCAAGGGCGAACTGGAACGCGCGCTGGCCGACGAGGAACGCCGCCTGCGGGACGCCGCCCGGGCCATCGCCGACCGCCGGGAGGGCCTGGCCCGACTCCAGGGGCAGACCGCAGCCGCCCGCTCCCGGGCCGCTGCGGCGCAGGCCGAGATCGGCCGGCTCACCGAGGCCAGGGACGAGGCCCTGCTGCGCGCCGAAGCCGCCCAGGGCGAACTGGACGAGCTCCAGCAGCAGGTGGACGGCTCGGCCGGGGACGACGCCCGGGCCGAGGACCGCTACCAGCGGGCCCGGGCCCGACTGGCCGAGGTGGAACGGGAGTTGGCCGGGGCCCGGGAGACGGCCGGAGCCGCCGAACGCGAGCG
Organism: Kitasatospora sp. NPDC058162; assembly: GCF_042884005.1. NCBI lineage: Bacteria > Bacillati > Actinomycetota > Actinomycetes > Kitasatosporales > Streptomycetaceae > Kitasatospora > Kitasatospora sp. NPDC058162. The sequence goes on from NZ_JBHVUS010000009.1 coordinate 222,404, forward strand.
GGCCGGGCTGACCGCGCGGCACGAGGCGCTCTCGCTCGGGCTGCGGCGCAAGGACGGCACCGGCGCGCTGCTGGCGGCGGGGGAGCGGCTGACCGGGCTGCTCGGCCCGGCCGCCGCACTGCTGCGGATCGAACCCGGCCACGAGGTGCCGCTCGCCGCGGCGCTCGGGGCGGCCGCCGACGCGGTGGCCGTCGACTCGCCCGGCGCCGCCGCCGGGGCGCTGCGGCTGCTGCGCGCCCAGGACGCCGGGCGGGCCGCGCTGTTGGTCGCCGGGGCGGCGGAACTCCCTCAGGCCGAGGGCGAGTTGCCCGGACGGGCCCGGTGGGCCGCCGAACTGGTCGACGGACCGGCCGAGTTGCTCGCCGCCGTGCGCAACCGGCTGGCCGGGATCGCGGTGGTCGCCGACCTGGACCAGGCGCTGCGACTGGTCGCCGAACGCCCCGAACTCTCCGCCGTCACCGCCGAGGGCGACCTCCTGGGCGCCGGCTTCGCCCGGGGCGGCTCCAGCGGCGTGCCCAGCCTGCTGGAGACCCAGGCCGCGGTGGACCAGGCCGCCCGGGCGATCGGCGAACTCGACCTGCGCTGCGCCGAGGCGGCCGGGCGGCTGGCCGAACTCACCGAACTGCGCGGGGAGTCGGCCGCCGAACTGGAGCGCCTGGGCGAACAGCGGCGGCAGGCGGAGCAGGAGCGGGCCCGGGTGGCGGGCGCGCTCGGCCGGCTCGGCGGGCAGGCCCGGGCCGCCGCCGGCGAGGCCGAACGGCTCTCGGCGGCCGCCGCGCGGGCCGAACAGGGCGTGGCCGAACTGCTCGCCACCGCTGGGGAACTGGCCGAACGACTGGCCGCCGCCGAGGAGTCGGCGGACGCGGGGGAGGACGAGCCGGACCGGGCCGAGCAGCAGCGGCTCACCGAGGCCGCCTCCGCCGCCCGGCAGGCCGAACTGGAGGCCCGGCTCGCGGTGCGCACCCACGAGGAGCGGGTCCGCGCCCTGACCGGCCGGGCCGACCAGCTGGACCGGGCCGCCCGCGCCGAGCGCGAGGCGCGCGCCCGGGCCGCCGACCGCCGCCGGCGCGCCGAGCACGACGCCCGGGTGGCGAACGCCGTCGCGGCGGGCGCCCGGCAGCTGCTCGCCTGCCTGGAGGTGTCGCTGGCCCGGGCGGACGCCGGGCGCGCGGCCGTCGAACAGGCGCTCGCCGAGCGGGAGCACGAGCTCCGGGAGCACCGCGAGCACGGGCGCGGGCTCAAGGAGGAGCTGGACAAGCTGGTCGACGCCGGGCACCGGGACGAGGTGCTGCGGGCCGAGAAGCGGCTGCGGATCGAGCAGCTGGAGGCCCGCGCGCTGGAGGAGTTCGGCATCGACGGCGGCGAGCTGCTGGCCTCGTACGGGCCGGACCGGCCGGTGCCGCCGGCCACGCCCGAGGAGGGTCAGGAGCCGGGGGAGCCGTACCCGTACGTCCGGGCCGAGCAGGAGAAGCGGCTCCGGGCCGCCGAGAAGGCGTACCAGCAGCTGGGCAAGGTCAACCCGCTGGCGCTGGAGGAGTTCGCCGCCCTGGAGGAGCGCCACAAGTTCCTCGGCGAGCAGCTGGACGACCTCAAGCGCAGCCGGCGGGACCTGATGGACATCGTCCGGGACGTGGACCAGCGGGTCGAGCAGCTGTTCACCTCCGCCTACCACGACACCGCCGCCCAGTTCGAGGGCGTCTTCGCCCGGCTCTTCCCGGGCGGGGAGGGGCGGCTGGTGCTGACCGACCCGGACAACATGCTCACCACCGGCGTCGAGGTGGAGGCCCGTCCGCCCGGCAAGAAGGTCAAGCGGCTGTCGCTGCTCTCCGGCGGCGAGCGCTCGCTGACCGCGGTGGCGCTGCTGGTGGCGATCTTCAAGGCCCGGCCCAGCCCGTTCTACGTGATGGACGAGGTGGAGGCGGCGCTGGACGAGACCAATCTGCGCCGGCTGGTCGGGATCATGGAGGAGCTGCGGGAGAGCTCCCAGCTGATCGTGATCACCCACCAGAAGCTGACCATGGAGTCCGCCGACGCCCTGTACGGGGTGACCATGCAGGGCGACGGGATCTCCCGGGTGATCAGCCAGCGGCTGCGCGAGGAGCACCGGGAACGCGTGTCGCGTGCGGTGCCGCCTCGGCGACAGGAGGCGATTGCCTCAGGGGCGACGGACTGATTCGTCGACCTGTGCCTGGGCAGCTGCCCTAGGCGGGACCGATCCCGGATACTGGAGCGGTTGTGACTCCTCCCCCTCGCGCGAGGGGGCTTCTCACTCAGCCGTTGGACGACCTCGTGACGGCCAAGCCCTGACCGGTGCCGAGCGGCACGCTGGTCAGCGTAGGGGAGGCGGGGGCGCTTATGCGTCAGTGACCGAAGGATCACTCTATCGGGGGAACTAGTAAAGGAGCTTGATTTGGAATACGTGATCCTCGCGGTCGTCATCGCCGTGGTCGCCATCGGCGCGATCGCGGGCCTCGTCGTTTCCGGCAGACGACGCCAGCAGCTGCCCCCGAAGTCGCAGGCGCCGGTCATCACGGCGCCGAAGACCACCCCGCAGGAGCCCCAGGTCGGCGAGGAGGCCGCGCCGCCGACCGAGGAGCCCCGCCGCACCGTCGAGGAGGTGCCGCTTCCCGAGGCCGCCGAGGAGGTGGTGGTCGAGGCCCCGGCCGAGGCCGAGGCGGCGCCTGCCGTCGAGGTCCCCGAGCCCACCGCCGGCCGGCTGGTCCGGCTGCGCTCCCGGCTCTCCCGCTCGCAGAACTCGCTCGGCAAGGGCCTGCTCTCGCTGCTCTCCCGCGAGCACCTGGACGAGGACACCTGGGAGGAGATCGAGGAGACCCTGCTCACCGCGGACGTCGGCGTCGCCCCGACCCAGGAGCTGGTCGAGCGGCTGCGCACCCGGGTGAAGGTGCTCGGCACCCGCAGCCCCGACGAGCTGCGCGGCCTGCTGCGCGAGGAGCTGGTCGAGCTGGTCGGCAAGGACGCCGACCGCACCGTCCGCTCCACCAAGCACGAGGAGGGCCCGGCCGTGGTCCTGGTCGTCGGCGTCAACGGCGTCGGCAAGACCACCACCACCGGCAAGCTGGCCCGGGTCCTGGTCGCCGACGGCCGCACCGTCGTGCTCGGCGCGGCCGACACCTTCCGCGCGGCCGCCGCGGACCAGCTCCAGACCTGGGGCGAGCGGGTCGGTGCGCGCACCGTGCGCGGCCCGGAGGGCGGCGACCCGGCCTCGATCGCGTTCGACGCGGTCAAGGAGGGCATCGCCGAGGGCGTCGACACCGTGCTGATCGACACCGCCGGCCGACTGCACACCAAGACCGGCCTGATGGACGAGCTGGGCAAGGTGAAGCGGGTCGTCGAGAAGCACGGCCCGGTGGACGAGGTGCTGCTGGTGCTGGACGCCACCACCGGTCAGAACGGTCTGATCCAGGCCCGGGTGTTCGCCGAGGTGGTGGACATCACCGGCATCGTGCTGACCAAGCTGGACGGCACCGCCAAGGGCGGCATCGTGGTCGCGGTCCAGCGCGAGCTGGGCGTGCCGGTCAAGCTGATCGGTCTGGGCGAGGGTGCGGACGACCTGGCGCCGTTCGAGCCCGGTGCGTTCGTGGACGCGCTGATCGGGGACTGACCGGGACCTCCCCGTCGGTCGGGGCCCGCTCCTCCGGGGGCGGGCCCTTTCGCGTGCCCGGAGGGCTTCCAGCCCCGAGTGGGTGCTTCCCGCCCCGAGCCGAAGGGGCGCGCCGGTGCCGAAAGGGAGGAGCGACAAGCGAGGTACGAGCGCCGGAGCGACGACCGTCGGCGCCGGATCAGAGCGCCCCGGAGGCGAGCGGGCGATTTACGAGGCGATCCAGGCGGGCTCGGCGGTGCGTTCGCGGCTGCGGTGGCAGGCGTAGGCGAGGGTGCCGAGCAGCAGCCGGGCCTCGGGCGGGCAGCCGGCGTTGTCGCGGGTGGGGCGGCGCAGCCAGCGGACCGGGCCGAGCTCGCCGAGGACGGTGGGCGGGGCGGCGACGTAGCTGCCCTCGCCGTGGCAGGCCAGGTCGAGCGCGGCGTCGTCCCAGCCCATCCGGTAGAGCAGGTCGGGCAGTCGGCGGGCGGTGCCGGCGGCGACCAGGAACTGCAGCCGGCCGGTCGGCGGGGCGAGCACCGGGCCGACCTGGGTGCCCATCCGCTCCAGCCGGACCAGGGCCTGGAGGCCGGCCGGCTCGGGCACGTCCAGCACGTCGAAGGCGCGGCCGGTGGGGAACAGCACCGAGCCCTCGTCGCCGGTGGCGCCGGCTCGGTCGGCGGTGCCCGGTACGGGGTGCAGGCCGGGGGCGGCGCAGCACCGGGAGCCGCAGGGACAGCGGGTCGGGGCGGCGGCGCCGGTGGCCGGTTCGCCGGTGGCGACGGTCCAGCCCCAGCGGCCGGTGTACTCCGCGGCGGCCTGGGACGCGGTGACCTTGGTGCGGCGGCGCGCGCCCAGCGGTGCCAGCCGCAGGTGCCCCAGTCGAAGTTCGCCGAACAGGTTGTCCATGCCTCCCCCAACAGGTTCTCGTTGCCGATGGTTACGGGATGGTGACTGTGTGTTGATTGTCCGTTGCGTCGTGCGTGGTGCGGTGGCGGCGCGCAGCGCATGGCGTGCGCCTGTTCCGGCGGTGCGCCTCGGGCGCCGCCTTGTGGGGGCGGCGTCGATGCCGGATCGTCGTGTGCGAGGGACGGTTGCCGTCCCGAGTGGGCGGCGAACTCGCCTGGGGCTGCGATGGATTGCGGGTTCTGCCGGGTCTGCCGGGCTTGGCCGGGGGACTTGGCGGCCCGCATATGCCGGACCGTCGCGACTACCCAGTCAAGCGCCTGCCTCCGGGCTTCGGTTCACTCCTGGGGGTGGCGAAAGGTGGCGTTTCGCCAGGGGCGCTCCCACGGGTACCTCACGGGGCACTACGTTCAGCACACGGACGTCGTCGGCGCACCTGCTCCGAGCCGTCGGGGAACGGGAGTTGGGGATCTGACGGACCGTCCGCAACGATGGCACACCAGTACGACGAGCGGTACTGGCACCGCAGGCACGGCACGTCTGGCAAGAGCCCGCAACCGTCGGGCGGTCACGATCGGGGGCCCCGCAGGGGCCGGGCGGGATGGGGACGTTCCCATGGCAGAGAAGCAACCCAACGAGAAGCTGACCACGTGGTTCGCCCGCAGCGGCTGGTCCAAGGGCGAGTTGGCCCGGCAGGTCAACCGCCGGGCCCGGCAGATCGGCGCCCACCACGTGTCCACCGACACCTCCCGGGTGCGCCGCTGGCTCGACGGGGAGCAGCCGCGCGAGCCGATCCCCAAGATCATGTCGGAGCTGTTCTCGGAGCGCTTCGGCTCGGTGGTTTCGGTCGAGGACCTCGGCCTGCGCGCCGCCATCCCGGTCTCCACCGTCGGCGGCGGCGTCGACCTGCCGTGGAGCGCCCCGCAGACCGTCCAGCTGATCAGTGACTACTCCCGCAGCGACCTGATGCTCAACCGCCGGGGCTTCCTCGGCACCTCCCTCGCGCTGACCGCCGGCGCCGCGCTGATCGAGCCGATGCAGCGCTGGCTCGCCCCCGGCCCGACCGGCGTCCCCACCCCGATCCTCACCGCGGCCAACGGCGGCGAGGCGTTCACCGGTCGGCTCTCCGAGCCCGAGCTGGAACTGCTGGAGCAGACCACGGTCATGTTCCGCCAGTGGGACGCCCAGAACGGCGGCGGGCTGCGCCGCAAGGCCGTGGTCGGCCAGCTCCACGAGGTCACCGACCTGCTCCAGGAGACGTACACCGAGGACACCACCAAGCGGCTGTTCCGGCTCACCGCCGAACTCGCCCACCTGGCCGGCTGGATGTCCTACGACGTCGGGATGCACCCGAGCGCGCAGAAGTACTACGTGCTGGCGCTGCACGCGGCCAAGGAGGCCGGCGACCGCCCGTTCGGCGCGCTGATCCTCACCGACATGAGCCGCCAGATGATCCACCTCAACCGGGGCGAGGACGCCCTGGAGCTGATCCACCTGGCGCAGTACGGCAGCCGCGACACCGCCACCCCGCGCCAGCAGTCCCTGCTGTACGCGATGGAGGCGCGCGCCTACGCCACCATCGGCGAGGTGAACCGCTGCGCCCGGGCGATCCGGCTGTCCGAGGACACCTTCACCGACATCCGCGACGGCGACGGCGACCCGGACTGGCTGAAGTTCTTCTCGCCGGCCGAGCTGAACGCCGAGAACGCCCACTCCTACCGCGACCTCGCCTACCACTCGGACAACGCCCAGCTGTACGCCTCGCTGTCGGCGCCGGTGATGGAGCGCGCGGTCGACCTGTTCCGGCAGGACGACGACCACGTGCGCTCGTACGCCTTCAACCTGATCGGCATGGCCAGCGTGCACCTGCTGCAGCGGGAGGCCGAGGAGGCCGCCCGGTACGCCGAGCAGGCGGTGGACATCGCGACCAAGGTGCGGTCGGAGCGGCTGAACTCCCGGGTCCGCAAGACCACGGAGGCCGCGGCGGCCCGGTTCCAGGGCGTGGACGCGGTGAGCCGGCTCCAGGAGCGCGTGGTTCAGGACATCCCGGAGTTCGTCTCGGTGGTCTGAGCGGACCCCGGCGGCACACTCCACCGACCGTGACGGCCGCCGCCGTCACGGTCGGTGGCACTTCTGTCGCGGACCGGTCAGCGCGGCGGGCACGGTAACCCATCCGGCCCAGGGTCGGGGGCGCGGTTCACGTGCCCGTAACCCGCGCGTCGCACGCGTCACGGCCGCGAAACAACCGGTCGCATTGGCCGAAACCAGGCTTCGGCACTCTCCTCTTCATCGCCGCCGCCCCGGGTGGCACGGGACAGGTACCCGGGGGTGGAGCGCGGCTTTCACGCAGAGGAGACGCCGATGCCGGACGGCTTCAGCGCGGGCGACACCGCCTTCGTGCTCATCAGTGCGGCCCTGGTCATGGTGATGACCCCGGGCCTGGCCTTCTTCTACGGGGGCATGGTCAGGGCCAAGAGCACATTGAACATGCTGGCGATGAGTTTTCTCTCGCTCGGCATCGTCAGTGTGCTCTGGGTCCTCTACGGCTACTCGCTCAGCTTCGGGCCGGACGCCTTCGCCGGACTCATCGGCAACCTGGACTTCCTCGGGATGCGCGGCATCGGGCTGAACGAACTCAGCGGATCGATCCCGGTCACGGCGTTCGCGGTGTTCCAGCTGATGTTCGCCATCATCACCCCGGCGCTGATCAGCGGCGCCGTCGCGGACCGGGCCAAGTTCTCCGCCTGGGGCCTGTTCATCGCGCTCTGGGTGTCGGTCGTCTACTTCCCGGTCGCGCACTGGGTCTTCATGACCGACAACGGCAACGGCGGCTGGCTGGGCGACCGGAACGGCGTGATCGACTTCGCCGGCGGCACGGCCGTGCACATCAACGCCGGTGTCGCGGGCCTCGCGCTCTGCCTGGTGCTGGGCAAGCGGGTCGGCTTCAAGAAGGACCCGATGCGCCCGCACAGCCTGCCGCTGGTGATGCTCGGCTCCGGGCTGCTCTGGTTCGGCTGGTTCGGCTTCAACGCGGGCTCGGCGCTGGCCGCCAACGGCGTGGCCGCGATGGCCTTCGTCAACACCCAGGTCGCCACCGGCGCGGCGCTGATCGGCTGGCTGGTCTTCGAGAAGATCAAGCACGGCGCGTTCACCACGCTGGGCGCCGCCTCCGGCGCGGTGGCCGGACTGGTCGCGATCACCCCGGCCTGTGGCTCGGTGAGCCCGCTCGGCGCGGTGGCGATCGGCCTGATCGCGGGCGTCGCCTGCGCCGCCGCCGTCTCGCTCAAGTACCGCTGGGGCTTCGACGACTCGCTCGACGTGGTCGGCGTGCACGCGGTGGGCGGGGCGATCGGCTCGCTGCTGATCGGCCTGTTCGCCACCGGCGGGGTCGGCCAGACCGCCAAGGGCCTGTTCTACGGCGGCGGACTGGGCCAGCTCGGCAAGCAGGCGATGGGCGTGGCAGTGGTCGCGGCGTACTCCTTCGTGCTCTCCTGGCTGCTGGCCAAGGCGGTCGACAAGCTGGTCGGCTTCCGGGTCCCCGAGGAGGTCGAGGTGGCCGGCATCGACCAGGCCGAACACGCCGAGTCCGCCTACGACTTCAGCGCCGTCGGCGCCGGTCTGGCCCGGGCGCTCACGTCGGTGGGCACCGGCGCCGCGCCCGGCGGGAAGCCCGACAAGTCCGTTGAGACGTCCGTTGAGAAGACCGAGGTCGACGCCTGATGAAGCTCATCACCGCTGTGATCAAGCCCTACCGCCTGGACGAGGTGAAGGCCGCCCTGCAGGCCTTCGGGGTCCACGGCCTGACCGTCACCGAGGCCAGCGGCTACGGCCGCCAGCGCGGCCACACCGAGGTCTACCGGGGCGCCGAGTACACCGTCGACCTGGTACCGAAGGTCAGGATCGAGGTCCTGGTCGAGGACGAGGACGCCGACGACCTGATCGACGTCCTGGTGAAGGCCGCCCGCACCGGGAAGATCGGCGACGGGAAGGTGTGGAGCGTCCCGGTCGACACGGCCGTCCGGGTCCGCACCGGCGAACGCGGCCCGGACGCCCTGTGAGGCACTGACCGAACCGGCGGATCCGCCCCCAGCACGGGGGCGGATCCGCCCTTCGGCGTACCGGCGCCCGGGGGCGGCCGCAGGCCGTACGGGGCGCCCCGCTCAACCGCAGGACTCCGAGACCGCAGGACCGACCGCAGGACTCCAACCGCACGACGGTTCGGCCGCAGGACGGCTCAACCCGCACGCACGGACGGGACCCCACGCGCATGACCACCGAGACCAGCCCCTCCGATCCCTTCGACGGCCCCGCGGGCCCCGCGGACCCCACGGACCCGGTCGTCCCGTCGGACCACACCGCCGCCCGCGCCGAGCTGCTCGACCGGCCGGGGCTGACCGGCCGCCCGCGCCGGGCCGCGCTCGCCCGGCTCACCGACGACTGGCTGGCCGCCCTGCTCGCCGCCGCCGGGGCCCCGTCGGCCGGCGTCGCCCTGGTCGCCGTCGGCGGCTACGGCCGGGGCGAGCTGTCCCCGCGCAGCGACCTGGACGTCCTGCTGCTGCACGACGGCCCGATCGCCCGCGAGCTGCCCGAGCGGATCTGGTACCCGGTCTGGGACGCGGGCGCCAAGCTCGACCACTCGGTGCGCACCGTCGCCGAGGCCCGCGCGGTGGCCGCCGCCGACCTCAAGGCCCAGCTCGGCCTGCTGGACGCCCGCCACCTCGCCGGGGACCCGGCGCTCACCGCCGCACTGCGCTCCGCCGTGCTCACCGACTGGCGCGCCGGCGCCCCCGCGCGGCTGCCCGAGCTGCGCGACCTGGGCCGGGAGCGGGCCGAGCGGCACGGGGAGCTGTCCTTCCTGCTGGAGCCCGACCTCAAGGAGGCCCGCGGCGGCCTGCGCGACCTGGTCGCGCTCGACGCCGTCGCCGCCACCTGGCTCGGCGACGCGCCCCGGGACGGTCTGGACGCCGCCGCCGAGCGCCTCGCCGACGTCCGCGACGCGCTGCACCTGGCCACCGGCCGGGCCACCGAGCGGCTCAGCCTCCAGGACCAGGACCAGGTCGCCGAGCGGCTCGGCGTGCTGGACGCCGACACCCTGCTGCGCCAGGTGTACGAGGCCGCCCGGACCATCGCCTACGCGAGCGACGTCACCTGGCGGGCGGTGGACCGGGTGCTCGCCGCCCGGTCCGGCCGGGGCCGCCGGGTGGGCCGGCTGGGCTTCCCGTTCACCGGCGCCGGGCGCGGCCCGGGCGCGGTGGCCCGGGGCGCCGTCGCCCGCCGTCCGCTCGCCGAGGGCGTGGTCGAACAGGACGGCGAGGCGGTGCTGGCCCAGGCCGCCCGCCCGGCCGCCGACCCGGTGCTGCCGCTGCGCGCCGCGGCCGCCGCCGCCCAGAACGGGCTGACCGTCTCGTACGCGACGGTGCGCCGGCTGGCCGCCGAGTGCCGTCCGCTGCCGGTGCCCTGGCCGGACGAGGCGCGCGAACAGCTGGTGACCCTGCTGGGGGCGGGGGAGGCGGCCGTCCCGGTGTGGGAGGCGCTGGAGGCGGAGGGGCTGGTGACCAGGCTGCTGCCGGACTGGGAGCGGGTGCGCTGCCGTCCGCAGCGCAACGCGGTGCACCGCTGGACGGTGGACCGGCACCTGGTCGAGACGGCCGTCCGGGCCGCCGCGATGACCCGCCGGGTGGCCCGGCCGGACCTGCTGCTGGTCGCCGCGCTGCTGCACGACATCGGCAAGGGCTGGCCCGGCGACCACAGCGAGGCCGGCGAGGTGATCGTCCGCGACCTGGCCGCCCGGATGGGCTTCCCGGCCGAGGACACCGCGACCCTGGCGGTGCTGGTCCGCCAGCACCTGACGCTGGTCGACACCGCGACCCGGCGCGACCCCGACGACCCGGCCACCGTGGAGGCCATCACCAAGGCGGTCGGCACCCTGACGGAGCTGGAACTGCTGCACGCCCTCACCGAGGCCGACGCGCTGGCCACCGGCCCGGCGGCGTGGAGCAGCTGGCGGGCCTCGCTGGTGGACGGCCTGGTGGCCCGGGCCGCCGCCCAACTGGCCGGGGGCGGGATCCCGGCGGTGGAGGCCGAGCCCAGCGCCGAGCAGGAGCGGCTCGCGGTCGAGGCCGCCCGCACCGGCGCCCCCGCGCTGTCGGTGCTCGCCCAGGCCATGGGGGCGACCCCGGAGACCGAGCCGATGGGCGTCGAGCTGACCCTGGCCGTCCCGGACCGGCCCGGGCTGCTCGGGACGGTCGCCGGGGTGCTCGCGCTGCACCGGCTGACCGTCCGCTCGGCGGGCGTGAGCGAGCTGGACCCGATCGGGGCCGGCCCGGTGCTGCTGCTGTCCTGGCGGGTGGCCGCCGAGTTCGGCGAGCTGCCGGAGGCGGCCAGGCTGCGCGCCGACCTGCGCCGGGCGCTGGACGGCTCGCTGGACGTCACCCGCCGCCTCGCCGAGCGGGACGCCGCCGCCCCGCGGCGCAGGGGCATACCGACTCCGCCGCCCCTGGTCGCGGTGGCGCCCGCGGTGGCCTCGGCGACCGCGACCGTGCTGGAGGTCCGGGCGCACGACGCCCCCGGGCTGCTGCACCGGATCGGCCGGGCACTGGACGGGGCGGACGTGCGGGTGCGCACCGCGCACGTCTCCACGCTGGGCGCGGAGGCCGTCGACTCCTTCTACCTGACGGACCCGGCGGGCCGTCCGCTGACCGCCGAGCGGGCCCGGGAGGTGGCGGCGGCGGTCCGGGAGGCGCTGGGCTGAGAGCGGGTACTGAGAGCCGGCACCGGCCCGCCGCCGGGCCGGTGCCGGGCTGCTCCGGGGGTCTCCTGCACGGGGGTGGAGACCGTACCCGGGGCGGCCGGATACCCTGGGGGACGACGACCGTACTGATACCGATGCCGCAGAGGACCCGCGACGACGTGTTCGACACCCTTTCCGATCGCCTCGCAGCGACGTTCAAGAACCTCCGGGGCAAGGGCCGCCTGAGCGAGGCGGACATCGACGCCACCGCCCGCGAGATCCGCATCGCGCTGCTCGAGGCGGACGTCGCGCTGCCGGTCGTCCGGGCCTTCATCAAGCAGGTCAAGGAGCGGGCGACCGGCGTCGAGGTCTCCGGCGCGCTGAACCCGGCGCAGCAGATCATCAAGATCGTCAACGAGGAGCTCATCGCGATCCTCGGTGGCGAGACCCGCCGGGTGCGGTTCGCCAAGAACGGCCCGACGGTCATCATGCTCGCCGGTCTGCAGGGTGCCGGTAAGACCACCCTCGCGGGCAAGCTCGGCCACTGGCTGAAGCAGCAGAAGCACACCCCGCTGCTGGTCGCCTGCGACCTCCAGCGCCCCAACGCGGTCACCCAGCTCCAGGTGATGGCCGAGCGGGCCGACGTGGCCTTCTACGGCCCGCAGCCGGGCAACGGCGTCGGCGACCCGGTGCAGGTCGCCCGGGACTCGATCGAGTACGCCAAGCAGAAGCAGTACGACGTCGTCATCGTCGACACCGCCGGCCGCCTCGGCATCGACGCCGAGCTGATGCAGCAGGCCGCCGACATCCGCGCCGCGGTGAACCCGGACGAGGTCCTGTTCGTCGTCGACGCGATGATCGGCCAGGACGCGGTCACCACCGCGCAGGCCTTCCTCGAAGGCGTCGACTTCACCGGTGTCGTGCTCTCCAAGCTCGACGGCGACGCCCGCGGTGGTGCCGCCCTGTCGGTCGCGCACGTCACCGGCCGCCAGATCATGTTCGCCTCCAACGGTGAGAAGGTCGACGACTTCGACGCCTTCCACCCGGACCGGATGGCCTCGCGCATCCTGGGCATGGGCGACGTCCTCTCGCTGATCGAGAAGGCCGAGCAGACCTTCTCGCAGGCCGAGGCCGAGAAGATCGCCGCCAAGCTGCGCGGCGGCCCGAAGGCCTTCACGCTGGACGACTTCCTGTCCCAGCTGGAGCAGGTCCAGAAGATGGGCTCGATCTCCAAGCTGCTCGGCATGCTGCCCGGCATGGGCCAGATCCGCGAGCAGATCAACAACATCGACGACAAGGACGTCAACCGGGTCGGCGCGATCATCAAGTCGATGACCCCGACCGAGCGGGCCGAGCCGGAGCTGATCAACGGCTCCCGCCGGGCCCGCATCGCCAAGGGCTCGGGCGTCCAGGTCGGCGAGGTGAAGAACCTGGTCGAGCGGTTCTTCGACGCCCGCAAGATGATGTCCGCGATGGCCTCCGGCAAGGGCATGCCCGGCATGCCGGGGATCCCCGGCATGGGCGGCGGCGCGAAGAAGTCCGGCAAGAAGGCCCCGCAGGCCAAGGGCAAGCGCAAGAGCGGCAACCCGCTGAAGCGGGCGCAGGAGGAGGCCGCGGCCGCCGAGCGCCGCGCGCTCGGTCCGGGCGCCGGCCAGGGCCCGGCCGACGGCGGTGCGTTCGGTCTCGGGGCGGGCAAGGGCCCGGCCGACTTCGAACTGCCCAAGGAGTTCAAGGACCTGCTGTAGTCCTCGGCGTCCTGTCGTGCGGCCCGTCGTCCGGAGCTTTCCGGGCGGCGGGCCGTTCGCGCGTCCGGGGGGCGGCGCCGGCGCTCCGACTTGTCGTGTCCGAGGCCGTTGCCGTGCCGGATGATGTCGGCATGTCAGATGATGTCGGCGTGCGAGTGATGATCAGGGCCCCGAGGGCCGAGGACGAGGTCGTGTACGCGGAGGCGGTCCGACGGTCCGCCGAGCACATCGGGCGGTGGAACCCGGTCGAGCCGGACGGGCTGCCGGAACTGCTGGGACGCCAGGGGGCGGGCCTGCGCACCTTCCTGATCTTCGACCGGGACACCGGCGGGCTGGTCGGCAAGGTGAACGTCGCCAACATCGTGATGGGCCGGTTCTGCAACGCCTCGCTGGGCTACGACTCGTACCTGCCGTACGCCGGCACCGGGCGGATGACCGAGGGGCTGCGGCTGGTCCTGGACCGCTGCTTCGCCCCGCAGTCGGCCGACGGGCTGGGCCTGCACCGGCTGGAGATCAACGTGCAGCCGGACAACGAGCGCTCGATCGCGCTGGCCAAGCGACTGGGCTTCCGGCACGAGGGCTTCACCCCGCGGATGCTGTTCCTACAGGGGGACTGGCGCGACCACGAGCGGTTCGCGCTGACCGCGGAGGAGTGGCCGGGCGGCGCGGCGTAGCCCGCCGACGGGGTGTCATATCCGCTGGTCGCAGGCGTCTGTGGCCGGTCCTCGCGGGGCCGTGCGGGCGGTCGGGCGCGGCGTTGCGGTTGGCCCGCCCGAGCGGCTGTCCGTATCGTCCGGTGGGTGACCGAACCCGTACCGCCGCGCCAGACCCCCGACCAGCCCTGGCGGTCCGAGGGCGCCCCGCCCCCGCCGCCGCCCCGCCGCCGGATGCCCGGCGGTTGGGCGGGCCTCGTCCTCACCGCGCTCGTGGTGTTCCTGATCTCCGACCTGCTGCTGTCGTTCTTCGGCAACCAGGGCGCCACCACGATCTCGTACACCGAGTTCAACAACCAGCTGAACAAGGGCAACATCACCAAGATCTACGCCAAGGGCGACGCGATCGAGGGCACCCTCAAGAGCGCCCAGCCCAAGCCCGACGGCGGCAAGGGCGACTACACCGAGTTCGACACCCAGCGCCCCTCCTTCGCGGGTGACAACCTGTGGACCACCCTGCAGCAGCAGGGCGTGGAGGTCACCGCCACCTCGCCGGTCCAGCAGCGCAGCTTCCTCACCAACCTGCTGCTCTCGCTCGCCCCGATGCTGCTGCTGGTCTTCATCTGGATCCTGCTCGCCCGCCGGATGGCCGGCGGCCTCGGCGGCGGACCGCTCGGCCGCAAGGCCCCGCCCAAGCCGGTCGCCGCCGACCAGGGCAAGCGCACCACCTTCGCGGACGTGGCCGGCATCGACGAGGTCGAGGCCGAACTCACCGAAGTGGTCGACTACTTGAAGAACCCCGAGCGCTACCGCAAGCTCGGCGCCAAGATGCCGCGCGGGGTGCTGCTCAGCGGCCCGCCCGGTACCGGCAAGACCCTGCTGGCCCGGGCCGTGGCCGGCGAGGCGGACGTGCCGTTCTTCTCCGCCTCCGCCTCCGAGTTCATCGAGATGATCGTCGGCGTCGGCGCCAGCCGGGTCCGCGAACTGTTCGCCGAGGCCCGCAAGGTCGCCCCGGCGATCATCTTCATCGACGAGATCGACACCATCGGCCGCCAGCGCGGCGCCGGCGGCGGCATGGGCGGGCACGACGAGCGCGAGCAGACGCTCAACCAGATCCTCACCGAGATGGACGGCTTCACGGGCTCCGAGGGCGTCATCGTGATCGCCGCGACCAACCGGGCCGACGTGCTCGACCCGGCGCTGCTGCGCCCCGGCCGCTTCGACCGCCGGATCACCGTCAGCCCGCCCGACCGGGAGGGGCGTGCCGCGATCCTGCGCATCCACACCCGGACCGTCCCGCTGGCCGGTGACACCGACCTCACCCAGCTGGCCAAGGTCACCCCCGGGATGACCGGCGCCGAACTCGCCAACCTGGTCAACGAGGCGGCCCTGCTGGCCGTCAAGCGGGAGCAGGACGCGGTCAACGGGCGGGACCTCTCGGACGCCCTGGAGAAGGTCCAGCTCGGCGCCGTGCGGCCGCTGGTCATGCCGCAGGAGGAGCGCGAGCGGACGGCGTACCACGAGAGCGGCCACGCGCTGCTGGGCATGCTCCAGCCGGGCGCGGACCCGGTCCGCAAGATCACCATCGTGCCGCGCGGCCGCGCCCTCGGCGTCACCCTCTCCACCCCGGAGAACGACCGCTACTCGTACACCGAGCCCTACCTGCGCGGCCGGATCATCGGCGCGCTGGGCGGGATGGCCGCCGAGCAGGTGGTCTACGGGGTGATCACCACCGGCGCGGAGAGCGACCTGGAGCAGGTCACCAACATCGCCCGCGGGATGGCCGGGCGCTGGGGGATGAGCGAGCGGGTCGGACGGCTCACCGCCGTGCCCGCGGACGCGCAGGGCGCGTACGGGCTGTCGGCGGCGCCGACCACGCTGGACGCGGTGGACGAGGAGGCCCGGCGGATCGTCGCCGAGTGCTACGAGGACGCGGTGCGGATCCTGAACGAGGAGCGGCACCGGCTGGACGCGCTGGCGGCGGCGCTGCTGGAGGCGGAGACGCTGGACGAGGAGGCGGCCTACCGGGCCGCGGGAGTGCCGAGGAAGACCTCCGACGAAGAGGTGTGAACCGGTGAGCCGGGGGCGCCCGCCGTGGTGGCGGGCGCCCCCGGTTTTCGCGTTCTCTGGGCCTTCAGGGGCTCTCAGCGCGGCCGCTCGGCGACCAGGTAGCGGAAGACGTTCTCCATCCGGACCGAGCCGTCCGGGCGCAGGTACGGCTGCAGCGCCTCCTCCAGCTCCTTGGCGACCAGCGGGGCACCCGAGAACTCCTCGGCCGCCTCGAACAGCCCGGTGGAGAGCAGGCCGCGCACCGCGCTGTCGAGGTCCGGGTAGGCGAACGGGCAGGCCACCCGGCCGCTCCCGGCCGGGCGCAGGCCGACCGGGGCGAGCAGGTCCTCCAGCGCGCCCGGCGCGCTCAGTTCGAACGGGTCGCGCGAGGTGGTCCGCCCCGCCATCCGGCGGGCCGTGTCCAGCACCGGGGCGCTCTCGCAGCGCTCCGGCGGGCCCCAGGCGGCGAGCACCACGTGCCCGCCCGGGAGGGTGAGCCGGGCCGCCTCGGCGACCACCGGGCCGGGCTCGGCGGAGCCGGGCAGCTGGTCGAAAACCGTCACCAGCGAATGGGCCGAGCGGGGGACGGCGGCGGTCGGCCGGGCCCCCGCGCACACCCGCAGCCGACGGTCCCGGGCCAGCTCGCGCAGCTCGTCCCCCGGCTCCTGCCCGGCGACCTGGGCGCCCCGTCCGGCGGCGAGCAGCAGGGCCAGTCCGGACCGGCAGCCCAGCCCCAGCACGCTGCTCGCCGGGCCGACCTCCAGGCGGTCGTACACCGCCTCGTAGAGCGGCACCAGCATGCGCTCCTGGATCTCCGCCCAGTCGCGCGCCCGCGCGGGCCCGGCGGGCCCCTGCGGGGGGTGGTGCGGTCGTGCGCCCGTCGGTCGTGCGCCCGCCGGTCGTGCGGTCCCTGGTCGTGCGGTCGTGCCGGTCGTCCGAGCTGCGGCCATCGCGGCCTCCCATCCGGTCCTTCGGTGTGCTGCTACGGCTCCCCCAAAGTCCCGCCCCACTCCAGCGAACAGCGGGTCGGGCCCGGCGTCCAGAGGGGTGCAGGGTGGTGCGCGCGTGTCGCGGTCGTGCGCCCCCCTGCGGGCGGCGTTCCACGGCTGCGGGTGTCCTCCCCCTCCCGCAGGTGTGACGGCGATTCGAAGTGAGGGGGCCGATCCCCGTACCATTCCGCCCATGGCTAAGGCACCCGTTCTCACCCCTCAGGCGGAAGACTTCCCGCGCTGGTACCAGGACCTCATCAACAAGGCCGAGCTGGCCGACAACGGTCCGGTGCGCGGCACCATGGTCATCCGACCGTACGGCTACGGCCTGTGGGAGCGGATGCAGCAGGAGATGGACGCGCGGATCAAGAAGGCGGGCGCCCAGAACGCCTACTTCCCGATGTTCATCCCGCAGTCCTACCTGACCAAGGAAGCCGAGCACGTCGAGGGCTTCGCGCCCGAGCTCGCGGTGGTCACCCACGGCGGCGGCAAGCAGCTGGAGGAGCCGGTCGTCGTCCGGCCCACCTCCGAGACCATCATCAACGAGTACTTCTCGAAGTGGGTGCAGAGCCACCGCGACCTGCCCCTGCTGATCAACCAGTGGGCCAACGTGGTCCGTTGGGAGCTCCGCCCGCGCGTCTTCCTGCGCACCACCGAGTTCCTCTGGCAGGAGGGCCACACCGCCCACGCCACCTACGAGGACGCCCGCGAGTACGCGTCGATGATCCACACCCAGGTCTACGGCGACTTCATGACCAACGTGCTCGGCATCGACGTCGTGCTCGGCCGCAAGACCGCCAAGGAGCGCTTCGCCGGCGCCATCAACACCCTCACCCTCGAGGCCATGATGGGTGACGGCAAGGCGCTGCAGATGGGCACCAGCCACGAGCTGGGCCAGAACTTCGCCAAGGCGTTCAACACCACCTACCAGCTGCAGGGCGCCGAGCGCGAGCACGTCTGGCAGACCTCCTGGGGCGTCTCGACCCGCATGGTCGGCGGCCTGATCATGTCCCACGGCGACGACAACGGCCTGCGGGTGCCCCCGCGCCTGGCCGCCGTCCAGGCCGTGGTCCTGGCGATCAAGGGTGACGACGCCGTCATCGCCAAGGTCCGCGAGATCGGCGCCCAGCTGGAGGCCGTCGGCATCCGGGTCGTGGTCGACGACCGCACCGACACCCCGTTCGGCCGCCGCGCCGTCGACTGGGAGCTCAAGGGCGTTCCGCTGCGCATCGAGGTCGGCCCGCGCGACCTGGAGAACGGCACCGCGATGCTGGCCCGCCGCATCCCGGGCGGCAAGGAGCCGGTCTCCATCGACGCGCTGGCCGCCCTGCTGCCGGGCATCCTGGAGGAGGACCAGGCGCTGCTGCTGCGCCAGTCCCGCGAGCGCCGCGAGGCCCGCACCGTCGATGTCAAGACCCTCGACGAGGCCGTCGAGGCCGCCGCGACCGGCTGGGGCCGGATCTCCTGGGCCGACCTCGGCCCGGAGGGCGAGGCCAAGCTGTCCGAGCAGGGCGTCACGGTGCGCTGCATCGTCGCGGCCGACGGCTCGGTGCCGCAGACCGACGACCAGGACGGCAATATCGCGATCGTGGCGCGTGCGTACTGATGCGCGTGTGGTGCGCGTACTGATGTCGACGGTCGCGGTTAATGACCGTTAGCGGCGACATTTGCCCGGAATGCGGGTGGGTAAGAATCCGGTAACTCTGCCGGAGGAGCCCGGGCAGGGTACATCCCTACTGGCCGGTCAACTCCCGGTATTAACGGAATAGCGGTACGGTGTACGGCCCGTGGCCCTGTCAACTTCGGCGGGTCCACGGGCCGTACGTCCTGGGGGCGACAGCCCGCTCCCCGGACGGAATTCACGAGGCCCGCCGACGTTGCGACGGGCCGAAACCCGCAGGGGGTTGGTCTTGCCTCAGATCCGGAACGCGCAATTCGCGCGCTGTCGTGCATTCCTGGGAGTTCCCTGGGAATTCCCGGAGAACGGGAACATGCGGAACATCGGCGCACTCTGCATCGTTGGTCTAGCGTGAGCACGACACAGCCCCTCGTCCTCGCGGCCGAACTGGCCGCCGCCTGGAGTGACATCCAGGCCTACCACCAGGACCTTCCCGATCTGGCCTCGCCCGAGGCACTGATCGGCGAGTCCTCCTCGGCCTGTGGCACGCGGCTCGGTTTCGAGCGGCTCCTCCACGAGGCTGCCCACGGTCTGGCCGCGGCCCGGGACATCCGGGACACCTCGCGGGCCGGCCGCTACCACAACCGGCGCTTCCTGATGCTCGCCTCCGAGCTGGGCCTGGCGCACCCGGTCGAGCCGCACGCCAGCAGCGGCTTCTCCCAGGTGACCATGCTCAAGGAGACGCAGGAGCGCTACGCCGAGACCATCGAGCGGCTGGACCGCGCCCTCGGGGCGCACCAGGAAGCGGTGGCCGGCGACGGCACCAACCGCGCCTTCCGCGGCCCGGCCGCCCGACACGGCTCCTCCGGGGGCGGCGTCCGGGTCAAGGCGGTCTGCGGCTGCGGGCGCAACGTCCGGGTGGTGCCGTCGGTGCTCGCCCAGGCGTCCATCGTCTGCGGCGCGTGCCAGCAACCGTTCAAGATCGCGTAATTCGGGGCCGGGACCGGTCGGCGACTGTGCGGGCAGTCGGCGCGGCCGGGGTGAACGGCACCGGTTGCTTGGTGACATCGGTGACATCGGTGAGTCTGTGGGCTGACCGGGAGCGGGGGCTCCCGGTCGAGTCCTGAGCGGTTCCCTGCGCGGTTCCCGCGCGGGGCCGCTCCTGATCTCGTTCGTGGTTCTGCGCGTCGTCCTGCGTCGTCCTGTGCGTCGTCCTGTGTCGAGCTGTGCGTCGTCCTCCTGGGGTTGTTCCCCGGCTCCGCCTGTGGCGGCCGGGTGAAGACCCCTGCCGCCGGTATGGCAGAATGGACAGCTGAGTACTCGGCAGCCGAGCAGGACCCCTCTCTCCTACGGCTGGCGTGTCCCTTGAACGGACCGCCCCGCAACCCCACGCGGACGGCGAGACCGCTCACCCACGTCAACACCAGGAGAATCCACTCCCGTGGCAGTCAAGATCAAGCTCAAGCGTCTCGGCAAGATTCGCGCCCCGCACTACCGCATCGTCGTCGCCGACTCGCGCACCAAGCGTGACGGCCGCGCGATCGAGGAGATCGGCATCTACCAGCCGACCTACAACCCCTCGAAGATCGAGGTCGACAGCGACCGCGCTCAGTACTGGCTGTCCGTCGGCGCCCAGCCGACCGAGCCGGTGCTCGCCATCCTCAAGCTGACCGGTGACTGGCAGAAGTTCAAGGGCCTGCCGGCCCCGGCGCCGCTGCTGGTCGCCGAGCCCAAGGTCGAGGACTTCTCGCACCTGTTCGCGAAGGCCGTCGCCGGCTTCGAGGACGCCACCACCGGTGTCGCCATCACCCCGAAGGCCAAGAAGTCGGACAAGGCCGAGGCCGAGGCCGACGCCGCCGTCGAGGCCTGATCGTGATCGAGGACGCCCTCGACCATTTGGTGAAGGGCATCGTCGAGCACCCCGACGAGGTGCAGGTGCGTTCGCGCAACCTGCGTCGGGGCAACACCATCGAGGTGCGAGTGCACCCCGATGACCTCGGCAAGGTGATCGGCCGGGGCGGCCGCACGGCGCGCGCACTGCGCACCGTGGTCGGCGCCCTCGGCGGTCGCAACGTCCGGGTCGACCTGGTCGACGTGGACAACATTCGCTGACGCAGCTGCTCGTTCAGCCGTCGGGCTTGAGGCCGACCGGGACGCATGTCGTCCCGGTCGGCCTTTTTCTGTCTCTGCCTTCCTCTGCCTTCCCGCTCAGCAACTCCCTCAGCAACTCCAGGAGAACGATCACCGTGCAGCTCGTCGTCGGCAGGATCGGCCGTGCCCACGGCATCCGGGGGGACGTCAGTGTCGAGGTCCGCACCGACGAGCCGGAACTCCGGCTCGGCCCCGGTGCCGTCCTGCTCACCGACCCGGCCTCGGCCGGACCCCTGACCGTCGAGTCCGGCCGGGTGCACAGCGGCCGACTGCTGCTGCGCTTCGCCGGCGTCAAGGACCGCAACGCGGCGGAGGCGCTGCGGGGCACCGTGCTCATCTCCGAGGTCGACCCGGAGGAGCGTCCGGACGACCCGGAGGAGTACTACGACCACCAGCTGATCGGTCTCGACGTGGTGCTGCTCGACGGCACCCGGGTCGGTGAGCTGACCGAGGTCCTCCACCTGCCGTACCAGGACCTGCTCACGGTGGAGAAGGCCGACGGCACCGAGGTACTGGTGCCCTTCGTCACCCAGATCGTGCCGACCATCGACCTGGAGAACCAGCGGGCCGTGATCACCCCGCCGCCCGGGCTGATCGACCCCGAGGACGCCGACGTCGTCGAGGACGCCGAGGACGTCGAGGACGCCCGCGGGGCGTCGGAGGAGCCGGAGGAGTCGGAGTGAGCGCCGAGCAGGACCTCGCTGCGACGGCCGCTCCGGAAGTCGCCCAGGCGGCCGCCCCGGACGTCGCCCCGGAGACGGCTTCGGAGAACGCCCCGGAGAGCGCTCCGGATGTTGCCCCGGATGTTGCCCCGGAGACCGCTCCGGCGGTCGCTCCCGGCGTGCAGTCGGGGATGCGGATCGACGTCGTCTCGATCTTCCCGGAGTACCTGGAACCGCTGAACATCTCGCTGGTCGGCAAGGCCCGGGCCCGCGGTCAGCTGGACGTGCACGTCCACGACCTGCGCGGATGGACCCACGACGTGCACCGCACGGTGGACGACAGCCCGTACGGCGGCGGCCCCGGCATGGTGATGAAGCCCGAGCCGTGGGGCGAGGCCCTGGACGCGGTGGTGGCCGGCGGCCCCGAGGGCGAGGTGCCCACCCTGGTCGTGCCCACCCCGAGCGGGCGTCCGTTCACCCAGGAGCTCGCCCAGGAACTGGCCGGGCGCCCGTGGCTGGCGTTCACCCCCGCGCGGTACGAGGGCATCGACCGCCGGGTGATCGAGGAGGCGGCCACCCGCATGCCGGTGGTCGAGGTCTCGATCGGCGACTACGTGCTGGCCGGCGGCGAGGTCGCGGTGCTGGTGATGGTCGAGGCGATCGCCCGGCTGCTGCCCGGCGTGCTCGGCAACGCCGAGTCGCACCGGGACGACTCCTTCGCGCCCGGCGCGATGGCCGACCTGCTGGAGGGCCCGGTCTACACCAAGCCCGCCGAGTGGCGCGGCCGGACCGTGCCGGAGGTGCTGCTCAGCGGCAACCACGGCAAGATCGCCCGCTGGCGGCGGGAGCAGGCCTTCGCCCGCACCCTGGCCAACCGGCCCGACCTGGTCGGACGCTGGCAGTACGGCGGCTTCGACAAGAAGGACCGGGCGGCGCTCAGCGTCCTGGGCCTGACCTGGGACGAGGAGCTCGGCCGATTTCGGTCCGCGGCCCTCGATGTGGAAGAATAGGCCGCTGCTGTCTGTCGCTGGTCCCCTTCCGTAGGGGGCACGTGGACCGGCGCCCCCGCCACGGGGGGTCCGCCGTCAGCCGATGCGGCCCGCAGCTCACCCCATTGTGACGAACTTCCGTGGGCGGCCCGTGGCGCCTGCGATGGAGAGCAACATGAGCAACAAGCTCGCTGCTGTCGACGCGGCCTCGCTGCGCACCGACATCCCGGCCTTCCGCGCCGGTGACACCCTGAAGGTTCACGTCCGGGTCATCGAGGGCAACCGCTCCCGTGTCCAGGTCTTCCAGGGCGTCGTCATCCGTCGCCACGGCGCCGGCATCGGTGAGACCTTCACCGTTCGCAAGGTCAGCTTCAACGTCGGCGTGGAGCGCACCTTCCCGGTGCACACCCCGGTCGTCGAGAAGATCGAGGTCGTGACCCGCGGTGCGGTTCGCCGCGCCAAGCTGTACTACCTGCGTGACCTCCGCGGCAAGGCCGCGAAGATCAAGGAGAAGCGCGACCGCTGATCCACCGCCCCCCGGCCGCGCCGGGGGACCGGATCGCTCCGAGGGGCTGGGCCACCGCAAGGTAAGCTCAGCGCCCGATGAGCACGCACGAACCACCCGCGGACCGCGACGGCAGTCCCGCACCCACCGGTGCGGACTCGCTGTCGCGGTCCGCGGTCGTTTCCGGGCCGGAAGGTCTGGAGAGGCCGGAGGCGCTGGAGCGGCTGGAGCCTGGTGAGGGCGAGGGCCGGGGCCCGATCGCACCGGTGGCCGAGGAAGCTGCCGAGGAAGCTTTCGAGGGAGCGGACGAGGGAGCGGACGAGGACGAGGAGCCCGGGCGTTCGCGCTCGCGGGACCTGCTGCTGCTGGTCGGGATCTGCCTGGCGGCCCTGCTCCTGGTGAACGCGTTCGTGGCCCGCCCGTTCACCGTGCCCTCCGGCTCGATGGAGGACACCCTGCGGCCCGGCGACCGGTTGATCGCCAACCAGCTGGCCTACGCCTTCGGCGGCCACCCGCACCGCGGCGACGTGGTGGTCTTCGACGGGACGGGCTCCTTCCTCCCCGAGTCGGCCGAGCCACCGGGGTTCTGGGACAGCCTGCGCTCGGTCGGCCGGGACCTCGGGCTGGCCCCGGCCGGCGACACCGTCTACGTCAAGCGCGTGATCGGCGTCGCCGGGGACCGGGTGCGGAGCACCGGACCGGGTGCGCCGCTCACCGTCAACGGCGTACCGGTGGACGAGAGCGCCTACCTGGCCCCGGGCGACCAGCCCTCCGCGGTGGCCTTCGACGTCCTGGTGCCGAACGGCAAGCTGTTCGTGCTGGGCGACCACCGGAGCGCCTCCCGGGACTCCCGCGACCACCTCGGGGAGCCCGGCGGAGGCTTCGTGCCCGAGGACAAGGTGATCGGCCGGGCGGACTGGGTGGTCTACCCGTTCTCGCGCCTGACCGGCTTGGACCGGCCCGCGGCCTTCGCCGCCGTTCCGGGGGCGGGTGGTCATGGGGACCAGGGGTAGGGCGCGGGTCACCGACCGCCCGGCCCCGGAGCCGGGCGGGGGCGGGGGCGTCGCGGAGCAGGTCGGGGCCGATCCGGCCGATCCGGGCGTGCCGGTCCGCGGCCGCGGCCGCGCCGAGCGCCGCCGCAGCGCCCGCCGCGCGGCCCGACGGCGCAAGCGCTCGCTGCTGCGCGAGTTCCCGATGATCATCCTGGTGGCCCTGCTGGTGGCGCTGGTGCTGAAGACCTTCCTGGTCCAGGTGTTCGTGATCCCCTCCGGCTCGATGGAGCAGACCATCCAGGTCGGGGACCGGGTGCTGGTGGACAAGTTGACCCCCTGGTTCGGCAGTGAGCCGCAGCGCGGCGACGTGGTGGTGTTCAAGGACCCGGGCGGCTGGCTGGAGAACGGTCACCAGCGGTCCGACGACGGTCCGGTACTGGGCCCGGCCAAGCAGGTGCTGACCTTCGTCGGACTGCTGCCGTCCGACAACGAGCAGGACCTGATCAAGCGCGTGATCGGCGTCGGCGGGGACACCGTCGAGTGCTGTGATCCGCAAGGGCGGCTCAGCGTCAACGGCCGTCCCGTGGAGGAGCCCTATCTCGCCCCGGGCAACCCGCCGTCCCGCCAGCCGTTCAAGGTGACGGTGCCGAAGGGGCGGATCTGGGTGATGGGCGACCACCGCGACGTCTCCGCCGACTCCCGCTTCCACATGGGCAATCCCGGGCAGGGCACCGTCCCGCTGAGCGACGTGGTCGGCCGTGCGTTCCTGATCGGGTGGCCGCTGGGCCGCTTCCATCAACTCGATGAACCGAGTTCACTCTCCTCTCTCGGCGCGACCTCGCAGCTCCGCAGAACTGCGCCGGAATCGATGGGCTTTGGGCCGGTTCCCTTGGAACCGCCGCTCGTTATGGGTGTGTTGGGCATCCTTCCGTTCGTCGTCCGCTGGTCGAGGCGGCCTCCGAAGTGAGCCGCTCCGGCCGTCGGACGGCCGGACGGCGCGTGTGGAACCGCGAGCCGGATGCCCTGGAGTGATAGAGAAGTGCAGGTGCGGCCGGGAGCGGTTCCGGCCGTGTGCCGGGACCGGGTCGGTGTCAGGGGAGTCCGCTGTGGGCAGCCCTGATGCGTTCATGGTCGTGGTGAGCGTGGTGCCCGCTGTGCGGCACTCTGAGCGCGGGCGCGCGGGCGTCCGCACAGCAGGGAGGAGACGTTGTGGGGGATTTGGTGATCGGCGCCCGCTCAGGCGCCGGGGAGCCCGAGGGCCCGGGCGGTCGGGTGAGCCGGTCCGCCGAGTCCTCGGCGCCCTCCGCCGCGGTCGAGGACGCGGCTGCCCAGACCGCTGATGAGCACGGCACCGGGGCCGACGGCCCCGCGGAGCCCCCGCCGCCGGGGAGCGGGCCGGCCGAGGAGTCGGAGGATCCGGCCAAGCCGCGCAAGCAGCGCTCCTTCCTGAAGGAGCTGCCGATCCTGGTCGGCATCGCGCTGATCCTCGCGCTGGTGATCAAGACCTTCTTCGTCCAGGCGTTCTCCATTCCGTCCGAGTCGATGCAGAACACGCTGCAGGTCGGCGACCGCGTGCTGGTGGACAAGCTGACCCCCTGGTTCGGTGCCGAGCCGGAGCGCGGCGACGTCGTGGTGTTCCACGACCCGGGTGGCTGGCTGAACGACGAGCCGACCCAGCAGAGCAGCAACTCCTTCGTCCGCGGGGTCCAGGACGTGCTCAGCTTCGTCGGGCTGATGCCCTCCGCCAACGAGAAGGACCTGATCAAGCGGGTCATCGCGGTCGGCGGCGACACCGTCGAGTGCAAGGACGACGGACCGGTCAAGGTGAACGGTGTCGCGCTCAACGAGCCGTACATCTACGCGGGCAACACCCCCTGCGGGACTCAGCCCTTCGGCCCGATCAAGGTGCCGAACGGGCGGATCTGGGTGATGGGTGACCACCGCGCGGACTCGCTGGACTCCCGCTTCCACATGGACCAGCCGGGCGGCGGGTCCGTGCCGGTGGACAACGTGATCGGGCGCGCCTTCGTGGTGGCCTGGCCGGTCAGCCACTGGTCCACGCTCCCGGTGCCGGACACCTTCGACCAGAAGGGCCTGGCGGCGGCCTTGCCGGTCGCGCCCCCCGTGGCCGGTGCGGTGGGGGCCGTCGTCCTGCTTCCGCTGGTGCGCCGGGTGCGGGCCCGGACGGAGCGCCGGAAGGAGTCCTGAGCTCCACCTGGTCCTCCCCGACCCTTGCGCGGGCCGTGGTACCGACGAGTAATCTGCTCGGACGTGCCACGGCCCGTCGGCGTTCGCTCCCGAGCCACCGGCGTGCCAGTGGGGTTCTCCGGTCGGCCAAAGGTGGACGGTGTCGATGAGCAGTGTCGTGGAACAGTCGGCCGACCATTCGGCCGCGCCCGCCCGGCCCGGCCGTCGGCCCGCCGCGGTGCTGCAGGGGATCGCGATCGCGCTCGGGCTGGTGTTGATGATCGGCGGATTCGCCCTGATCGCGGTCGACTACCGGCCGTACAAGATCCCCACCGCCTCGATGCACCCGACGCTCCAGGTCGGTGACACCGTGCTCGCCCGCAAGGTCGACGGCGGCGCCGTCGGCCGGGGCGACGTGGTGGTCTTCCGCGACCAGTCCTGGGGCGGGGAACTCATGGTCAAGCGGGTCGTCGCGGTCGGCGGCGACACCGTCGCCACCACGGCCGCCGACCCCCGGCTGACGGTCAACGGACAACCGGTGGACGAGCCGTACCTCGCGACCCAGGGCCGTCAGGGCGATTCGTTCAGCGTGACGGTGCCGCCGGGCCGGCTCTTCCTGCTCGGCGACAACCGGGTCGGCTCGCTCGACTCCCGCACCCACCTGGAGGTGGACGGCGGGACCGTCCCGGCCACGGCCGTCGAGGCCAGGGTCGAGGCCACCCTGCTCCCCATGGGCCGGACCGGCCTGCTGGACCGGACCCCGGCCTTCGACGGTTTCGCCGGCCCGCGGGCCGCGGACCCGGGCCCGCTGGAGCCCGCCGCCTACGCCACCGTCGCGGGTGCCGCGCTGATCGTCGTGACCTCGGCGGCGGGCGGGGTGGCGGGCCTGGTGCGCCGGCTCCGCCGGGGGCGCAGCTCCTGAGCGCGGGCGTCGCAGGTCGGGCCGCTCTGCCGAACATCGCCCCGGACGGACGCGGCGGGTGGCAGGATCGGAAGCGCCACCGATGCGAACGGAAGGAGCGTTGAGCGCTGCCATGACTGCACAGCGTCGCCGGGCGGCGCGGATCCTGCTGCTGGACGGGCAGGACCGCATCCTCCTCTTCCTGGGCGTCGATCCCGCGGTGCCCGACGAGGCGTGGTGGTTCACGCCCGGGGGCGGCTTGGAGCCGGGGGAGGACGTGCGGGCGGCCGCCGAGCGGGAGCTCGTGGAGGAGACCGGCTTGCGGGGTGTGGACCTGGGGCCCTTGGTGGCGTACGGCACGGTGTCGTTCTCCTTTCAGGGACAGCGCTACGAGCAGGAACAGTGGTTCCACCTGGCCCGGACCACGGAGACGGGTCTGGACCACTCGGGCATGGGCGAGGAGGAGCACGCCCAGCTGCTCGCGGCGCGCTGGTGGACGGTCGAGGAACTGCGGGGGACCGCCGAGACGGTCTATCCGGCCGGACTGGCGGACTTCATGGGACGGCTGCTGGCAGAGGGCCCGCCGGTCGATCCGGTACGGCTCTGAGCGTGGGTGCAGTGGTCCACAATGGGTGGACTGACAAGTTGAGGGGACGCCTGGATGAGTGCCGAAGATCTCGAGAAGTACGAGACCGAGATGGAGCTCAAGCTCTACCGGGAGTACCGGGACGTCGTCGGCCTGTTCAAGTACGTGATCGAGACCGAGCGACGTTTCTACCTCACCAACGACTACGAGCTGCAGGTGCACTCGGTCCAGGGCGAGGTGTTCTTCGAGGTGTCGATGGCGGATGCGTGGGTCTGGGACATGTACCGGCCGGCCCGGTTCGTCCGCAAGGTCCGGGTGCTGACCTTCAAGGACGTGAACATCGAGGAACTCGCGAAGAGCGATCTGGAGCTGCCCTCGGACGAGTCCGGCTTCGGGAACTGACGTTGGACGACTCCGTCCCGCGTTGTCCAGCCGAATTTCGCGTGACGGGGGCTTCTCACTCCTGCGGGTGACAAGAGTTGTCCACAGGCCCGGGTTATCCACAGGGGAAGGGAATTTCCCGGCGCCGGTGCGCACGGTGGTGCAGCCTCCTCGGCGGAGGTGGTCACCATGCAGAACACCATCGTGCAGGACCAGGCCGTACCGAACGCGGCCGCAACCGGAGCGGACGGCGGGGCCGGCGGGGCCGGTGAGGACCGCGGCACCAGGAACGCGCTCGGCCGCTACGGGGAGCGGGTCGCCGCCCGCCATCTCGTGGAGGCCGGGCTCCGCATCCTCGACCGCAACTGGCGCTGCGTCGAGGGCGAGCTGGACATCGTCGCCCTCGACGGCGACACCGTCGCCGTCTGCGAGGTGAAGACCCGCTCCGAGCGGGGCTTCCAACAGCCCAGCGAGGCCATCGACCGGGCCAAGGCCGCCCGGCTGCGGCGGCTCGCCGAGCGCTGGCTGGCCGAACGCTGGCCCGGGCACTTCGCCCTGCTGGCCGGGCCCGGGTACGACCCCGGGCCGTCCGATCCGCAGTGGCCGCCCGCCCCGCCGGGCGGGGTGCGGATCGACCTGGTGGCCGTGGTCAACCGGGCCCGGGGTGCGGCCCTGGTCGACCACCTGCGGGGGGTGGTCTGAGATGGCCTTCGCCCGTACCTGTTCCGTCGCGCTGGTCGGGGTCGACGGGGTGATCGTCGAGGTCCAGGCCGATCTGGAGCCCGGGGTGGCCGCGTTCACCCTGGTCGGCCTGCCCGACAAGGCACTCACCGAAGCCCGTGACCGGGTCCGCGCCGCGGTCTGCAACAGCGGGGAGGCCTGGCCGCAGCGCAAGCTGACGGTCGGGCTCAGTCCGGCCTCGGTGCCCAAGAGCGGCAGCGGCTTCGACCTGTCAACGGCTGGACGAAGACAGTTTTACGGGCCTACTCTGGGAGCCATGAGGACTCATCAGATGGAGGGGCGGCGCCGCAGAGTAGTCATCTACTGCCGAATCAGCGATGACCGCGAAGGTAGGCGCTGGGGCGTCGATAGGCAAGAGCGAGTCTGCCGCGAGCGAGCCGACGACAACGGCTGGGACGTGGTCGCCGTCCTGATCGAGAACGACGTCTCCGCCTACTCCGGCAAGCGCAGGCCCAAGTACGACGAATTGCTCCGCATGCTCCGCGACGGCGAAGCCGACGCCGTGCTCGCCCTCTCGAACAAGCGACTCCAGCGGCAGTACAAGGACGCCTTCGAGTTCCTCGACCTGGTCGAACTCCGAGACATCGCCGTAGACACGATCAAGTCCGGCAGGTACAACCTCAACACCGCCGAAGGCCGCGGTCGCGCCAGGAAGGCGGCGATCGAGGCCCAGGAGGAGTCGGAGGAGATCGGCGAGCGCGTACGCGACGCCAAGAATGACAACGTGGTCGCCGGCACCTACCGAGGCGGCCCCCGGCCATTCGGGTTCGAGGCAGACGGCGTCACCGTTCGCGAAGACGAAGCCCAGTGGGTGCGCTACGCCACCCGGGCGATCATCGACGGCGAGTCGTTGCGTTCCATCTGCCGCACGCTCTCCGAGAAGGGCGTGCGCACCGTCGCGCGCCGCAAGCGCCTGGAGGACGGCACCCGCACGGAACCGGAATCCCGTGAGTGGAAGCCCGAGGAACTTCGGAAGCTCCTGCTTCGCGCCCGCAACGCCGGCCTGATCGAGGTTGCGCCCCGGACCCGGGACGGCAGTAGGCAACCACGGGAGATCGTTGGCAAGGCCGTCTGGCCAGCGTTGGTGGACGAGGAGACCTGGCGCGCCTGCAAGAGTGTGCTGGAGAACCCCGCCCGCCGCACCACGACCGGCAACGGTCGAAAGTTCCTCGGCAGTGGGATCTACAACTGCTACTGCAGCTCCACGATGCGCGGCTCCACCACCGGCATCGGGGGCGTCCAGAAGGCGCTCAAGCTCGTTCGGCAGGACGACTCGGAGGATGGGTCCGCCAAGCCGAAGACGCACAAGCCGGCCTATCGGTGCAACGCAAGCGCCAGCCACAACATCCGAGACGCAGCCTCCCTGGATGCCTTCATCGAGGGCCAGGCCCTCGCGAGGCTTGCTCGGCCGGACGCCGCAGCTTTGCACCTGAAAGCGGTGCAGGAGAACCCGAGCGAAGATCTAGCTGCACAGGCCGGGAACCTGCGGGCCAAGCTCGACTCCATCGCAGCGGACTACGCCGAGGACCGGATCACCCGGCAGCAGATGCTCGACATGACCGCCATCTCACGCGAGAGGCTCAACGTCGTCATGGCGAAGATGGCCGGCCGGGCAGCGAACTCGGTCCTGGCCTCGCTGCCCCTTGGCAGCCAGAAGATCGAAGAAGCTTGGAAGGGCTACCACATCGACCGCCGCCGCCAGATCATCAGCGCGCTCATGGTGATCACGGTCAACAAGGCTCGCCGTGGCCGACCGCCAGGCTACAAGGCGCCCGCTAACGGCGAGCGTGGAAGCTACTTCGACCCCACCACGATCGACATCCAGTGGAAGCCGCCAGCGTAGCCCCACCGATGCAGAAGCGGCCCAACCGGGATGACCGGTCGGGCCGCTTTTTCCGTGCGCTCAGGGCTTCGGATTCGAGATGTCTTCGAGGGCTTCGTCTCGCTGCACGGCCACGTGCGAGACGAGGCCGGGGAACTGGGCCTTCAGCTCGTCCAGCCCGTCCCCCGTCTCTAGGACTTCCGCGACCTCTTCGAGGCTCGAGTTGATCGTGTCTACCCGACGCTTGGCCATGCGGATCCACCGCAGGCGATCGTCTCGGTCGCCAGGAGCGACGGCAACATCCTCGACGAAGTCTCGGAGTTGGGTCGCAACGTGAACCAACGGGTGGTCATCCGCCTGGCGGATCTCCGGCGGCAGCGAGAGCCGCATGTACTCGGTGCGCTGGCGTGAAAACTCCAGGTCACGCTCGAACGCCGCCTTCGCCATCGCGGGATCCGCGCTGGGATCGCCCAGACTGGCTCCCCCGCCGGGCTCCCAATCCATGGCGGGGCGCCGCCCGAGCGCCCACAGCCACGCTGCCCGGGCGGTCAGCGTGTGGGTAGTCGTCAGGTTGCACACCCGGCCATCGGCCCTCGGCGGAAGCAGGAGATCGAGCGGGCTGACATTCAACGCGAGTGCCAGAGCCACGAGATCGTCGCTATCGACCCGACGTACTTGCTTGGGCGTCGGAGTGCCCGGCGGAAGAGTCCGCCCGTTTTCGATCTTGTTGATCGCATCCGCGCTGAGCGTGCCACCAAGCTCACGCACCCGCTCCGATAGTGCACGAAGGCTGAGACTCCTCGCCTCGCGGAGCCGGCGCAGGTTGTCAGCGACCTGACGCCCAGTGCCACCCGTTCCCGTGTCTTCAGTCGCCATGTTTCAGAAGGTAACACGCCTGGATTTTCCAGGAGAGTGCATGGAGGGTTGCGACAGGTGTCGTCCGGGCGTACCGTCTAGAACATCCCGGAACTTCCCTGGACTACGCAGAGGAAATCATGGATATTCCAGGCATTGCCGCGCCTGCTGTCCCCGATGACACGTGGCTTACGTGTGACGAGACGAGCAAGTTGACGAAGCTCAGCCCCAAGACACTGGCGAACTGGCGGGCGCGGGGGATCGGTCCCGCCTACATCAAGCTCAGCCCCGGAAAGGCCGGCCGAGTGCGGTACTCCGCGTCCGCCGTGAAGGCGTGGCTCACCGAGCGGGGGGTTAGGGCCGCGTGAGCGACACGCCCGAACGCCTCGAAGATCGAAAGATCCGCGAAGCCGAAGCCTGCGGCGACCGCGCTGCAGCGCACATGTGGCAGGTGATCAAAGCCAACACCGACCGAGCCCCCGAACTCGGCCCCCGCCAGAAAGCACTGCTGAGCACCCTGCTCAACCCGCCGGTGCTCGCGCCGACAAGCCCGCAGGCTGCCTAGCAACGGAAACGGCCCCCGCCTGGCCGCCGGTCTCGACCGACGCACTGACGGAGGCCCCAGCCCAACCCTGAAAACGACGAAGCCCCGGTGTGAGCTGGCCGGCCCCCGGGGCTGTTCGTCTCCCTCGCAGAGAGGACGTGGTTCCAGTGAACCACAACAGCCCGTCCGGGATAGAGCGATACCCGGATCTCCTTCCCGCCGTCCTCGCCGATGGCGACAGGGCCACCATCAGCACGACGATGGCCAACGATGCCCTGCGCGACGCCGTCCAGCTTGCCCAGCAGTTCCGGGCCATCGGCTTCACCGCCAGCGACTTCGACCGCTTCGCCGGCGCGTTCACCGCGCCCGACCCGGCCGCAGTCTTCGCCTGCTGGGCCGACCGCGAAACCCGGACAGGCATCCGCCGCACGCTCCTCGCCACCCTCGTCACCATCGAGGAGGCCCAGTGAGCGTCCCGCAGCGGCCGCGCGCCGCCCTACTGCCGCTCCTCACCAACGCCAGCCGCCACCCGGTCCGGCCCGTCCAGGTCGACGCCGGCGTCTGGATCGTCGGCTACGACCGCTTCCGCGTCACCCGCGCCGAGGTCGCCGGCATCGTGCGGCACCTGTTCCAGGCGGACGTCGCCGTCATCGACGAGCCCGGGGGCACCGCCCAGTGACCAACCAGCACGCCGAGCAGCCCGGGGTGGGGCACCACCTACCCGCCCCGGGGCTGCCCGCCCGCACCATCCACCGGGGCACGCCCTCGCCCTCCGTCCCCGGCTCCCTCCCCGACCACTCCCACATCCCGGAGCCCCCCGTGCACACCTTTCCCGGCCGCCCGAGGGCAGAAGCGGCCAGCCCACGCCCCGTCGGCGCCTGGCCTGTCCCCCGCAGCCAGCAGGTCCGGACGACGTGCACCGACGAGACCCGCGTCCGCTTCCACGTCGTCCTCGACACGGCCAGGGTGATGCTGGAGGAGCAGCCGTCAGAGCGGACCGTACGCTCCACGGCCCGCAGGCTCTGCGCCGCCGTCACCCTTCTCGCCGACGAGATCGCTGCCGGGAAGCAGGAGGCGGAATGAACCGCCCCGACGCGCTCAAGGTGGCCACCTGGTGCATTGGCAAGGGCTGGTACGTCCACCTGCTGATCCCCGGCGGCAAGATCCCCCCGCGCGGCTGCAACCGGTGCTTCCGCGGCGCCGACGGCCGCCCGAACCCCGAGTACGTCGAGCACACCGCCGACGACTGCCCCTGCATCCCCGCCGGCCGTTGGTGTCACGGCGTCCGCGCCGCCACCAACAACGTCGAGACGTTCGAGCAGTGGCTCTCCCACCTGCCGAACGCCGGGGTGGCCGTCGCCATGGAACCGTCCAGGCTGATCATCCTGGATGTCGACAGCCACGACGTTACGCGGCCCGACGACGGGGACTATCTCCCCGGGCTGCAGCTGCCCGCAGACCTTAACCCCGATTCGATCCGGGACGGTTGGGACACCGTTGGCCTGCTCTGCGAGATCCGCAACGCACCGCTGCCCACCGTCGCGCCGCCGACCATGTGCGTCGCCACCCCGGGCGGCGGTGTCCAGGTCTGGTATGAGACCGGTGACACCTGGAGGCAGAGCGCCAGCCGGCTCGGCTGGCAGCTCGACATCAAGGCCGGTTGGGCGTATGGCATCTGCCCCGGGACCGTCACCAGCAAGGGCACGTACCGGCCGCTCGGCGACTGCCGGACGGTTGCCCCGCTGCCCAACTGGCTGGCCGCCGACCTCAAGCGCACCGGGCACCACCGGGTCGTCGAGACGGACGCGCCCAGGCCTACAGCCCGCCAGCTCCTGGAACGCCTCCAGCGACCCAAGGGCGCCCAGTACGTCAACGCCGCCATCCGGGCCGAGGTTGAACGCGTCGTGACCGCCAAGTCCGGGACCCGCAACGACACGGTCAATGCAGCAGGGCGGGCGCTCGGGCGCTTCGTCCCCGGCGGCCTGGTCACCGAGTCGGAAGTCGAGGAGCTCCTGGTGGCCGCCGCCGTCTCTGCCGGCCTTTCCGGCAACGAGGCCAGGGCCGCCGCCCGCTCCGGAATCAAGATCGGAATCACCAAGGGGAGGGCAGCGTGACCGACACCGCCATGACCGCCGACGTCGTCAGCATGCTGTCCGCCATGGCTGACCGGCTCGACAGCCAGGACAAGGACAAGACGACCACCGACAACGCCGAGAAGGAGAAGAGGCCCAAGAAGAGCCGCAACGTCTCCGGCATCGTCGCAGTCACCGACAGCTTCTTCGTCGAGCGTGTCGCCGACGAATGCCTGCGCGGCAGGTACTGCTGGTGCCCGCAATTCGGCTGGATGCACTGGAACAACCGGATCTGGGAGCGCATCGATGCCGAGGCCGTCCGCGACGAGGTCCGCCAGTACGTCGCTCAGTGGATCATCGAGCAGATCGCCCAACCCACCCTCGGCATCCCGCACGAGGACATCATCCGGCTCGCCAGCAAGGGACGCATCAGCGCGATCACCGACCTGGCCTCCGGGATCCTGCTGGTACCGGGCGAGACGTTCGACAACGACTCCGACGTCATCACCGTCGAGAACGGCGTCATCGACCTGCGGGAAAGCACGCTCCTCCCGCACGACCCCGACCGCTACCTCACCCGCTACGTGCCCACCGCGTACCATCCAGACGCCGCCCACGAAGACTGGACCGCGGCGCTCGGAGCAGTCGAACCGGAAGTCGCCACCTGGCTCCAGCTCCGACTCGGGCAGGGAGTCACCGGCCACACCCCGGACGACGACGTCATGCTGCTGCTCCATGGCGACGGAGAGAACGGTAAGTCCACGCTGATCGACGCGCTTACGGTCGCCCTGGGCGGGCGCGCCACGAACGGCGCGATCACCTTCCTGGACGACGCCGTACTGTCGGGCGACCGGGACGCCAAGGAAGAGCGAATGGCCCTTCGGGGTGCGCGTCTGGCATTCGCCGAGGAGCTGCCCGAAGGGCGTCGACTCAACGTGGTGCAGCTGAAGAAGGCAGTCGGCACCGCGCTGATGAAAGCCCGACACCTGTACCAGCGTGAAGTGCAGTGGGTCGCCAGCCACAGCCTGGTCATCACCACCAACTACAAGCCGGCCGTGGCCGAGACAGACCACGGCACCTGGCGCCGCCTGGCGATGGTCCCGTTCCCCTACACCTTCGTGAAGGGCGAGCCCACGGCGGAGTTCGAGCGTGCCGGGGACAGCGGCATCAAGGACCGGATGATGGGCCAAGAGCAGCGCGAGGCGGTGCTGGCCTGGTTGGTCGCTGGTGCCCGCCGCTGGTACGAGGGCAACCGGAAGGTGCCGGCTCATCCCGTAGCAGTACGGGAAGCCACCCGGCAGTGGCGCTCCGAGTCGGACATGATCATGCGCTTCTGGGACGAGTGCCTGACTGCCGATCGTGAAGCGCACGTCATGTCCACGGATCTTTTGGCCGAGCTGAACGCCTTCCTCCGAACCCAGGGCCAGAAGGAGTGGAGCCAGAAGACCGGGGCCGACCGCTTCGGATCTCACGAGGACACGAAGCGGTTCAAGGTCGTCAAGGACGTCATCCGTACGCGTCCCGGACTGTCGAGGCCGCCTCGGCCTGTGACCCCGGACAGCGCTTTCCAAGCGCCGCGCGCGCCGGTCCCTGCCCAATACACAGCGTGGTTGGGGGTCAGGTTCTCCAGCCTTGAGTAAGCCCCCACTGTGAAGGCTGTGAAGGCAGTTTGGAAACTACCTCTCCCCCTAGCGAATAGGAAGTTTCCAACGACCCTTCACAGCCTTCACAGGGGAAGCCTTGAAAGGGTCGCTGAACTGCGGATACGCCCATCGTTCCTGCCGTGGCAACACCGCTCAGAACAGGTCCAGCAAGGGGTGCCTTCGCCTCGCTCTGGACACCCACCCAACCGCCCGGCGTGGGATGCCCGAAGCATCCTCAAATTGATCACTCACAGTAATGATGGTCGAGAGGAAGTCGTGATCGGACCCGACCGCTACGGAACCTCCGAGCGCCTCCTGCGACGAGCCCTCGCCCCTTTCCTCGCCTCCCAAGGCATCGCCATCCACGTCGACTGCCGACCTTCCTCAACAGCCGTTCGGCTGCCCTGACCACCTCGTGGCTCAGTGGCTCGAATGCCCGAGGTCGTGACCGTCGGCCCCGGACCCGAACGTCATGACCATCCCCAGTACACGCCGGCCTGGACCCAGGAGCGCAGCCGTGTCTAACTACCCGTCGATCATCGCCCGCCCCACCCCCACGGGCTTCCACGGCCGGTACGTCGCCAACGACGGCCAACCCACCGCACGCGTCCCCCAGCTCCAGCACCTCTACCACCGCGCCTACCGGCACGACCTCGACGCGATGCTCGCCTTCCTCATCGACCAGCACCCTGCCGGCTGGTCCCAGCTCGGCACCGACCCCACCGCCGACTGCGGATGGATCAACCCGCTCCCGCCCATCGGGGACCGCGGCTTCCGCTGCTACTGCCACGGCGACCGTCACGAACCCGAGGCCCTGCTGACGAAGGAGACCGCCGACCCGCTCTGGCACGAGTGGATCTATGTGCTTCGGCCGGGAGGCATCACGGTCACGGCCGCCGACCCGGACGGAGACACCTGGCTGGAGCCGGTGTTCGTCCCGTGGTCCAACGACGCACGCCCCCGCATCGGAGCGGCCTGACCCAATGACCTGCCGGGTACGGCCCTCCAACAGCCGTGCCCCGAGAACCCCGCCAAACCGGCGATACCCCAGCAAGGAGACCACCATGGCCGACCAGTTCGTCGACCTCGCGGACGAGGCCCAACACAAACTCGACACCGCCACCGTGCTGACCACCGACCAGCTCCAGCACCTCATCGGCCTGGCCGGCCGCATCTACGGGCCGGCGTTCCTCGCCCAGGCCTACAGCGACGGCAAGGTCGACAACGGCACCGTCCGGGCGCTGGTGGGCAACGTCTGGTCGGCGTGCGAGTACCCAGACCGGGAGCTCGACCGGGACACGTGGCAGTGGCTGTTCGACGTCGCCGGCTACACCGAGGACGGCGAGCTCGCCGAGCGGCCGACCGAGCCGGTCGAGCTGTGGCGCGGCTCGGTGCCCGAGCGGCGTACCGACTGGTCCTGGAGCAGCGACCGGGCGGTGGCCGAGAAGTTCGCCGCCGGGATCCGTGGCCGCCGACCGGGCCACCTGTACCGACTGGTGTGTCCGCCGGAGGCGCTGCTGGCCGCGAACAACGACCGCTCGGAGGCCGAGTTCGTCGTCGACACGGCGATGGTCGAGCACCTCATCGAGGACGCCAGCGCCGACTAACTCCCTCGACTTGCCGGGGTCGGGCCCACCCGCAGTGAGCCCGCTCCCGGCACCCTCCAGGGTCCGGCATCCGGCCGGGCCCGGCCAACCCAGCAAGGAGCAGCACCATGAGCTACACCTCTGAGGCCAACCCCGTCCCGCACGTGCGTGCCAGACGCCTCGCCACTACCGGCCACCTCCAGGCGATCGTGAGGTGCCCGAAGTGCAACGAGCTGCACCGGCACCTGGGCCTGGGCGTTCGCCGCGGTCCGTGCGGCGTCATCTACGTCGTCCAGGCGCCCCGCATAGCGGCGCCGCGTCTTGTCCGCGCCGCGCTCGCGGAGGCCGGCCGATGACCGGGCCCTGGGAGACCTTCGACGGCATCGTCCCCGAGATCCAGCACGAGGGCCTGGCCTTCCACGCCGCCTTCAACGAGGCCCGCCAGGCCG
Organism: Kitasatospora sp. NPDC058162; assembly: GCF_042884005.1. Classification (NCBI taxonomy): domain Bacteria; kingdom Bacillati; phylum Actinomycetota; class Actinomycetes; order Kitasatosporales; family Streptomycetaceae; genus Kitasatospora; species Kitasatospora sp. NPDC058162. Next base: position 259,758 of record NZ_JBHVUS010000009.1, read on the forward strand.
CCAGACGCGCTGGGGAGTCCGTCGACGTCCGCGAGTACGGGCGCCGGGCCTGGCAGCAGCTCACTCCCGTCCAGCGCGCGTACGCCCTCGACGGCCTCTTCGGCGCCTACTTCTGGCGGATCCACGAGGAGGAGACCGAGCTGCGTCACCAGGCCGACACGGAGGCCGGTAGGACCTACCTTCACCCGGACGACCTGGTGACGCTGGGCGAGTCCCTGCTCTACCAGGATGGCGGGGGCGAGGAGGCGACGGTCACCACCCTGGCGTCCTCCCTGTCCAACGTCCTCAGCGAACTCGATCTGCTGCGGCACCAGCTGCGTCAGGCCCGCGCCGTCGCGGAGGACGAGTGAGACGGGGATCGAGTGCCGCCTTCGGGTGGGCCGGAGCCACGCGGGGACGCTTGGTTGGCCCGGCGTTGGTTGGCAGAGGCGCCAACGGCGGTTGTGGGGGTGATGGTCTTGCCGGGCGGTGACGTACCGGCGCCGGCGCGGCGGGAGCGCCGGCTGCCGCCGCCGGAGCTGGGCGGGGTGCTTCGGGCGGCTCGGCAGCGTGCCGGGCTGGGCCTGCGTGAGCTCGGCCGCCTGGTCGAGTTGTCGCCGGGGTACCTGGTGAATCTGGAGGGCGGGCTGCGCTGCCCGTCGCGGACGGTGGCGCTCAGGCTCGCCGATGCGCTCGCGCTCGCCGAGGGCGAGCGGGCCGTGCTGATGGGTGCCGCGGTCGGCGATGCGGGGCTCGACCACCCGTGGCGGACCGCCTCCTGATGCGGAACGACCGACTCAACCTGTTCTCCTAGGAAAGCGTTCTGACCCTCCATAAGTCAGGTTATGGAGGGCCAGAGCAGTGAGGCTGCAGCATGTCCAGCGAACTCGTCCCGGCGGCCGAGAACCTCCCGGCCCACCCGGACAACCAGATCTCCGACTCCACCCGCGACCGCATCGAGCAGTCCGTCCCCGAGAACACCCGCGCCGCCTACGCGCACCAGTGGAAGGCCTTCGCGGCGTGGTGCTCGCCAGCCGGCCGCACCGTGCTGCCCGCGACCGCCGAGACGCTGGCCGAGTACGTGGGCCACCTCGCCGACCTCGACCGGGCACCCTCGACCATCGAGCAGGGCATCGCCGCGATCCGCACCGTCCACCGCCACAACGGGCACCCGGGCCTGCCCGACACCAGCGCTGCCCTGGCCGTGCTGAAGGCGCACCGGCAGGACAGGGCCGCCGCCGGCAAGCGCAAGCGCAAGGCGCCGCCGATCACGCTCGATCCACTGCGCGCGATGATCGATGCCACCGCCCCGAGCACACTGGCGGGGCTGCGCGACCGGGTGCTGCTGGTGCTCGGCTTCGCGATGATGGGCCGCCGCTCCGAACTCGCGGCCCTGGACATTGCGGACGTGACGTTCACCGAGGACGGCCTGGTCGTCCTCATCCGCAAGTCCAAGACCGACAAGGACGCGGTGGGCGCCGAGGTCACGATCCCTCGGGGCTCCCACCCGGACACGGACCCCGTGCGCGTCCTCCGGGCCTGGCTGGATGCTCTCGCTGAGCACGGCCTCGTCGACGGGCCGCTTCTGCGCCGGATCAACCGCTGGGGCCGGCTACAGGACGGCCGGATGAGCGGGGCGGCGGTCAACGAGCGGGTCCGCTGCCTGGCTCGTGCGGCCGGCCTTCCGCGAGCGGACACGTTCACTGCTCACGGGTTGCGGGCCGGTGGCCCGACCGAGGCGGCGAAGGCCGGCACACCGGTGGCGTTCATCGCCGAGCATGGCCGCTGGTCGCCGATGAGCCCCCAGGTGCACGAGTACGTGCGCGCGGTCGACCGCTGGAGGGACAACCCGATGCGCGGCATTGGCCTGTAGGACCGCCCTGCGCACCGACCACGGAGCCTCGCACCAACTCGGTGCGGGGCTCCGTCTTGTTCAGGACCGCGGCCGGGTGAAGGCCTCAGTCTGCGTCCCGGGTTCCGGCGACCGCCGGCGGAGGGCCTGCTGGCCAGACCTGCGCGCCCTCTGCATAAGGGTGGGGTGCCCCCGGGTGCCACCGGGGTCATGAGGGTGGGGGTGCCGCCCCAGCTCGGGGCACCGAACTTCCCCGCGCCGGATCTCCTCAAAACTCTTCTCAGGCTGGAAAGCCGAATGGCCCGCTCCCCGAGTCCGGGGGCGGGCCATCAGTCGTGTCACTACTCGCCGTCGTACAGGTCCGCGGCGATCGTGATGTGCACGCCGTGGTAGTCGTCAATCTTGGCGCGGAGCCGCGCGCGCCCGCCCGGCCCGGCGTGCTCGGGCCAGCGGACTGCGTCGAGGTAGCTGGTCCACCGGTCGAACGCGGACCGCTTCTCTTTGCTGTCAAAGGTCGGCTGCTGCACGGTGCCGTACAGGCTGCTGCCGGTACCGAGGCGCCAGTCGAGGGAGGGCAGCTTCTCGTGGAACGCATGGGTCAGCAGCTCGACGAGCACTTTCGCCCCTTTGAGCTGCCAACGGGTCATGTCCTGCTCAGTGGCCGGACCGAGGAGGCTCGGAGTGTCGTTGCTCATGTCATGCACGCTTTCTGCTAGTTGGATACTTCGTCCGGATGTCGTCGCTCCGGAGGCTGACGGCGGGGCAGTACCGGGCAGTCGCCTGAGTACTGGAGAAGAGGAGGAAGCAGCGATGACCAAACGGGTGACCGTCGCCGGTGGCAGTAAGGGCCCGGTGCCGGCCCAGGCGAACGCCGCGCCGGCCGGCGGGAGCACGGCGATGGACCGCAGGTCCTGGTACATGCCGAAGGCCAGCGCGGACGCGCTCGCCGAGCTCGTGGACGATCTGCACTGGGAGACCCGCCGGCCGAAGCAGGAGATCCTGGCCGCCGTCGTCGCCGAGGTCCTCGCCCGCCGCGCCCAGGTCGAACGGCGCCTCAGGAAGTCCTGACGCACCCCTCGCAGGTCCCGCACTGCTCGCACGCTGCCCGCGAGTCCGGACAGCGGAAGACCCCGGCCGTAACCGGGGCCTTCCGTGCTTCCTCTAGGCCGCGCGGCAGCTGGCGGCGTGGGTGTTGGCGGCCTGGTTGGCCTTGTCGCGCTGGTGGGCCTGGTACGGGTCGCCGTGGACGTTGGAGGTCCCGCGGGTGCCGCAGCCGCGGCACTGCCAGACGATGCCGTCCACGGTCTGCTCCTCCGTGCCGGGGTAGCGGTGTCCGTGGGCGTACCGGGTGGTGAACCGGAGCGACTGGAGCTCGACGGTGGCGCCGCCGAGGGTGGTGAACCGGGCGAGCACGGTGTCGGTCATGGAGTGGTCCTCTCAGGTGCGGCGGGGGCCTGCCATGGCGGGGTCAGTACGGCCAGTACTCGCCGCGGTAGCCGTCGGGCCATCCGGCCTCGCCGCCGGCGAACGCCGAGACGGGGCAGTCGTCGTCGTGCTCTGCGGGTAGCTCGGGGCTGTCGGTGGTGCACCGGCCGGTGCACAGGTCGGCGACGGTGTCGGCGTTGACGTTCATGGTGAGCTCCTCGGGGTGGGGCCTGCCGCCGGGTGGGCGGCAGGCCGGGGTGGGTTGGTCAGCCTTCGTCGATCCGCTGGCCGTAGATGTCGCGGGGGCAGTCGCAGCCGCAGGCGCAGTCGGCGTGCTCCTCGCCGGTGCCGTAGCAGATGCAGTGGCCCTCGCCGCAGGGCTGGCGGTCGCTGATGTAGTCGTGGGTGTCCATCTCGGTCTCCTCGGTGGGTGGTTGGGGCCGCCAGTAGGTGGGCTAGCTGATGACGACGAGCGTGTACGGCACGGCGTGCTCGGCGTCCGGAGCGCAGTCGTCCATGACCCACATCCAGCACGGGTCCTCGTCCAGGTCGAGGCGGGGCCGGCGGAACTGGGCGTGCCCGCGGCGGATGTTGTCCACGGCGCTCCCGCTGGCGGTGATGGGGTTGCGCAGCCCGCTCCTTTGCCTGGCGTACCGGTTGCAGGCGGCGAGGACCCTGCGCGGCGGGTGGTCGCCGATGGCGAGCAGGTCGTCGTCGTCATCGTCTCCGGCGCCGATGACGGGGACGCCGTAGTGGGCGCCCTCTACAGCCAGGTCGGCGGCGGTGAGGTAGGTGTCGGGCATGTCAGCTCCAGGGGGTCAGGCGTGGTTGTTGATCCAGGTCAGGCGCTGGCCGCGTTCCAGATCTCCTCGCTCGTGACCCCGGCCGCCAGGGCCTCGTCGATCGCGTCACGAGCGGCCTGGCGGGCCGCCTCGACCTTCGAGGGGTCGTCGCCGTGTTCGATGGAGACCTGGGCGGCTGCGGCCATCGCATCCAGAGCTGCGCGGGCAAGGGGGTTTTCCATAGGGGCTCCGTCAGGCTCGGGCTGCGGCGGCGCGCAGCAGCGTGTGCTGGTCAGATCAGGGAGAGCTGGATGTCGCCGGCGTTGTTGTGGTCCGCCTGCTCCGGGAGCCTCCCGGTGTGGCAGGAGCACCCGCATCGCGTCCAGCGACAGGCGCGGTCGGCGAGCCATACCGGGGTGTGGCCGACCATCGGCACGCCGCTGGTGCCCGCCAGGTAGGTCTCCGGGTCCGGGCGGGTGGAGACCGGACCGCGGCAGGCACTGTGTCGGCCCGTGTGGCACTGGCCTGTGAGGGTCCACTGGCAGATGCAGCGGTCCCAGTAGTCGGGGGTGTCGTCGCGGTCGGACCGCATCCGGCGTGTCCAGACGTGGCGGCGGATCCATTCGGCGTCGGTGTCGAGCACAGCGTGCCTACCGCTGGGTGATGACCAGGTCGACGACCGTGCCGGGCAGGCCCAGCATGGTGGTGAGCTCGGCTGCGAGGGTGCCGAGAGTGCGCGGCTCGGTCACGGTGATGTCGCCCTCCTTCCAGCCTGCCGTGGTGGTGAGGGTCATCAGGTGGGTGCCGAGCGGAACGGCGGTCCCGGATCCGTAGTGGCGCAGGGACATAGTGGTCATGACGTCGGGTCCTCTCAGGTGCGGGCTGCGGCGGTGCGCAGCAGGGTGTGGACATCGGTCTGGGTGGTGCCGGGGCTGTCGTTCCAGGTGTCGACGGGGATCGGGGCGCCCTGGTAGCCGAGGGCGTTGCCGATCGCGAGGCGGGCCTGCCAGGCGGTGGCGGGGGTGCCGTAGCCGACGGCTAGGACGCGGACGTGGGCGCCGAGGACGCACACCGCGCCGTCCGTGTCCCAGAGCTGGCCCTGGGTCCAGCCGTGGGCGGTGATGTAGCGGTCCATCAGCTGGAGGTGTTGGCGGGCGGTGACGGGGACGGTCGGGCGTCGGCGCAGGATCCGGTCGGTGAGGGTGGGCGCGGGGGTGGGGTAGCCGTCCCACCAGGGCCCGGCCGGGGCCGTGTCCGCCGGGCTCGGGGCCTGGAGCGGGTCGGCCTGGAGGTGCTGGGCGATGCGGTACCAGGCCGGGCCGGGCAGGCCCGCGGTCTGCGGGGCCCGGGCGGGCGCTGGCGCCGGGGTGTGCTGGCGGGCGGCGGTGGCGAGGTAGGCCTCGACCTCGGCGACCAGGAGGGGGCCGAGCAGCTCGGCGAGGTCGACGTCGAGGTCGGCGGTCGTGGTGGGCATCTCGGCCTCCTTCCTGGTCAGCGTGTGTGCGAGAGGTGCGGGGAGTGGGAGGGGTGCGTCAGGCGGGGATTCGGCGGCAGGTGGCGGCGTGCTCGCGGGCCCAGCCGTCCGCGTCCTCCTGCGGCGGGATGCCGCCGAGGACGTTCGGGTTGACTTCCGCGGTGACGGCGGTGTCGCAGCCGGTGCACCAGGCGTCGTAGCTGGTGTCGAGCAGACCGAAGAGCGCGTTGCGTTGGACCTCGACGGTCGCCCCGCCGGCGGTGGCGTAGCGGGCGATGACGGTCATCGACATGTCAGTCCCCCAGCCCGGCGAAGAGGGCGTTGTACAGGTCCATGCGGCCGACCTCGTTCTTGGCGCCGGCGTACCTGTGGATCCGCTCGGTCAGCCGGGCCTGCAGCGCGGGGTCGCGGTGGGCGTCGCCGAAGGGGGTGGTGCCGGCGGTGGCGAAGATCCGGTCGGCGTCCGGGTCGGTCACGCGGAGGCGGGCGAGGTTGGCGTCGCAGCGGGCGGCGCCCTCCCGCTCGGTGCGGTCGTCGAGCCTGCCCCTGGCGGTGAGCTTGTCGAGGAGTCCCATCGGGGATGCCTTTCTCCTGGTCAGATGGCGTGCGATGAGTACGGGCTGTGCGAGAAGTGCGGCTAGTGCGGCATCTCGCACAGCCCGTGGCGATGAGAGGTCAGATGCTGAGGCGGATGTCCTTGGCGCCCTGCTCGGCGGCCTCCAGGAGGCGGCCGGCCTGGGTGAGGAGCGTGTGCTGGGAGGGGCCGGAGATCGCGAGGGCGGCCCGCAGGAGGGCGGCGGCCTCGACCAGGTCGTCGGCCTCTCCGTAGTGGGTCAGGGACTCCAGCTCCTCGACGGCCTCCTGGACCAGGTCGGTGAACTGCTCGGGGGTGAGGTCGGCGGCGGCCTTGCTGGTTTCGAGGCCGGAGGCGAGGTAGGTGACGTCGTCGGCGTAGCGGCGGATCAGGTCGGCGAAGGTCATGGCGAGTCCCGTCTGGTGGTTGTGGGGTGGGTTAGCAGCCGTACGGGCCGTAGTCGGAGCAGGCGCCGAGGTGCCCGCCAGCCATCCGGATGCACTCCAGGAAGTAGGCGATCGAGGCCTCGTCCCGGCCGGCGCGGAGGGCGCGCAGGGTCTCGGCGTCGAGGGTCCAGTCGGCCCAGTCCGCGATGTCGACCGCGAGTTCGAGGGCTGCGGCGCGGTCCCGGGTGGAGGCGATGTAGCGGCCGGAGTGGTGGCCGATTCGCCAGCGGCACGGGTCGGCGGGCTCGATCCCTGCAGGGATCTCGTAGACGTGGAGGCCGGACGCGAGCCGCTCGGCCTGGATGATGTAGGGGCCGTCGGTGGTGCGGATCTCGTGCGGGACGGTGGTGATGGTCATCTGCTCCCTCTCCTACTCGTGCGGGTGGTGCGAGGGGTGCGACATGTACGGTTCGCCGCACCCCCGCAAGTGGTGGGTGGTCAGCAGCTGTACGGACGGGGCGGGTAGCTGCCGTTCTCCACGCATCGGGCCCATCCCCAGACCCAGGTCGAGAGGTCCGAGAGCATGACCCTCCGGAGCTCGGCATCGAACACGGGGCGCCACTCCGTCGGCAGGGCGTCCTGGACGTCCGTGAGCGAGGCGGTGACCGGGAGCTTCACCTGGCCGGGTCGATCTCGTGGGTCCAGACGACGGAGTAGCCGCCGCCCCGGATGACGATCCCGATCAGGCCGTCCTGGTCGCCGGTGCCGACATGGGCGATCTCGGCGTGGGTGCCGACGGGGTGCTGGTCCGGGGCGGCCGGGTTGGTGATGACGACCTGGTCGCCGGGCTCGTAGGTGGCCATGGGGCAGACCTCCGCGATGTAGTGGTGTCCGTAGGCGCCGTCGTGGCCGGCGTCCTCGACGCGGGTCCAGCCGACGGTCCGGCCGAGCAGGGCGGCGGCCCAGGCCTGCGCGGCCCGGATGTCGTCGGCCTGCGGCGCGTGGAACGTGGGGTGGACCTCGGAGATGGTGCGGTCGTCGGAGGTGAACTCCCAGCCGTAGCTGTCGACGTCGTAGTAGCCGGGGGTGAGGGTGTACTGCATGGTTCGCTCCTGGTGGCGGGTCAGGTCTGGGCGGTGTAGCGGCGAGGCCCGCAGGGGTCGGCCCGGGCGGTGAGCACCCAGGTCTGCGGGGTGCCGAGCAGGTCGTCGGCCCAGGCCTGGGCGGCGCGGGCGTCGGCGGCCGGGTCGGAGTCGAACACGCCGTCGCGGTAGCCGAGGTCGCGCTCGGCTGCCGTGAGGAGCCAGCCCCAGCGGCGGCCGGGGCCGATGCCGCCGGAGGTCAGCGCGTAGGTCGTCACCTTCCTCAACCCCCTCACCGGAGGCCCCACTGGTCGGCGCCGACGAACAGCTGGTGGTAGTCGCCGGGGCGGCCCTGGCGGTGGGTGACGGCGCCGTACTCCTCCAGCTGGCGGGCGAGCTCGTCGCCGCGGCCGGTGCGGTGGGCCTCGGCGAAACCGACCTTGAAGATCCTGTTGAGGTCGGGGTCGCTGCGGCGGAGCCAGGTGAGGTTGTGGTCGAGGACCTGGTGCTCGCGCTCGGTCTGCTCGTCGTCGGTCATGCCTGGTTCCTCCTGGTTTGACGGGACCGGATGGCCCTGGTGGTGTCCTGATTTGCGGGTGTTTGTCACCCCGTCCTGCGGGGGCTGGGGGGCGTCCTGGGGACGGGGGTCCGGCCTGTCCGGACGGGGTGACATACCTGGTCAAAGCGGGCGCGGACGGGTGACGGGTGCCCGTGGACGCTCGGCTGGACGGGGGATGTATCGGGGTGAATCGGTCAGGCGGCGCGGGCGGTGGCGGCCTCGGCGAGCTGCTCGCGGAGGTAGCCGGACGCCTTCGCGACGCCGTCGACCGCGCCGATCCGGGCGGTGGTGCCCGCGCCGGCTTCGCGCAGGCGCACGCCGAGGCTGGTCTCGGTGAGGTCGTGCCAGTGCTCGGGGGCGAGGGCGGCCATCCACTCGGCGAGGACGACCAGGCGGGCGCGGTCGACGCCGTGGGCGTCCATCGCGGCGACCGCGTCGGTGAGGACCTTCTGGCGCTGGACGCGTTCGCGCTCGTCCTCCCAGCGGGCCAGGGCCTGGCCGGTCAGGGTGCCGCTCTTGAGCCGCAGGTCGCGGCCGCGCTCGCAGATCAGCCGGAAGTCGTCCAGGTTGATCACGTCGGCGCGGACGGTGTCGTGTCCCTCCTCGCCGCCGTCGTCGAGGACGACGACGCCCTTGTGGTGCTCCATCAGCAGGTGCGGTGCGGCTCCGTTGTCGACCGCGTCGTCCCCGAGCACCATCTTCGAGCTGAGGCGGCCCTTGACCCGGTAGCAGGCCCGCTTGGGGGCGACCTCGCGCAGGAGCGTGGGCACGCTGTTGGAGTCGGGCCGCTGGGTGATGATGACCTCCATGCCGCCGACGTAGCGGGCGACCCGGATGAAGCGGGCGAACAGCGAGACCAGGACGTCCTTCCCGTTGCGGCCCGCGGGCTTGCGGCCGCCCTCGTCGAGGTCGGCTTCGTCGTCGGTGGAGTGCAGCTTCATCCCGGCCGCGGCGTCGAGGATCTCCTGGAGCTCCTCGACGACGAGGAGCGTCAGCTCCAGGCCCTCGGTCCTGGCGAGCTCCGGCGTGATCTTCCCTTCCGGGCACGCCTTCGGGTCGTCCTCGAAGAGCCGCTCCAGGCGCTCGCCCTTCGCGGACATCTCCGCGATCGTGTCCTCCATGACGGTGTGCATCTGCCGGATCACCGCCGGGGAGTTCCCCGAGACGTAGGAGTCGGCGACCAGCTTGAGCGCGGCCCAGTCGGCGCCGGTCTTCCCGGTCAGGAGCACGATCTTCACGTACGGGTCGAGGGCCGCGGCCGCCGCGATCAGGCGCGCCAGGTAGGACTTGCCGTAGTTCATCAGCCCGCCGATCAGCAGGCTCGACCAGATCATGTTGAGGACCTTGCGCACGCCCCGGGCGTTGGAGCCCAGCGGTACGCCCTGGCTCCAGAACTCCCACCGCTCGGCGTCGATCAGCTCGGACTTCACGATCGGCCCGGCGTACGGGTTCGCCTTGTTCGCGCACCAGATGACGAACCGGCCTTCGTGGCCCTCCTCGCTGGTGTCCGCCGACAGCTGCAGCTGCGGGGCCTTGACCTTGAGCGCCGACGCGAGTTCGGTGTCCTTGCTGATCGCCTGCGCGGCCGTCTTCCCCCCGGGTAGTTCGATCGTGACGGTCCAGCCCGGGCCGTCGGGGCGGATGACCCCGATGACCTTCGTCTCGTCCTCCTCTCCCCGCCCGATGATGCCCGCCTTGAGGAGAGCGGTGATCAGGTCAGACGACCCCTGGACCTGGGCGGCCTGCTCGGCGGCCTCCGCCACCTGCCGGGCGGCGACCGCACCGGGGGTGACCGCCTGCTCCGCCGCCTGACGCGCGGCCAGCACGGCAGCGGCGAAGCCCGGACCTGGAACCTCCTCCTCCTGCACCTCCCGCTGCGCGGGCTCCGCGCCGGGCAGGCCCTGCGAGGCCATGACCGCCGGGGCGCCGTCCTCGCCGGGGACGGGCTCGTCGGCCCGCACCCCCGCCCGCCACAGGGCGACCGCGGCCGCCGGGAGGCTCGCCAGCAGCAGGCGGGGGTCCTGCATCGGCAGGACGACACCGCCACCGACCACACCTCCCACCAGGGCGGCCGCCCGGCCCGCCTTCCGGCCCCAGCGGGCCCGGGCCAGCTCACCCTCCGTCGGAGCCACCGCCATAGCCTCGCCCGCAGTGTGCTGGTGCTCCTCCAACTGGGCCTGGACCAGTTCCCGGCGGCCCTTGAGCGCGACGACCTCGGGCCCGTCGCGGTGCGGGTCGTTGTCGGCCCGGGTGGTCTCGGTGCGCTTCGCCGTGACGATCTGGGACGAGATCCGCGCCAGCTCCTGGCGCAACTGGGTCTCGCGGGCCTGGTACTGACGGCGCCGGTCCTCCAGCACAGCGGTGGTGACGTCCTCGGTGGTGAGGTCGTCGGTCCGCAGCCACGACCGGGTGTTGCGGGCCGCGCGGCGCAGGTGGGCGGCGAGCGGGCCGTCGGCGGCCGCGGCCTCCCCCGCACCCTCCTTCAAGCGGCTTCCCAGCCCCCGGCGCTCCTCCTGGGCGGGCCGGGCTTCGTCGCCGGGCACCGCCTGGCCGTGGCGGGCGTCTGGGGCGGTGGTCTTGGTCAGGTCGACGGGAACAGCGGGCGGCTGCTCGGGCTGGGCCGGGATGCCGGCCGGGACGGTGGTGGTCACCTCGGGTCCTCTCTCATCCGTGCGGGTGGTGCGAGGGGTGCGACACGTGCGGTGCGTCGCACCCCTCGCGGCTGGCGGCCGGTCAGGCAGCGGGCAGGAGCCCGTACAGGCGGTTGATCTCGGCGCCGACCTCGCGGATCCGGTCGGCCAGGCGCCGGCGCTCGGCCGGGTCGTCGGCCGCGTCCACCAGGTCCTGGACCAGCCGGTCGGACTCGATCTCGGCGGCGGCCAGCTGCTGCTCGATGGTGGTCATGGCGGTCCTCCTGTAAATGCGGGTGGTCGAGGGGATACGGGGTCGGTCAGGCCGCGATGGCGGCGACGGTGGCCGGGTAGGCGTGCTCGATCCGGCGGCTGAGGTTCTGGTAGTCGGCGGTGGCGTAGAAGCGCCGGAGGGCCTCCTGCGCCATCCACGGCTCGATCCGGGCCTCGAGCTGGGCGTCGGCGGCATCCTGGTCGCGCTGCGTCCACTGCCGCTCGGTGGACAACGGCCCGCACTCACGCCACAGGCCCCAGCTGGTCGCGTTGCTGTCCGCTGCGATCCACTGGCCGGTCAGCGGGCCGAACTTGGAGCGGCGGTCGAACACGACGTCGGTGTGGATGGGGCGCTGGATGTGGCCGGCCAGGACCAGGTCCATGCCCAGGGTCGGCAGCACGGTGTAGTAGGGGACGCCGGGCTGAACCTCGGCGGCCCACTTGTCGTGCTCCGCCCGCACCTTGCGCATCGCGCGCTCGCTGGTCATCCGGTCGTCGATCCGGGCGATCCGGCCGGCCGCTCCGGCGGCTCCGCGGCTGATCAGGTCTCGCAGGCCCATCGTGGTCTCCTGTCCGCTCAGGTGATCGGGTGGTGGTGGGTGGGTCAGAGCTGGGTGAGGTGGACGCTGTACCGGTAGCCGGGCCGGCGGAGGTGCGCCGGCAGGTCGTTGATGATCGACTGGCAGATCGAGTCCTTCGACTCGCTGTCGTCGGGGACCGTGTTGTCGCCTCCCAGCTCGGCGACCAGGCGGCCCGCCTCGTCGGTGACGTTCACGTGGAAGTTGAAGCGGCGCATGTGCGTCTCCTTCGGTCATGAGCTGCACCTTCTGGCGGCTCTCCTTGCCGCCCCGGCCTGGGGTAGGTGTGTGGGGGCCGGGGCGACGTGGGCAACCGTCAGCTGGGCTGCATCAGCGCATGGTGGTCTGGCCGACCGTGTTGGAGACGGAGTTGCCGACCGAGTCACCGGTCGACTTCACGGTGCTGTTGAAGATCCCGAAGATGCCCCAGGACCCGATCAGCACGGTCGCGACGGCGCCCAGGACGAACGCGCGCTTGACCTCCTTGGCCTGCTGCTTCCACTTCGCGGCGGTCCAGATGATGATTCCGAGGCCCAGCAGGGCGCCGCCGGACAGGCCCGCGATGGCGCCGCCGCCGGGGCTGCCGGCCTGGGTGTAGGCCGGGGTCACCTGCTGGGCCTCGGCGATCTGCACGACCGCCTGGGTGTGGCTGGCGGAGGCGTAGGAGGCGTGCAACAGAGTCGGCATGTGCGCGGTCGCGGTGGTGCCGGACGCGGTGGTCCAGGCGACGGGGACGGTGGTCTGGGCGGCGGCGGTGATGGCGAGGGTCATGACGGTGGGCTCCTTGGCGGACGGTCTTGACGGTGCGGGGGGACGGGTCGGGGGTCAGCGGAGGCTGTCGCCGGGCCCGGAGGCGAGGGTGTTCGGGCGGGTCTCCGCCTCGATCTGGGCCTGGACGGCGGCGGCGGCGATGAGGGCGTGGCTGACGGCGACCCAGGCCTGGGCGGTCTCCGGGCGCGGCGGGTCGATCCGCAGGGCGGACTCGGCGTTGGCGGCCGCGGCGATGGCCCGGCGGCGGAGCTCGTCGGTGGTGAGCGGGACGCCCTTGCGGTCGTTGATGGCGGTCATCGCGGGTTCTCCTTCGCGGTGGTGCGGATCGGGCAGTCGGGGTCGGGGCAGGGGATCGGCCGGCCGCCGTCGCGGGGGACGACGGTCCCCCAGTCCTGGCAGGTGGCGCAGCGGAAGCGGGGGCAGGAGACGATCGGCATGGGGGTGCCTCCGGGGTGGTGCGAGGTGTGCGAGTCATGCGGTGGGTGCGAGAAGTGCGAGGACTCGCACTCGTTGCGGCTGCTGCTAGCGGGCGCCGGCCATCTCGGGACCGTCGCCGCCGTCCTTGGGCTGCACGGCGTTCCGCAGGCGGATCGCGTACTCGTTCCGGCAGCCGATGAGCTTGCGGATCTGGGGGGCGGTCAGGGCCTGGCCCGCGTCGGAGAGGACCTTGGCCAGGGCCCGGACCTTCTCCAGGTGCTCGGGGTCCAGGGGCCGTTCCCCGCCCGTCTCACGGCCGTTCCCGGCGAGATCCTTCCGGGGCGCCGAAACGGCCTTCTGCGGGCCTCCCCGGGGCGCCTGGAGCCCAATTCCCCCAAGGGATTCCGGGTTCTCCAGGCGCCAGCGGGACGCGGCTTCCAGCGCCTCGGGAACAGCGGCCCGGTAGACCGAGTCCTCGTCGTCGAGGAAGGGGTCCGGCGGCATGTCCGGGTCCACGGTGACCGGCCTGGGGACAGCGACCTCGGTCACCCGGGCCTGGGCCTGGAGCTGGGCGGCGATCAGGTCGGAGGTCACTCCGGTGACCGCGACACCGTGGACGTAGTGCCACGCGGTCTGCCAGGCGTCGTCCGGGTTCAGCGCGCCGAACGGGCTCGCGGACAGCAGCCGTTCGGCGACCTCCATGACCTCGGGGTGGTGTGCGGCCCTGGCCTTGGCGTGCGCGGCCCGCTCGACGGCGGCCTGCTTCTCCGCCTTGGTGGGCCCCTTGCCCCCGTGGGTCTGGAGATCGGTGATCCACACCGCCGCGACCGAGGACAGCGCGAGCACGACCGCCACCCACCGGTGCTCGGTGTACTGGCTCCAGCCGTGGGCGAAGTTGATGGCTCCCGCGATCGCGCCGGCCACCCAGGCACCCGCCCGGTAGGTCCGGGTCGACCGCTCGCCCTCGGCCTTCGAGCCCATCGCGACCAGGGCCCAGGCCAGGCCCTCCAGCATGGTCGCCAGCAGCGCGGCCATCAGCACGAAGACCGTGGCGTCGGTGAGGGCACCGACCTGCGAGACGACCGCCGGGACGATCGAGCAGACCTGGACCAGGCGGACGAACGCCCTCGCGGGGTCGGCCCGGACCCAGCCGGTCAGCCGGGCGACCTTCGCGGCCCGCTTGCTGCGGGCCTCTGCCTTGCGCTGGTCGCGCTCCTTGCGGTCCGCGGCCTGGCGGCGGCGCTCGGCGTCGGCGTCCTTGCGGGCCTCCGCCCTCTCCGCGGCCAGGTCCTGCCGGGCCTCGGCCCGCTCGGCGGCCTTGTCCTTGCGGCGCTCGGTGTAGAAGCTCACTTCTCCTCACCACCCTTGCGATGCGGCGGGACCGTCGGGGCGACCTTCGGGGTCGTGGTCGGGGAGGTGGTCTTCCTCGGCTTGCCAGCCGGGGCGGCCGGCACCCGGGCGGTCGCCAGGAAGGCGCCGACCGCGAGCAGGACGATCCGGGTCAGGCCGTCGGCCGGCGCGTAGAGGGCGAGGGCCAGGACCAGCAGCGGCCAGCCGACGGTGAGCCGGGCACGGACGTTGGCGAGCGCCTGGTCGAGCATCGGGTGCGCGGTCACCGGGCACCGTCCCTCGGGCCGTAGCCGAACAGGGCCGCGATCTTGTCCGCCTGGTCCTCGACCATGGCCTCGTCCTGGATCGCGCGGACCCGGATCCGGCGCCACTCGTCGCCCGTCATGCCGACCGGGCGGGCGGTCAGGTCTACCCGCGACGCCTCCCAGGTCCTCAGCGCGGCGGAGGCGTCCTCCATCCGACCCCGGACCAGCTCGGCGGTGGGGAACTCGGCCTCGACCGCGGCGCACTCCTCGCAGGCACCGTCCCTGGGGGTGTAGCCGTACAGGTGGGCGATGCGCTCCGCGTACTCGTCGACCTGGCGCTCGGCGCGGGCCTCCCGATCCTGCCGCTCGCACCAGTCGTCGTCCGTCAGGCCCTTCGGGCCGCGCTGCAGATCGGCCTGCGCGGAGCTCCGGGTCGACAGGGCGGTGGACGCCAGCTCCAGCAGGATCTGGATCCGCTGCCCGGTCGAGTAGTGCATGACCGACGGGTAGAGGCGGTCGTGGCGGTGGTAGGCGTTCACGCGGCGACTCCGATCAGCTTGGCGGCCTGCCGGCCGCGGATGATGGTCTTGCGCTGGATGGCGGTGGTCCCGCCAACGACGCCGTACTGGTCGTCGAGGGGGAAGCTCAGGGCCTCGTCGAGGCAGGCGGCGCGGCGGGCGAGCGGGCAGGTGGCGCACACCCGGAGGGCGATGCGCTCGCGGGCGGTGGGGTGGCGGAAGTTGGAGCCGTCGGTCTGCGGGAAGAAGACGCTGAGGTCGTCGAGGCTCCGGCAGGGGGCGGTGGGCTCACCCCGCTTCTCGGATCCGTTGATGCTGGGCATGGCGAATAAGCCCTTCTGGGATGGATGGTTGAGCGGACCGTCCGCAGAGGAGGCGGACGGATTCTGGGATGGCGAAGCCACTCCGAAACAGTTAGGTGCTAGCACCTAATCGGTAATCTGATGGTGGCTCAGGGTGGCCGTCGCCGTCAAGGGGAACGTGCTAGCACGTAAGCTTGGGTTGCCCCACCGGGGACCGACTGAGAGGAACCCCCAATGCCACGATCCGCAGAGGAGATCGCAGCTGGCCTGCGTGAACGCATCCACAGCGGCGAACTCCAGCCCGGCGACCGGCTTCCCACGATGGAAGCCCTCGTCGACGAGCACGGCGTCAACCGCCAGACGGCCCGCCAGGCGCTCACGATCCTGAAGAACGAGGGCCTGGTCGAGTACAAGGGCGGCCGCGCCGGAACCTTCGTGCGCCAGAGGCCCACCACCCGCATGGTCCGAGCCAGGGCCATGGAGCGAGACAACCTCGGCTACTACTCCGGAGCCAACGTCCAGCACTGGCGCCTCATCGAGGGCACCCGCACCGAGGTCGGCGAAGAACCGGTGCCGGCCGACATCGCGGGCTACCTCGGCGTCGAGCCCGGGACCCCCGTCGTGGCCCGCAAGCGGATCAACGGCGACCCCGACGTGCCGGCCTACCGTCAGCTGACCGACAGCTACCTGCACCCCGACGCCGTCGCGGCCGTCCCCGTCATCGCCGGAAACTCCGGCCTCGGCGGGATCTACGACCGCATCGAGGAGTGGGCACAGCAGCCCATCAGCTGGGAGGAGGAGATCACCGCGATCACCCCCAGCCCGGCCGAGACGGCAGCACTGCTGATGCCGCCCGGCGTCCCGCTCCTGCGGGTCATCCGGACCTCGACCGTCAAGGTCGACGGGAAGCAGCTGGTCGTCGAGGTCAACGACATCAGGTTCAGCGCCGAGGTGTTCTCGATCCGCTACCCGATGACCCGCCGCGGTGAGGCGAAGTGGCCGGTGCAGCCCGCATCGGCCGACTTCTACACCTCCTGACCCTGCGGGAGCTGTGCCCTGGCCGACCCAACCGGCCGGGGCACAGCCGTTCGTTAGGCCGGCACAGCCAATCCGCTCGCACGGTCCAGCAGCTTGCGGATCAGCAGAACCGCCAGCCGGTCCCGCCGACGAACCGCCACGGCGAGGTGCCTCAGCAGCATCGCCGACGACGGGACCCGGCACTCACGGACCCGGGCGAGGGCGGCGTCCTCGGTCGGCCGAGGCACCTTCGACGGGCGGCTCACCGCTCCGCCTCCGGCCCATCGACCGCGAGGCGAGCCGACCCGAACACCGGGATCCCGTGCAGCGCCGCGTGGACGTACAGGAACTGGACCCACCCGCCGTCCCTGGACTCCACCCTGCCGCCGTCCTCGACCTCGACGCTGAAGCCCTTCGCGATGGCCTCGATGTCCGTGCGGCGCTGCGGGTCGGTGCCCCGGAACGCGAACGAGATGTCGTTCGACTCGGCCATCCAGTACGCCGGCAGCGCGGCCAGGCCGGGATGGGCGGCGAGGAAGACGTGCAGCGCCGCGACTGCCGGCAGGACGCTCTCCTCGGGCGCCGTCCTCTTGTTCTCGCTCACCGGGCACCCGCCAGCGCGGTGCACTCCTGGGCCGCGGCGTTCCAAGCGGCGCGAGCCCGAGCGACCCGCATAGCCGCCGCCGAGAACTCGGCGAGCCTCACCGAGAGCGTGGCGCTCGTCGCCGCCGCCCGCGCAGCACACCGCCCGACCGCCTCGGGCCGGACCGCGTTGGACACCGACCGGCGAGCCATGGCGTCATCGCCGGCCGCCGCCCGGTACCGCCGCGCGGCCTCGGCCAACCGCGACTTGGCTTCCTCCAGCTCGGCGTACAGACCCGCCAGGTGCGGGACGTCGATCGGCGAGGCGGCCATCATGCGGGCGACGCGAATACGGGGGTCCGTGAAGTCGAGGGCCACCTCGTGGCTCCGCATGCGGCGCAGGTGGTGGCAGATCATCTGCCGGGCGATCCGGGTGAGGAGTCCGAACACCCGCTCGTCGAGGGGGACGCCGCGGCTGATGTGGTACCGCCACAGGTGCACGAAGGTGTCCTGGGTGAGGTCCTCGGCGAGCTGCCAGTCCTGACGGGCCAGGTGGGCCGCGATGTAGCCGACGACCCGCTTCTCGTAGGTGGCGAGGATGTCGGTGAGGATCTGCTCGGGCGTCCCGGTGAACGCCGGCGGGAGGGCGACGGTGGTCATGCCGCCACCGCCTCGGCGAGCACCGGCACCTCGACCAGGGTGACCTTCAGCGACGGCGCCGACTGCTTCATCGGCACGGCGCCCAGGCCGTGGGCCTTGAAGATGGCGCGCACCGCGTTCAGGTCGACGGTCTCCCGGCCGGACGGCACGCGCTCGACGGACCAGCCGGAGTAGACGCCGGCGGGGAGACGGTCGAGGACCTTCTTCGCGGCGCGCTTGGCGCGGTCGGAGCGGCGGGCCTGGTCGGCGGCGTGGTAGTAGGAGCGGGCGGCGGCCTCGATGGCCTCGGCGGCCGGCATCTCGTCCGGCGTGTACTCGCCGGTGATCTCGGCGGGCACCGTCGGGGCCAGCGCCGGAACGGCGGCGGTGGTGAAGAGCGAGGCCGGGTTGACCGCCGAGCGGATGGCCCGGGCGATACCACGGAATCGGGCGGGGCTCTCGCCTACACGGCGGGCACCGGACATGAGAAGCTGCAACACAGCTGGTCTCCCTGGTTCAGTCAGGTGAGCTCGGTCAGGCCCGATAGGGGAGGTCAGAGACCCCTGTCGGGCCGTTTTCGTCGGCGCTGTTCCTGTCGACGAAAGAACTGTCTCACTCTCTGATTCGACCTCGCGGTGGCCTGCGCCGTGCTGGCCGCCGCCGAACGGCTCGACCCGTCCTCGATCGCCGACCTGCTGCTGATCGGCGAGCTGGGGCTGGACGGCCGGGTGCGGCCGGTCCGCGGGGTGCTGCCCTCGGTGCTGGCCGCCGCCGACGCCGGGTACGAGCGGGTCGTGGTCGCCGAGCAGACGGCGCCCGAGGCCTCGCTCGTGCCGGGGGTGACGGTGATCGGGGTGCGCAGCCTGCGCCAGCTGGTCGCCACCCTGACCGGTGCGACGGCGCCGGAGGAGCCGCCCGACCCGATCGGCGGCCGACCGGATCCGCTCATGGCCGGCCTGATGCTGCCCAGCGCGGGAGTCCGGGGCCTGCCCGACGACCGGGCCCTGCGCCTCGACATGGCCGACGTGGCCGGCCAGTACGAGGCCCGGCGAGCCCTGGAGATCGCCGCCGCCGGAGGCCACCACCTCTACCTCAAGGGGCCACCGGGCGCGGGCAAGACGATGCTCGCGGAGCGGCTGCCCGCGCTGCTCCCGCCGCTGACCCAGAAGGAGTCGCTGGAGGTCACCGCCGTCCACTCGGTGGCGGGCCTGCTCCCGGCGGGGCGTCCGCTGATCGACACCGCGCCCTACTGCGCGCCGCACCACTCCACCACGATGCCCGCGATCGTCGGCGGCGGCAGCGGCCTGCCGAGGCCGGGGGCGGTCTCCCTCGCCCACCGGGGCGTGCTCTTCCTGGACGAGGCGCCCGAGTTCCCCGTGCGGGTGCTGGACGCGCTGCGCCAGCCGCTGGAGTCGGGCGAGGTGGTGATCGCCCGCTCGGCCGGATCACTCCGGCTCCCGGCCCGGTTCCTGCTCTGCCTGGCCGCCAACCCGTGTCCGTGCGGCCGGTACTCACGGCGGGGCGAGGGCTGCGAGTGCACTCCGGTCATGGTCAGCCGGTACCAGGGGCGGCTCTCCGGGCCGCTGCTGGACCGGGTCGACCTCCAGGTCCAGGTCGCCCCGGTGACCAGGATCGAACTCATGGAGCGGGACACCACGGCGGAGACCACCGAGACCGTCGCGGCCCGGGTGCTGGCCGCGCGGGAACGGGCGGCCGCCCGGCTGGCGCACACCCCGTGGCGGACCAACGCGGAGGTGCCGGGCCATGAACTGCGCACCCGCTGGCAGCTCGCGGCCGGCGCGCTCAACGACGTCGCACGGCAGTTGGAGCGCGGACTGCTGACCGCCCGCGGCCTGGACCGGGTGCTCCGGGTCGCCTGGACGGTCGCCGATCTGGCCGGCCGCGACCGACCGGACCAGCGGGACGTGCGCACCGCCCTGGTCCTGCGCACCGGCGTCGAGCAGGGGCTGCCGCTGCCCGAGCGCCCGTACGGCCGGCTCGGGGGCATCCCGGCCCAGCGCCGGAGCGGCCCCGACGACGACTGGCCCGGAGCACGGCCGGAGCCCCCGGAAGCCCCGGAGCCCCCGGAGGCCCCGGAGCCCCCGGAGCCCCCGGCGAAGGACGAGGAGGCGGCATGAACCAGCTGTTGCGGCACCCCCGAGCACCCCACCCGGACGGGAGCGGTCCGCCGGCCGCGCCCGAACCGGAGCGCCTCGCCCGCGTGCTGCTCAACCGGCTCAGCGAACCGGGTGACGCCGTGGTCGGCCGCTGGCTCGGCGAACTCCCCGCCGTGGAGGTGGTGCGGGCGATCCGGGAGGGCGCCGTCCCCGACCACCCCGGGCTGGACACCGCCCGGCTGGCCGCCTACCAGGCACGACTTCCGGGCCTCGACCCGACGGTCGACCTGAAACGGGTACGGGACGTCGGTGGACGCTTCATCATTCCGGGGGACACGGAATGGCCCAGTCAACTGGACGACCTGGGCGACGGACGCCCGATCGGGCTGTGGACCGCCGGCACCGGTTCACTGCGGCTGCTCGCCCTGCGCTCGGTTGCGGTGGTGGGCTCCCGCGCCTGCACGGCCTACGGCGCGCACGTCGCCGGGGAGCTCTCGGCCCAACTGGCCGAGCGCGGCTGGGTCGTGGTGTCCGGAGCCGCGTACGGGATCGACGCGGCGGCCCACCGAGGAGCGCTGGCCGTCGGCGGGATGACCCTCGCGGTGCTCGCCTGCGGGGTCGACGTGGCCTACCCGAAGGGGAACGCCGAACTGATCCGGCGGATCGGCGTGCAGGGCCTGCTGGTCAGTGAGCTCCCGCCCGGCGAGCATCCGAACCGGTTCCGCTTCGTGCTCCGCAACCGGGTCATCGCGGCGCTGACCAGGGGCACCGTGGTGGTCGAGGCGGCCCTGCGCAGCGGCGCCCTGAGCACGGCCAGACGGGCGCGGGACCTCAACCGCCACACCATGGGTGTCGCCGGCCCCGTCACCTCGGAGCTGTCCGCCGGGGTGCACGCCCTGATCCGCAGCGGCGGCGCCACGCTGGTCACCGACGCGGCCGAGATCGCCGAGCTGGTCGGGGCGATCGGGGACGACCTGGCCCCGCAGCGCAGCGGCCCGGTGCTGCCGAGGGACTTGCTGGAGCCGCCGGTGGCCCGGGTACTGGAGGCCGTCCCGGCCACGGCCGAGGGCGCTCCGGTCGAGCGGTTGGCCCGTCAGTCCGGTCTTCCGCCGGACGAAGTCCTGCAGCGGCTCTACGAGTTGGTCTCGCTCGGCTTCGTGGAGCGACACGGCGCGCACTGGCGCGTGGTACGGAGGAGGTGATCGCCGGGAGTGCGAACACGGGTGCGCCCGGGGAAGAGCGGGCCGGAACAGTCCGGCTGACCTGCTGATCCGGCCCTTCCGCTCGTGTGCCCGGATCCGATGGGTGAACGCCACCGGATCGGGGGACGACCGAGTGGCGGTAGCGCTTTGCAGTGAGTCGGTCACGCTACGCTCCACATGCCTTCCCTATCAGCACATGACTCGGCAGAACGGCGCAGACCTACGTATGCCCACACACATTCCCGGACACAGAGTGACCGGTGGCGCTCGGTCCGCGGGAGGGCCGCGGACCGAGCGGCGCCCCGCGACCGAGTTCCCGCCCAAGTCGGCGGGGACGATGGGAGGCCTGTCGCGTCAGGGCGGCAGGCCGACGGTGGTGCCGGGCCAGCCGGCGGACACGGCCAGGGACGCCGACCCGGTCCAGCATGCCGACGCCGCCCACGCGGTCGAGACGGTCCACGGCACCGGGGCGCTCGACGAGGCGGACGCGCCGGGGGGTGTGGCCGTCACCAGCGCCCCCCGGTTGCCTTCGAGCGCCCCCACGCCGGACGCCACCTCCCCACCCGTGGCGCGCAGCGCGCTCGAAGAGCTCTGGCGCTCCTACAAGGAGACGGGCGACCAGCGGCTGCGCGAGCAGCTGATCCTCCATTACTCACCACTCGTCAAGTACGTGGCGGGGAGGGTCGGGGTCGGCCTGCCCTCCAATGTCGAGCAGGCCGACTTCGTCTCCTCCGGGGTCTTCGGGCTGATCGACGCGATCGAGAAGTTCGACATCGACCGCGCCATCAAGTTCGAGACCTACGCGATCAGCCGCATCCGCGGCGCGATCATCGACGAGCTGCGCGCCCTGGACTGGATCCCCCGCTCGGTCCGGCAGAAGGCGAAGGCCGTCGAGCGGACGTACGCGACGCTGGAGGCCCGGCTGCGCCGGACGCCGCACGAGCCCGAGGTCGCGGCCGAGATGGGCATCGCGATCGAGGATCTGCACGCGATCTTCAGCCAGCTGTCGCTCGCCAACGTGGTGGCCCTGGACGAACTGCTGCACCCGGTGGGGGAGGGCGGCGACCGGCTCAGCCTGGTGGACACCCTGGAGGACCACGGCGCGGACGACCCGGTCGAGGTGGCCGAGGACCGCGAGCTGCGCCGACTGCTGGCCCAGGCGGTCAACACCCTCCCCGAGCGGGAGAAGACCGTGGTGACGCTCTACTACTACGAGGGCCTCACCCTCGCCGAGATCGGACAGGTGCTGGGGGTGACGGAGAGCCGGGTGAGCCAGATCCACACCAAGTCCGTCCTCCAGCTGCGGGCCAAGCTCTCGGACATCCGGTAGCGGGCGTCGGAGCCGCCCGCCGGGCCCGCTCCTCGCCCGAATGCGCGGCGCCGTTCCGGTCGCGAGTAGGGCTCCGTACAGTGGGTCCGTGCCGAAGATCCGAGCGGCCACGGTGGCCGAGCATCGCCAGCTGCAGCGGGCAGCCCTCCTGGACGCTGCCCGCACCCTGCTCACCGAGGGCGGTATGGAGGCCCTGACCTTCCCGTCGCTCGCCGCCCGTACCGGGCTGGCGCGCTCCTCGGTCTACGAGTACTTCCGCTCCCGTGCCGCCGTGGTCGAGGCACTGTGCGAGGTGGACTTCCCGCTCTGGGCGGCCGAGATCGAGGCCGGGATGGCGAGTTGCGAGACCGCCGCCGAGCGGATCGAGGCGTACGTCCGGGGCCAGCTGGCGCTGGACG
This sequence comes from Kitasatospora sp. NPDC058162, assembly GCF_042884005.1. NCBI lineage: Bacteria > Bacillati > Actinomycetota > Actinomycetes > Kitasatosporales > Streptomycetaceae > Kitasatospora > Kitasatospora sp. NPDC058162. The sequence continues at coordinate 282,240 of NZ_JBHVUS010000009.1, forward strand.
GGGACCCGAGGCACCGGGCGGTCACCGCCATCTCGGCGCTGGAACTGGACGAGGCCGCGCGGGAGCGCATCCGGGCGGCGCACGGCGGGCTCGTCGGACTGGTCGTCCGGGCCCTGGAGGACCTCGGCCACGACCAGCCCCGGCTCGCCGCGGCACTGCTGCAGGGGGTCGTCGAGGCGGCCGTCCGCCGGACCGAGCAACTCGCTGCCGGGGACCGCGGGGGCTGCCCGGTCGAGTCCCCCGAGGCGGTTGCCGATGCCGCCGTCGCCCTGGCACTGCACGGCCTCGACCGGACCTGAGCAGTCCGGCGCGAGCGGCCCGACCCGAGCCGCCGAGCCCGAGCGGCCCGGCCCGAGCAGTCCGGCCAGACCCGTTCCGCGCGGCCCGAGCCGTCACGTACCGCCCAGTGGCAGCAGGCGGGCCCGCCCCGTGCCGAGCAGGGCCAGTGGATCGAGGTAGCGGTTGCCGCGCAACAGCCCCCAGTGCAGGCAGTCCCGTGCGCCGCAGTGCCGCCCGTCCGGGGTGAGCCGTCCGATGACCTGCCCGGCGGCCACCTCGGCGCCGACCGGGAGGGTGCCGGTGACGGGGAGGTAGGTGGTCCGCAGCGGGGGAGCCCCGGAACCGGGATGGAGCACGGTCACCACCGGCCGCCCCGCCACCAGCCCGGAGAACGCGACCACCCCGGCCGCCGCCGCCCGCACCTCCACCCCGGGCCCGGCGGCGAGGTCCACGCCCCGGTGGCCGGCTGCCCAGGGCTTCGCCGGCGGCTCGAAGCGCCCCAGCACCCCGCCGGGCCCGCCCACCGGCCAGGCCCGCGCCGGCCCGTGGCCGGAACCCCCGCCCGGTGTGATCCCGTCGTCCGCCGAGGCGCGTACCACCCCCGCACTCCCCAGCAGGGCGAGCACCACCCCCAGCACGATCCCCCGCCCCATCCTCCGGCCCGCCCCGGTGGCCGTCCGTCGAACCCCACTCCCTCGAACCCCACTCCCTCGAACCCAACCCCGTAGAACCCCGCTGCGCCCAGTCATGCCCCGAGACTGGCCGCGCCCCGCCTCCCAGACCACCCGCTTCCGGATTCCTGTGGACAAACCGCCCCCGCCGCCGGCCGCCGTCCCCCCGACGGGTGTACGGGTGCCGCCATCCGGTGTACGGACGGCATGCGGGGGCTGGTGGGCGGGCAGTGGGCCGACCAGCCGGCAAGCGTCCGCCGGCCGCTGCGGCCCCGTCCGCCGCCGCCGTTTCCCGGGCTTCCCCCAGGCCATCGGCAGCCCGTGCGCAGTCCGCCCGCAGGCCCCCGGACGCCCGTGAAGTCGCTCGCGGCTCGGCGCTTCCCGTACACTTCACACGCGACCCGGTCCACCGGGTCGACTTCGCACGCCCCGCCACCGGTGGTCGGATGCGGTTCATCCGCAGCGCCGCCAGGTGCGAGTGCCGCTCGGTCCGCCGAGCCCGACCGGTCCCCGGACCGAGCGGGTGGAAGCGGCTCGGCACGATCGGGGCGTCAGGCGTGGCTGTCACCTGGCCGCCACGGACAACCGAGACTGACCCGGCCGTAGGCAATCGCCCGAGGGAGAACTTCCCGCGGGCCGCCACAGTCGGGCCGTAACACCTGAGGAGCACGGCAATGGCCGTCGTCACGATGCGGGAGCTGCTTGAGAGCGGCGTCCACTTCGGTCACCAGACCCGCCGCTGGAACCCGAAGATGAAGCGCTTCATCATCACCGAGCGCAACGGCATCTACATCATCGACCTGCTGCAGTCGCTGAACTACATCGACCGCGCCTTCGAGTTCATCAAGGAGACCGTTGCCCACGGCGGCAGCGTCCTCTTCGTCGGCACGAAGAAGCAGGCCCAGGAGGCCATCGCCGAGCAGGCCACCCGCGTGGGCATGCCCTACGTGAACCAGCGCTGGCTCGGCGGCATGCTGACCAACTTCTCGACCGTCTACAAGCGTCTGCAGCGCCTGAAGGAGCTCGGCGAGCTGGACTTCTCGGACGTGGCCGGTTCCGGCCTCACCAAGAAGGAGCTCCTGGTCCTCCAGCGCGAGCACGACAAGCTGGAGAAGACCCTCGGCGGTATCCGCGACATGCAGCGCGTTCCCAGCGCTGTCTGGATCGTGGACACCAAGAAGGAGCACATCGCGGTCGGCGAGGCCCGGAAGCTCAACATCCCGGTCGTCGCCATCCTCGACACCAACTGTGACCCCGACGAGGTCGACTACAAGATCCCGGGCAACGACGACGCGATCCGCTCCGTCACCCTGCTGACCCGCGTGATCGCCGACGCCGTGGCCGAGGGCCTGAAGTCCCGCGCCGGTGTCGCCAAGGGCGACACCAAGGCCGAGCCGGGCGCCGACCAGCCGCTGGCCGACTGGGAGAAGGACCTCATCGAGGGCGAGAAGAAGGCCGAGGAGGCCCCCGCCGCCGCCGAGGCCGAGGCCCCCGCTGACGAGGCTCCGGCCGCTGAGGCCCCGGCCACCGAGGCTCCGGCCGAGCAGGCCTGACGTACCAAGGGTGAGGGGCACTCGCCGGTACACCACCGGCAGGTGCCCCTCTCTCCCGCGCCGGGACCGAAACATCGGTCCCGGCGCCACTCCACGCAGACACGCGAGACGCGAGAAGAGATTCACACCATGGCGAACTTCACCGCCGCGGACGTCAAGAAGCTCCGTGAGCTCACCGGCGCCGGCATGATGGACTGCAAGAAGGCCCTGGACGAGGCCGAGGGCAACGTCGAGAAGGCCGTCGAGCTCCTGCGCATCAAGGGCCAGAAGGGCGTTGCCAAGCGCGAGGGCCGTGACGCCTCCAACGGCGCCGTCGCCGCGCTGATCGCCGAGGACAAGAAGTCCGGCGTTCTGGTCGAGCTGAACTGCGAGACCGACTTCGTCGCCAAGGGCGAGAAGTTCGTCGAGGTCGCCGACGCGATCGCCGCCCACGTCGCCAAGACCGCCCCGGCCGACCTGGACGCCGCCCTGGCTTCCGAGATCGAGGCCGGCAAGACCGTCCAGCAGTTCGTGGACGAGGCCAACGCGACCCTGGGCGAGAAGATCGTCTTCCGTCGCTTCGCGCAGTTCGACGGTGACGGCTTCGTCGCGGTCTACCTCCACAAGACCAGCCCCGACCTGCCGCCGGCCGTCGGCGTCCTGGTCGAGCTGGACAAGGAGAACGCCGAGGTCGCCAAGGACGTCGCGCAGCACATCGCCGCCTTCGCGCCGAAGTTCCTGTCCCGCGAGGACATCCCGGCCGAGGACCTCGAGAACGAGCGTCGCGTCGCCGAGGCCACCGCTCGCGAGGAGGGCAAGCCGGAGGCCGCCCTGCCGAAGATCGTCGAGGGCCGCGTCACCGGCTTCGTGAAGGAGAACTCCGTCCTGGAGCAGGCCTTCGCCAAGGACAACAAGAAGACCGTCGCCAAGGTCCTCGAGGAGAACGGCGTCGCCCTCAAGCGCTTCGCCCGCTTCCGCGTCGGCGCCTGAGCCACGTTCCACCCGGTCCCCGGCCCCTCTAGGCTGGGAACCGCCGCTGCCCGCTGACCAGGGCGGGCGGATCGCCGAACGGGCTCACCCAGCGCCAACCGTCCATGGGCGGGCCGTGTCGGCACCATGAACGACGAGGAGGCCATTGCCGTGCAGGACACCGAACCGGTTCCCGCGGCAGTGGCCTCCTCTCGTGTACACGCAGGCCGGGCATCCGCACGCCCAGGCCTGTGAGCCAGCAGGTGCAATAAAGGAGAAGTCCATGCAGGAGACGCAGGAGACCGCGCAGGACCCCAAGGCGGGCTCGCGCCGCCGGGTGCTGCTCAAGCTGTCCGGTGAAGCCTTCGCCGGTGGCGGCGGGCTCGGCGTCGACCCGGACGTCGTGCATGCGATCGCCCGTGAGATCGCCACGGTCGTCCGCGCCGGTACCGAGGTCGCGGTGGTCATCGGCGGCGGAAACTTCTTCCGCGGGGCCGAGCTCCAGGTCCGCGGCATGGACCGGGCCCGCTCCGACTACATGGGCATGCTCGGCACCGTCATGAACTGCCTGGCGCTGCAGGACTTCCTGGTCAAGGAAGGCATCGAGACCCGGGTCCAGACCGCCATCACCATGGGCCAGGTCGCCGAGCCGTACCTGCCGCTGCGGGCCGTCCGGCACCTGGAGAAGGGCCGTGTGGTGATCTTCGGCGCCGGTATGGGCATGCCGTACTTCTCCACCGACACCACGGCCGTCCAGCGCGCCCTGGAGATCCACGCCGACGTCCTGCTGATGGGCAAGAACGGCGTGGACGGCGTCTACGACTCCGACCCCCGGACCAACCCGGACGCGGTGAAGTTCGACGCGCTGGAGTACTCCGAGGTCATCGCGCGCGACCTCAAGGTCGCCGACCTCACCGCGATCACCCTGTGCAAGGACAACAACCTCCCGATGCTGGTCTTCGAACTGCTGGCGGAGGGCAATATCGCGCGTGCGGTGAAGAGTGAGAAGATCGGCACACTCATCAGCCAGGATTCTGTCCGGGCCTGAGCAGCAACCCGCCGTACGGGACGGCGTCCGCCGCGACCGGCCCCGATGCCGACGCCGGTCGGGACAACAGCAGATGAACCGGACAGGGAGATCACAGTGATCGAAGAGACCCTCCTCGAGGCCGAGGAGAAGATGGAGAAGGCCGTCGCCGTCGCGAAGGACGACCTCGCGGCGATCCGCACCGGCCGTGCCCACCCGGCGATGTTCGCCAAGATCGTCGCCGAGTACTACGGCGCCATCACGCCGATCAACCAGCTGGCCTCGTTCTCGGTGCCGGAGCCGCGCATGGCGGTCGTCTCGCCGTTCGACAAGACCGCGCTGAAGGCCATCGAGCAGGCGATCCGCGACTCCGACCTGGGCGTCAACCCGTCGAACGACGGCTCCATCATCCGGGTGGTGCTGCCGGAGCTGACCGAGGAGCGCCGCCGGGAGTTCATCAAGATCGCCCGGACCAAGGGCGAGGACGCCAAGGTCTCGATCCGCGCCGTCCGCCGCAAGGCCAAGGACGCCATCGACAAGCTGGTCAAGGACGGCGAGGTCGGCGAGGACGACGGCCGCCGCGCCGAGAAGGAGCTCGACGACACCACGGCCAAGTACGTGGCCCAGGTCGACGAGCTGCTGAAGCACAAGGAAGCCGAGCTGCTCGAGGTCTGATGAACGACGCCCCTGACGCCCCTGGCTACTGGGGCCCGTCCGACCAGCAGTTCCAGCCCTACCGCCCGGCGCCGCAGCCGCAGGCACCCCGGCAGCCGGCCAGTCCGGCGCCGGGGTACGGCGAGCAGCCGGCGCCGGTCCAGGGACCGCCGGCCCCCGGCCGGTCCGGCCCCGGTGCGCCGGTCGAGGCGCAGCCCTTCCCGGGGCACCCCGGTCAGCCGGGGGCCCGGGCCGCCCACCAGGGCGGGCCGGATGCCGTCCCGGGGGACGAGGGCCTCCGTTCGGATCACTCGCAGCAGCCTCCGGTGTACTGGGGCGGCGACGCGGAGGAGACTCAGGTCATGCCTCCCGTACCGGCCGACCCCGGCCCGCACCCCGGTGCGCCCGACCGCGGGCCGGCCGACGGTCCGGCCCAGGGCCAGGCCCACGGCCCGGCCGGCGGTGCGGCCCAGGGCCCGCCCCGGGGCCGGTCGGCGGCGCCCGGTCAGCCCGCGGCCCCCGGTCGGCACGCCGCGGAGGGCCGCCCGACCGACCCCGCTGCGGACCAGGCCCGGGAGGCCGGCCGACCCGGCGGACCGCTGTTCCGGGACGAGCAGCCCCAGTCGGCGCCGCCCGGTGTGACGGAGACGGTCGTGCTGCGCGCGATAACCGACGACGTCACCCCCGCCCCCGGCCACGGCACCCCGCCGTACCCGGGGGCTCCGGTGCATCCCGCGCCGCCGCAGAGCCACTGGGCGGCCGGGCAGCCCCCCTTCGTGCCGTCGTCCCATCCAGGGCAGGAGACACCCGTGGCCGCCCAGCCCGCCCCGCAGCCGGAGCCGCGCAAGCAGCGCGGCGGCCGTAACCTCCAGGCCGCCATAGGCGTGGGGGTGGGCCTCGGCGTGGTGATCATCGCCTCGCTGTTCGTGGTGAAGGCGCTGTTCCTGTTCGTCGTGATGGCCGCGGCCTCGGTCGGAGTCTGGGAGCTGACCAGCCGGCTGTCCGAGCGCAAGCAGATCAAGGCGCCGCTGGTGCCGCTGCTGGTGGGCGGCATCGCCATGATCGCCACCGGCTACTGGGCCGGCGTCGAGTGGGCCGCGGCCTCGCTCGCGCTGACCGGGCTGGCGGTGATGGTCTGGCGGATGGCCGAGCCGCCGGAGAACTACCTGCGGGACATAACGGCGGGGGTGTTCACCGCCTTCTACGTGCCGTTCCTGGCGACCTTCGTGGCGATGATGCTGGCGGCCGACGACGGCCCCCAGCGGATCGTGCTCTTCCTGATCGTCACGATCTGCAGCGACACCGGCGCCTACGCGGTGGGCTACAAGTTCGGGAAGACCAAGCTGGCCCCGACGATCAGCCCCGGCAAGACCCGTGAGGGCCTGGCCGGCGGCATCGGCCTGTCGATGCTGGCGGGCGCCGTGCTGATGCAGCTGATCATCGACGGCGGCAGCTGGTGGCAGGGCCTGATCCTGGGCGGCTGCGCCGCCGTCACCGCGACCCTGGGCGACCTGGGCGAGTCGATGATCAAGCGCGACCTCGGGATCAAGGACATGGGCACGCTGCTGCCCGGCCACGGCGGGATCATGGACCGGCTGGACTCGCTGCTGCCCACCGCCCCGGTGGTCTGGCTGCTGCTGGCGGCCTTCGTCGGGAGCTGACCAGCGGATCCGCAGCGGGGCCCCGGACGCCAGGCGTCCGGGGCCCCCGCGCGTCTGCGACACTGGAACAACCATGCCTAAGCCCGGAGAACTCACCTTTGTCGCGCCGCGCGGCGCAAAGCCCCCGCGACACCTCGCCGATCTGAGCCCCGCCGAGCGCAAGGAGGCCGTCGCCGAGCTGGGCGAGCAGCCGTTCCGCGCCAAGCAGCTCTCCAACCACTACTTCGGCCGGATGTCGAACGACCCGGCGGACTGGACGGACATCCCCGCCGCCAGCCGGGAGAAGCTCACCGGGAGCCTGCTGCCCGAGCTGATGTCGGTGGTGCGCCACGTGTCCTGCGACGACGACACCACCCGCAAGACGCTCTGGAAGCTGTTCGACGGCACGCTCGTCGAGTCCGTGCTGATGCGCTACCCGGACCGGGTCACCATGTGCATCAGCTCGCAGGCAGGCTGCGGCATGAACTGCCCGTTCTGCGCCACCGGCCAGGCGGGGCTGACCCGCAACCTGTCCACCGGCGAGATCGTCGAGCAGATCGCCGCCGGGATGCGCGCGCTCAAGGCCGGGGAGATCCCGGGCGGCGAGGCGCGGCTGTCGAACGTGGTCTTCATGGGCATGGGCGAGCCGCTGGCCAACTACAACCGGGTGCTGGCCTCGATCCGTCGGCTGACCGACCCGGCGCCGGACGGCTTCGGCCTGTCCCAGCGCGGCATCACGGTCTCCACGGTCGGCCTCGTCCCGGCGATGAACCGGCTGGCCGACGAGGGCCTCAGCTGCCGCCTGGCGCTGTCGCTGCACGCCCCGGACGACGAGCTGCGCGACGAGCTGGTCCCGGTGAACACCCGCTGGAAGGTCGCCGAGGTGCTGGACGCGGCGTGGAACTACGCGGAGAAGTCCGGTCGCCGGATCTCCATCGAGTACGCGCTGATCAAGGACATCAACGACCAGGCCTGGCGTGCCGACCTGCTCGGCCGGCTGATCAAGAACCACCGGGTGCACGTCAACCTGATCCCGCTGAACCCGACCCCGGGTTCCAAGTGGACGGCCTCCCGGCCCGAGGACGAGCGCGAGTTCGTCCGCCGGCTCCAGTCGCACGGCGTGCCGACCACCGTCCGCGACACCCGCGGCCAGGAGATCGACGGCGCCTGCGGTCAGCTCGCCGCGGCGGGCTGACGAGCGGGTCGGGAACTACCGCAGCCCGGCGGCCGCCAGCGCGGCGGTCGCCCCGCCGGTCAGCAGCAGCGTGGTGCCGACCGCGAGGGTGCGCAGCGCGATCGCGCCGAACAGCAGCCGGGGCGAGGCACCGAGGCGCAGCAGCGCCTCGGTGATCTCCCGGCGGTCGGTGCGGACCTCGGCGAGCCGGGCGATCACCGCGGCGGCCGTGCAGCCGAGCACCAGGCAGGCCTCGACGGCGGGCAGCGCGTCGACGCTGTCGGGGGTGCCGATCCAGTAGCGGACGGTGGTCAGCACCAAGGCGACGACCAGGGTGAGGACGGCCAGCGGCGGGCCGAGCCGGCGGGCCTGGGCGGTGAGGCCGCGTCCGGCCAGCAGCCGCAGCGGGGTGGGCCGGCCGAGGGCGAGCAGCCGTCCGGTCCAGGCGAGCAGCGGGCCGGTGAGCAGGGCGAGGCCGAGTGCGCCGGCGGCCCAGCCGCCGAGGGCAGCGGTGCTGGTGCTGCCGAGTCCGGCGGGCAGGTGGATCGGACGGCCGTCGGCGGGGGCGCCGGGCCGCAGCGCGATGAGTTCGAGCGCGGCGCCGATCACCACGAGTCCGACCGGTACGGCGATCCGCAGCGGACCGAAGCCGGTCCGGCCGTGGGTGCGGCCGCCGGGCAGGGTCTCGGCGACGGGCACCGAGCAGCCGGCGGCGAGGCCCGCGGTGAGCGGGACCAGGGCGAGCAGGGTGACCGGTGCGGCGGGGGGCAGCGGCACGCCCATGCCGAGGTCGGGGGCGAGCGAGGGCCCGGCGATGTCGTTGCGCAGCACCAGGAAGAGCAGCAGGGTGAGCACGCTGCCGAGGGTGCAGGCGAGGGCGACCTCGCCGGCGATCAGGGTGCGGATCCGGCGGGAGCCGGCCCCGGCGGCGGTGAGGCCGGCGATCCGTTCGGGCCGTCGGGCGGGCACCGAGCGGGCGGCGACGGCCGCGAACCAGGCGACGGCGGCGAGCGGCGGCAGGCACCAGAGCAGCCGCGCCAGCGCGTCGGTGCCGCCGAGCGGGTCGCTCAGCGCGCGGCCGAGGGAGCGCAGCAGGAACGCGGCGACGACGGCGGCCGCCAGTGCGGTGAGCAGCCAGCGGCCGAGGTCGGGCACCCGGTAGCCCCGGGCCAGACGGAGGTAGAACACGTCGACTCTTTCAGCGGCTCGGCTCTGGCAGCGACTGGGCGTCAGCGGCGGGTGGCCGTGACGGCGGAGGCGCCGGCCGTGCCCGGGGCGGGGGTGCCGCGCGGGACGGGGGCGGCGGGGGCGGTGAGCCGTCCGTCGACGAGGGCGACGGCGCGGTCCGCGAACCGGACGAGCTCGGGGTCGTAGGTGGCCAGGACGAGGGTGAGCTGGTGGGAGCGGGCCGCGCTGGTCAGTATCCGCAGGACCTGGTCGGCGGCCTCGCGGTGCAGCGGGGCGGTGGGGTCGTCGGCGAAGACGACGGGCGGCAGCGGTGCGAGGGCGCGGGCCACGGCGATCCGCTGGCGCTGGCTCTGGACCAGCCGGTCGGGGCGTTGGCGGGAGATGTCGCCGACGTCGAGGCGTTCCAGCCACTCGTCGGCGGCGGTGTAGGCGGCCTTGTTCCCGGCGCCGGCGAGCAGCAGCGGCAGGGCGACGTTCTCGCGGGCGCTGAGTTCGGGCACCAGGTGCGGTTCGGAGCCGACGAAGCCGAAGCGGTCGCGGCGCAGCCGTTCGCGGCCGGCGCGGCCGAGGGTGTGGACGGGGGAGCTGTTGAACCAGACCTCGCCCTCGTCGACCGGGAGCTGGGCGGAGAGGCAGCCGAGCAGGGTGCTCTTGCCGCAGCCGCGCGGGCCGGTGACGGCGAGCACCTCGCCCTCGCGGACGCCGATGGAGATGCCGCGCAGGGCGGGGGTGCCGTCGTGGGACTTGACGATCCCTCGGGCCCACAGCACGTCGTTGTCAGGCGGTGCCGCTGACATGAGGTTCCATCCTGGGTGGCCGCAGGGATATGACAGTCGTCAGATTAGAACGACCGGGGCCGGTCGGGGTTGCGGCGCTCTGGTCCATCACGGGCAAATCACCCGCATTCAGGCATGTTTGGTCGTTCGACTGTGATGTTCCGCGGCTGGGGCGGGCGGGGGCGGGAACGCCGAAGGGCGGCCCCGCGGGTGCGGGGCCGCCCTTCGGCGGAGGGTGGGGAGAGGGCTCAGGGGATCAGAGCTTGGCCCACGCGTCGGTGAGGCTGGTCCGCAGGATCTGCTCGATCTCGTCGAAGGTCGACTGGTCGGAGATCAGCGGCGGGGCCAGCTGGATGACCGGGTCGCCACGGTCGTCGGCGCGGCAGTACAGGCCGTTGTCGAACAGGGCCTTCGACAGGAAGCCGTAGAGCACGCGCTCGACCTCGTCGTCGTTGAAGGTCTCCTTGGTGACCTTGTCCTTGACGAGCTCGATGCCGTAGAAGTACCCGTTGCCGCGGACGTCGCCGACGATCGGCAGGTCGCGCAGCTTGTTCAGGGTGCCCAGGAAGGCGGCCTCGTTGTCGAGGACCTTCTGGTTGAGGCCCTCGCGCTCGAAGATGTCGAGGTTGGCGAGCGCCACGGCCGAGGAGACCGGGTGGCCGGCGAAGGTGTAGCCGTGCAGGAAGGTGTTGTCACCCTTGTAGAACGGCTCGGCGATGCGGTCCGAGATGATCGTGGCGCCGATCGGGGAGTAGCCCGAGGTCATGCCCTTGGCGCAGGTGATCATGTCCGGCACGTAGCCGAACTTGTCGGCGCCGAACATGGTGCCGAGGCGGCCGAAGGCGCAGATGACCTCGTCCGAGACCAGCAGCACGTCGTGGCGGTCGCAGATCTCGCGCAGGCGCTGGAAGTACCCGGGCGGCGGCGGGAAGCAGCCGCCGGCGTTCTGCACCGGCTCCACGAAGACGGCGGCGACGGTCTCGGCGCCCTCGTTGAGGATGGCGACCTCGATCTCGTCGGCGCACCAGCGGCCGTAGGCCTCGGGGTCGACGGTGCCGTCCGGGCCTTCGAGGAAGGCGGGGGCGCGGTAGATGTTGGTGTTCGGGGCCTTGTGGGTGCCCGGCACCAGCGGCTCGAACGGGGCCTTGAGGCCCGGCAGACCGGTGATGGACAGCGCGCCCTGCGGGGTGCCGTGGTAGGCGACGGCGCGGGAGATGACCTTGTACTTGGTCGGCTTGCCGATCAGCTTGAAGTACTGCTTGGCGAGCTTCCAAGCGGTCTCGACGGCCTCGCCGCCACCGGTGGAGAAGAAGACCTTGTTGAGGTCGCCCGGGGCGTAGTTGGCCAGGCGCTCGGCCAGCTCGACGGCCTTGGGGTGCGCGTAGCTCCAGATCGGGAAGAACGCGAGTTCCTTGGCCTGCTTGGCGGCGACCTCGGCGAGCTCGGTGCGGCCGTGACCGGCCTGCACGACGAACAGGCCGGCCAGGCCGTCGATGTACTTCCGGCCCTTGTCGTCCCAGATGTACGTGCCCTCGCCCTTGACGATGGTCGGCACGGGGGAGTTCTCGTACGACGACATGCGGGTGAAGTGCATCCACAGGTGGTCGTAGGCGGTCTTGGAAAGGTCCTTCTGCGCCGGGTCGGCTGTCATCGGGTGCCCCAGGTGTAGGTCTGTTTCCGGAGCTTCAGGTAAACGAAGCTCTCGGTGCTCCGCACGCCGGGAAGCGCGCGGATGCGCTTGTTGATCATTTCGAGCAGGTGCTCGTCGTCCTCGCAGACCAGTTCGGCCAGGAGATCGAACGAGCCTGCGGTGCAGACGACGTAGTCGACCTCGTCGAGGGCGGCCAGCGCGTCGGCGACGGGCTCGATGTCGCCCTCGACCCGGATGCCGACCATCGCCTGGCGGGTGAAGCCGACGGTGAGCGGGTCCGTGACGGCGACGATCTGCATCACGCCTTGGTCGAGCAGCTTCTGGACGCGCTGCCGTACGGCTGCCTCCGACAGGCCGACGGCCTTGCCGATGGCGGCGTACGGGCGACGCCCGTCCTCCTGGAGCTGCTCGATGATCGCCTTGGAGGCGGCGTCGAGGGGAACACTCGCGTTCCGGTCGCGGTTGGCCACGCGGCCACTGTGCCTGATCGTTCCCGTGTTCGCAAGCGTGGAAACTGCTGATTTCGTCGCGCTTCCGGAAATCCCATGCGGATTTCATCGTGTGTGCGCACAGAGGCTGTCGATCCCAGCAGTCTTCCGGCTACCCTGGCACGGTACGCGCGCGCCCCCGCAGGGCGGCGCGCATTCCGCCACCAGTGGACCGCGCCGCCTCCGGCCGGGCCACTCGGCACCCTTCGTAGGCCCGATCCGCCGACGTACCATGGCGCCGGAATCTGCAATGCCGCAGGCCCAGACCGAGGAGAGACCCGTGAGCGACCTTCGCACGCTGCGCAACTACATCAACGGTGAGTTCGTCGACGCGGCAGACGGCCGCACGCTCGACATCGTCGACCCGACCACCGGCGAGGTCTACGCGACGTCGCCGCTGTCCGGTGCCGCTGACGTGGACGCGGCCATGGCCTCGGCCGCCGCCGCCTTCCCGGTCTGGCGCGACGCCACCCCCAGCACCCGGCAGAAGCTGCTGCTCAAGATCGCCGACGCGGTCGAGGCCCGGGCCGACGAGATCGTCGACGCCGAGGTGCGCAACACCGGCAAGCCCCGGGCGCTGACCCTCTCCGAGGAGATCGGCCCGATGGTGGACCAGATCCGCTTCTTCGCCGGTGCCGCCCGCATGCTGGAGGGCAAGGCCGCCGGTGAGTACATGGACGGGATGACCTCGATCATCCGCCGCGAGCCGGTCGGCGTCTGTGCCCAGGTCGCGCCGTGGAACTACCCGATGATGATGGCGGTCTGGAAGTTCGCCCCGGCCATCGCCGCGGGCAACACCGTGGTCCTCAAGCCCTCGGACACCACCCCGGCCTCCACCGTGCTGCTGGCCGAGATCATCGGCGGCATCCTCAAGGACCTGGAGCTGCCGGCCGGCGTCTTCAACGTCATCTGCGGCGACCGCGAGACCGGCAAGCTGATGGTCGAGCACCGGACCCCGGCGATGGCCTCCATCACCGGCTCCGTCCGGGCCGGCATCCAGGTCGCCGAGTCGGCCTCCAAGGACGTCAAGCGGGTCCACCTGGAGCTGGGCGGCAAGGCCCCGGTCGTGGTCTTCGAGGACGCCGACATCGCCGAGGCCGTCGAGGGCATCTCGGTGGCGGGCTACTTCAACGCCGGCCAGGACTGCACCGCCGCCACCCGCGTACTGGTGCACGAGTCGATCCACGACGCCTTCGTCGAGGCGCTGGCCAAGGCCGCGGCCGAGACCAAGACCGGCGGCGTGGACGACGAGGACGTGCTGTACGGCCCGCTGAACAACGCCAACCAGCTCAAGCAGGTGGCCGGCTTCATCGAGCGGCTGCCCGCCCACGCCAAGGTCGAGGCCGGTGGCCACCGGGTCGGCGACAAGGGCTACTTCTACGCCCCGACCGTCGTCTCCGGCCTGCTGCAGGACGACGAGATCATCCAGAACGAGGTCTTCGGCCCGGTCATCACCGTGCAGAAGTTCACCGACGAGGAGCAGGCCGTCGAGTACGCCAACGGCGTCGAGTTCGCGCTGGCCTCCTCGGTGTGGACCAAGGACCACGCCCGCGCCATGCGGATGTCCCGCCGCCTGGACTTCGGCTGCGTCTGGATCAACACCCACATCCCGCTGGTCGCCGAGATGCCGCACGGCGGCTTCAAGAAGTCCGGCTACGGCAAGGACCTGTCGGCGTACGGCTTCGAGGACTACACCCGGGTGAAGCACGTCATGACCGCCATCTGAGGCTGCGCACAAGTCGTCTGAACTGACAAGGGGCCCGGGTCTTTTCGACCCGGGCCCTGTCGCTTTGCACCGTGTCGGCGGGTCGCGTGTCCGGCTGACAGGATGAAACTGCACTTCGGGGGCGCTCGGCCCTAGCCTTACCGGCATGAGCATCCCCACCGCTGACTCAGCCGCCGGCCAGGCGGTCAAGGCCACCGACCGCGCGCACGTCTTCCACTCGTGGTCCGCCCAGGCGCTGATCGACCCCCTCGCGGTGGCCGGCGCCGAGGGCTCGTACTTCTGGGACTACGACGGCAACCGCTACCTCGACTTCTCCTCGCAGTTGGTCAACACCAACATCGGCCACCAGCACCCGAAGGTGGTCGCCGCGATCCAGGAGCAGGCGGCGAAGCTCTGCACCATCGCCCCCGGCTTCGCGGTCGAGGCGCGCAGCGAGGCGGCCCGGCTGGTCGCCGAGCGCACCCCGGGCGACCTGGACAAGATCTTCTTCACCAACGGCGGCGCCGAGGCGGTCGAGAACGCCATCCGGCTGGCCCGGCTGCACACCGGCCGGCAGAAGGTGCTCTCCACCTACCGCTCGTACCACGGCGCCACCGCCAACGCGATCGCCCTCACCGGCGACCCGCGGCGCTGGGCCAACGAGACCGGCGTCTCCGGCGTGGTGCACTTCTGGGGCCCGTACGCCTACCGCTCCAACTTCCACGCCGAGAACGAGGCGCAGGAGTGCGAGCGCGCGCTGGAGCACCTGGAACAGGTGATCGCCTTCGAGGGACCGGGCACGGTCGCCGCGGTCATCCTGGAGACGGTGGTCGGCACCGCCGGCATCCTGATCCCGCCGCCGGGCTACCTGGCCGGGGTGCGGGAGATCTGCGACCGCTACGGGATCGTGTTCATCCTGGACGAGGTGATGGCCGGCTTCGGCCGCACCGGCGAGTGGTTCGCCGCCGACCACTGGGGCGTGGTGCCGGACCTGATGACCTTCGCCAAGGGCGTCAACTCGGGTTACGTCCCGCTGGGCGGCGTGGCGATCAGCGCCGAGATCGCCGCGACCTTCGCCGAGCGGCCGTTCCCCGGCGGGCTCACCTACTCGGGGCACCCGCTGGCCTGCGCCTCGGCGGTGGCCACGATCAACGCCATGGCGGAGGAGGGCATCGTCGAGAACGCCAAGCACATCGGCGAGACGGTGCTCGGCCCCGGCCTGCGCGCGCTGGCCGAGCGGCACCCCTCGATCGGCGAGGTGCGCGGCCTCGGCGTGTTCTGGGCGCTCGACCTGGTGAAGGACCGGGAGACCCGGGAGCCGCTGGTCCCGTACAACGCCGCGGGCGCCGCCAACGCGCCGATGGCCGAGCTGGCCGCGGCCTGCAAGCAGCGCGGGCTCTGGCCGTTCGTCAACATGAACCGCTTCCACGTCGTCCCGCCGTGCACCGTCACCGAGGAGGAGGCCAAGGCCGGCCTCGCGGTGCTGGACGAGGTGCTGTCGCTGGCCGACGCGCACACCGTCTGACGTACCTACCAGGACGGCCCCGGGCGCACCCGCGTGTTCCCGGGGCCGTTCCACGCTCCGGAAGGCCCCCCATGTCCCGCAGCTCCACCCCGACCCGCCGACCCTCCCCCTCTCCCGCCGTACGCCGACGTTCGGTGCTCGGCGGGGCCGCGCTGCTCGGCGCCGGCACGCTGACCGGCTGCGGCATCCCGTCCGCGTACGTCGCCGAGGACCGCCGCTCGGCGCCGGACCGCTCGGAGCGCGACATGCGGCTGAACTTCTCCAACTGGACGCAGTACATCGACACCGACGACCAGGGGAAGCGCCCGACCCTGGACGCGTTCAGCGAGAAGACCGGGATCGCGGTCACCTACACCGAGGACATCAACGACAACGACGAGTTCTTCGGCAAGATCAGCCCGGTGCTCACCCAGGGCGCCGACCCGGGCCGGGACCTGATGGTGATCAGCGACTGGATGGCCGGGCGGTACGTCTCGCTCGGCTGGGTACAGGCGATGGACCGGGCCAACCTGCCCAACGTCACCGCCAACCTGGACCCGCAGCTGGCGAACCCGGTCTTCGACCCGGGGCGCCGGCGCAGCGTGCCCTGGCAGTCCGGGATCACCGGCATCGCGTACAACCGCAAGGCGCTGGGCCGGGAGCTCAAGTCCACCGCCGACCTCTGGGCGCCCGACCTCAAGGGCCGGATCACGCTGTTCGCCGGGCTGGACGAGGCGCTCGGGCTGCTGATGCTCTCCCAGGGCGCGGACATCGCGCGGTTCGGCGACGACGACGCGCACAAGGCGATGGACCTGGTGCAGAAGATGGTCGACACCGGGCACGTCCGCCGCTTCACCGGCAACGACTACACCAGCGACCTCGCCTCCGGTGCCGCGGTCGCCTGCCAGGCCTACTCCGGCGACGCCGTCCAACTCACCGCCGAGAACCCGGACATCGCCTTCGTGGTGCCGGAGGAGGGCGGCGAGCTGTGGGCGGAGAGCCTGATGATCCCGAACCGGGCCGTCCACAAGCGCAACGCCGAGCTGCTGGTCGACTACTACTACCAGCCCGAGGTGGCCGCCGAACTGGCCGCGGCCGTCCAGTACATCTGCCCGGTGCCGGCCGCCCGCGAGGTGCTGGCGAACAGCGGGGACAAGGACAAGGCCGAACTCGCCGGGAACCCGCTGGTGTTCCCGACCGAGGAGATGCGCGCCCGGCTGCACGGCATGCGGGACGTCACCTCCGCCGAGCGGCCGGAGCTGCACAAGGTCTGGGGGCGCATCACCGGGGTGTGACCCCCTCGGCCCCCCGGACCTACCGGCGCCACCGGCGCTACCGGCGCTACCGGCGCACGGCGTCCAGCGCGAGCAGCGCCACGTGCAGGGACAGGCAGGACTCCACCTGGTCGAGGTCGACGCCGAGGATCCGCTCGACCTTGTGCAGCCGGTCGTAGAAGGACGGCCGGGACAGGTGGGCGGCGTCGGCCGCCGCCGACTTGTTCCGGCCCTGCTCCAGGTAGATCCGCAGCATCTGCACCAACTGGCCGTTGTGCTCCGCGTCGTGGGCCAGCAGCGGGCCCAACTCCCGTTCCACGTACGTCTGCAGGCGGGCGTCGTCGCGCAGCAGGTGGAGCAGGCCGCGCAGCCGGACGTCCGGCAGCCGGTAGTAGGAGGCGGTCCGGCCCCCGCCGGGCGCGTCGTGCAGGGCCGCGTCGGCGACCTGGGCGGCCTCCAGCAGGGTGCGCCGGGCGTCCCGGACCGAGCCGACCGAGGAGCCGACCGCGACCACCGGGCCCGGGGCGTCGGCGCCCTCCCGGCCGGCCTCGGCGGACATCCGGCGCAGGGTGGCGGAGAAGGTCTCCAGGGCGGCGTGCTCGTCCTGCTGGGCGCCGAGCGCGATCAGCAGGCCGACGCCCTCGTCGTCCAGCGCGCCGACCAGGGCGGAGAGCCGGCTGGCCCGCACCGCGCCGGCCGCCAGTTCGGTGAAGTCGCGCAGCCGGGCCTGGGCCTCCAGCGCGGCGGGGATCGGCCCGCGGCGCTGGCGCAGCACCACGCCGACCAGTCGGCGGCCGTCGAGCGGGACGCCGAGGGCCTGGGCGCGCAGGGCCACCTCGGAGACGGTGAGCGCGTGGGTGAGGATGCCGGAGAGCAGGGTGCGGTGGGTCTGCCGCTCCAGGCTCTCCCGGTCGCGCACCACCAGCCGGTTGAGCGCCAGGGCGGAGGCGCCGCGCTCCAGCAGCATGGCGTGCGGGTGCGCCTGGCCCTCCGGCAGCGGGCCGGGCTCCAGGGCCAGGACCAGCCGGCCCCAGTCCTGGCCGCGGGCGCCGACGGTGGTCACCAGCCAGCCGCTGCGCGGGTCGTGGCCGGTGCGGCCGGGCGGGCGGACCCCGCGCGAGCGGCGCTCCCAGTCCTCCAGCAGCTCGGCCTCGGGGCGTCCGGCGCTGTCGTGGGCGAGCACCTGGTGGGCCAGGTTCTCCAGGACGACCGGCGCGCCCGCCATCCGGGCCACCTGGCGGATCACCTCGGGCGGCTCGGCGCCCTCGACCACCAGCTCGTTGAAGACCTGGTGGACCGACTCGGAGACCCGCAGTTGCTCCAACTGGGCGTTCACCACCAGGGCGTGCACGGCCTCGGTGACGGCGACGAAGCGCACCTCCCGGCGGAGCGCGATCAGCGGCAGTCCGCGCTGCTCGGCGGCGTGCACCAGGGCGCGCGGCAGCGTGTCGAAGTAGCGCCGGCCGAACTCGACCACCAGACCGGCCACGCCGACCTCGTCCAGGTCGCGGACGTAGCGGGCCAGGCCCTCGCGGTCCTCGGGCAGGGCGATGCCGGTGGTCAGCACCAGCTCGCCGCCCTGCAGCACGCCGGCGACGTCGGGCAGCTCGCTGACGTGCACCCAGCGGACCGGCCGCTCCAGGCGGTCGGCGCCGGCCACGACCTGGGGCAGTCCGCGCCGCATCACCTCGAGGTCGAGCACGCGGGCGACGGTGGGGAGCATCGCGGGCCTCCAAGAGCGGGGGAGGAGGGTCGGACGGGGTGGGAGGGGACAGAGTGTCAGGTGAATCATCCATCGTCACAACGACCTGTTGCCCTGCGAAGAGCCTTGCACTCTGTAAGGCCCTTCGTGCCGAGACTGTCGAAGTGACCCTTGTCACGTCAACCCCGCAGTTGGCAAGGTCAGCGGGACCGCAGACCCCCACCGCAGACGCCCCACCGCGGAAGCGTTTCGCCGCAGCGCGGTCGAACCGCTGTCACTTGGAGGAACCCAGATGGACCTGACCGACTTCGGCGCGGGCGCGCAGTACATCGCGGGCCGTCAGACCCGGGGGAGCGGCGAGCCCTTCCAGGTCGTCAACCCCGCCGACGGCACGGTGGTCCAGCAGGTCGCGCTGGCCACCGCCGGGGACGTGGACGCCGCCGTCGCCGCCGCGCGGGCCGCCCTGCCCGGCTGGTCCTCCGCCACCCCGGGGGCCCGCTCCGAGTCGCTCACCCGGCTGGCCGCCGTCCTGGGCGCGGCGGCCGACGACCTCGCCCGGGTGGAGACCGCGCAGACCGGCAAGCCGGTCAAGCTGGCCACCGAGTTCGACGTCCCCGGCACCGTCGACAACGCGGCGTTCTTCGCCGGCGCCGCCCGCAACCTGGAGGGCAAGGCGGCCGGTGAGTACTCCGGCGACCACACCTCCTACGTACGGCGCGAGGCGATCGGCGTGGTCGGCTCGATCTCGCCGTGGAACTACCCGCTGCAGATGGCCGCCTGGAAGATCCTCCCGGCGATCGCCGCGGGCAACACCATCGTCCTCAAGCCGGCCGAGCTGACCCCGCTGACCTCGGTGATGTTCGCCCGGGCCTGCACCGAGGCGGGCATCCCGGACGGCGTGGTCAACGTGGTCACCGGCGCCGGGCGCACGGCCGGCGAGCACCTGGTCTCCCACCCCGGGGTCGCGATGGTCTCCTTCACCGGCTCCACCGCCGTCGGCCGACGGGTCGCCGAGCTCGCCACCGCGAGCGTCAAGCGCACCCACCTGGAACTCGGCGGCAAGGCCCCGTTCGTGGTCTTCGACGACGCCGACCTGGACGCCGCGGTGCACGGCGCCGTCGCCGCCTCGCTGATCAACAGCGGCCAGGACTGCACCGCCGCCACCCGCGCGTACGTCCAACGCCCGCTCTACGACGCCTTCGTGGCCGGAGTCGCCGAACTGTACGCGGCCATCCGGATCGGTGACCCGCGCGACCCGCGCACCGACCTCGGCCCGCTGGTCTCGTACGCCCACCGGGACCGGGTGGCCGGATTCGTCGAGCGCGCCCGCTCCTACGCCACCGTCGTCACCGGCGGCCCCGCGCCGGCGAAGGGCCACGACGGCACCGACCTCACCCGGGGCGCCTACTACGCGCCGACCCTGATCACCGGCGCGGCCCAGGACAGCGAGGTCGTCCAGGGCGAGGTCTTCGGCCCGGTGCTGGTGGTGCTGCCCTTCGACGGCGACGACGAGGGGCTGCGGCTGGCCAACGACACCCCGTACGGCCTGGCCGCCTCCGCCTGGACGGCCAACGTGCACCGTTCGCTGCGCGCCACCCGGGAGATCGCCGCCGGGTGCGTCTGGGTCAACGACCACATCCCGATCATCAGCGAGATGCCGCACGGCGGCTACAAGGCGTCCGGCTACGGCAAGGACATGTCCCAGTACTCCCTGGACGAGTACACCCAGGTCAAGCACGTCATGTTCGACACCACCGCGGTGGCCCGCAAGGACTGGCACCGCACCGTCTTCGGAGACCGATAACCCCCCCGCAGGCCCCGGGTGCTCCCCCCACGCACCCTTCTTCCCCCAGGAGGCCCGTTCCATGGCGTTCAAGGCGTTCAACGAGCTCACCGACGGTCTGCCCGAACCGGTCCGCAGGGCCTGGGAACGCAGCCTGACCAGCGGTCGGGCCGCGGTCGGCCGCCGCACCCTGCTGCGCGCCGCCGCACTGACCGCCGGCGCGGGGACCCTGGCCGCCTGCGGCATCCCCGCCGCCCCCAGGGCGACCGGGGACTCGACCGCCAACGCCGCCAAGGACTTCTCGGAGAGCGAGAAGGAGGTCGACTTCTCCAACTGGCCGCTGTACGTGGACACCGACGAGAAGGACAAGCAGAAGCACGGCACCCTGGACGCCTTCACCGCGGCCACCGGCGTCAAGGTCAAGTACAACGAGGACATCAACGACAACGTCGAGTTCTTCGGCAAGGTCAAGCCGCAGCTGGCGGCCGGCCAGGACACCGGCCGCGACCTGGTGGTGCTCACCGACTGGATGGCCGCCCGGCTGATCCGGCTCGGCTGGGCGCAGAAGCTCGACCCGGCGAACGTCACCACCGCGATCACCAACGTCGAAGCCCGCTTCCGCGCCCCCGACTGGGATCCGGGCCGGCTCTACAGCTACCCCTGGGCCGGCATCCAGACCGTCATCGCGTACAACCGGAAGGCGACCAAGGGCAAGGAGGTCACCAGCGTCTCCCAGCTGCTGGACGACCCGGAGCTCAAGGGCCGGGTCACCTTCCTCTCCGAGATGCGGGACAGCATCGGGATGGTCCTGCTGGACCTGGGCAAGGACCCGGCGAAGCTCACCGCGGACGACTACGACGCCGCGATCGCCCGGATGCAGAAGGCCGTCGACAACAAGCAGATCCGCCGCTTCACCGGCAACGACTACGGCCAGGAGCTGTCCTCCGGGGACATCGCCGCCTGCGTCGCCTGGGGCGGCGACCTGATCCAACTGCGCGCCGACAACCCGGACATCGAGTTCGTCATCCCGGAGAAGGGCTACCTCGCCTCGACCGACAACATGCTGGTCCCGGCCAAGGCGCGGCACAAGGCGAACGCGGAAAAGCTGATCGACTTCTACTATCAGCCGAAGATCGCGGCGCAGCTGGTCGCGGGCATCGGCTACGTCTCCGCCGTCACCGGGATGAAGGACGAGCTCGCCGCCCTCGCCCCGGACAGCGCGGCCAACCCGCTGGTCGTACCCACCCCCGAGATGGCGGCCAAGGCGCACGTGTTCCGCACCCTCACCGAGGGCGAGGAGAGCGACTTCGAGCAGAAGTTCTCCAAGCTCATCGGCGCCTGACCCCCACCCCCGGCAGAAAGACCCAGGAAGACACCCCATGACAGACCAGCTGCGCGACGCGGCCGGCGGCGACGTCCGCCTCACCGGCATCGGCAAGACCTACGGCTCCTTCACCGCCGTCCACCCGCTCGACCTGACCGTCCCCCAGGGCTCCTTCTTCGCCCTGCTCGGCGCCTCCGGCTGCGGCAAGACCACCACCCTGCGCATGATCGCCGGACTGGAGGAGCCCACCAGCGGCACCGTCCTGATCGGCGGCCAGGACGTCACCGCGCTGCCCCCGTACAAGCGGCCGGTCAACACCGTCTTCCAGAGCTACGCGCTCTTCCCGCACCTGGACATCTTCGAGAACGTCGCCTTCGGGCTGCGCCGGCGCGGCAAGAAGGACGTCAAGAAGCAGGTCGAGGAGATGCTGGAACTGGTCGAGCTCGGCCAGTACGCCCGGCGCAAGCCGCACCAGCTCTCCGGCGGCCAGCAGCAGCGCGTCGCCGTCGCCCGCGCACTGATCAACCACCCCCAGGTGCTGCTGCTGGACGAGCCGCTCGGCGCCCTCGACCTCAAGCTGCGCCGCCAGATGCAGCTGGAGCTCAAGCGGATCCAGACCGAGGTCGGCATCACCTTCGTGCACGTCACCCACGACCAGGAGGAGGCCATGACGATGGCCGACACCATCGCGGTGATGAACGGCGGCCGGGTCGAGCAGCTGGGCGCGCCCGCCGACCTGTACGAGAACCCCGGCACCACCTTCGTGGCCAACTTCCTCGGCCAGTCCAACCTGCTGCCGGCCGAGGTCACCGGCGGCGCGGGCGGGGACCTGCTGCTCACCGTGGGCGGCAGCCGGCTCGCGGTGCCGAAGGCGCGCTGCGCCACCGAGGCCAAGCTGGTCCACCTGGGCGTGCGCCCGGAGAAGATCACCATCAGCCACGCCGCCGCGGAGGTCGCCGAGGGCCGCAACCGGCTGTCCGGCACCGTCCTGGACTCCAGCTTCATCGGCGTCTCCACCCAGTACGTGGTGCGCACCGACGGCGGCCAGGAGGTCACCGTCTTCGAGCAGAACATGGAGCGCGACGCCCGGATCGTCCCCGGCGCCCCCGTGCTGCTGCACTGGAACCCGGCCCACTCCTTCGCCCTGGACGCCTCGCAGGCGATCGACGCGGGCACCGCGGAGGAGGCCGCATGACCACCACCACCCCGGCGGCGGCCCCCCGGGCCACGCCTCCGGACCGCAGTCCGCTCGGCGAGCCCGTGCAGAAGCCGAAGCGCAAGCTCACCCCGTACTGGCTGCTGCTGCCCGGCATCGCCTGGCTGGTCGTCTTCTTCGCCGTCCCGATGGTCTACCAGGCGTCCACCTCGCTGCAGACCGGCTCGCTCGAAGCGGGCTTCAAGGTCACCTGGCACTTCTCGACCTACTGGGACGCCCTGGTCGAGTACAAGTGGCACTTCGTCCGCTCGTTCTCCTACGCGGCCATCGCCACCGTGCTCTGCCTGGCCATCGGCTACCCGCTGGCGTACACCATCGCCTTCAAGGCGAGCCGGCGCTGGCGCAACGTCATCCTGATCCTGGTCATCGCGCCGTTCTTCACCAGCTTCCTGATCCGCACGCTGGCCTGGAAGACCATCCTGTCCGACGGCGGCCCGGTGGTCGGCGCGCTCAACACCCTGCACGTCCTGGACCTCACCAACGCGGTCGGGCTCACCTCCGGCGACCGGGTGCTCGCCACCCCGCTGGCCGTGGTCTGCGGCCTGACCTACAACTTCCTGCCGTTCATGATCCTGCCGCTGTACACCTCGCTGGAGCGGATCGACCCCCGGCTGCACGAGGCGGCCGGCGACCTCTACGCCCGGCCGTTCACCACCTTCCGCAAGGTCACCTTCCCGATCTCGCTGCCGGGCGTGGTCGCGGGCACCCTGCTCACCTTCATCCCCGCCTCCGGCGACTACATCAACGCCCAGCTGCTGGGCTCGCCGAGCGAGCAGATGGTCGGCAACGGCATCCAGAAGCAGTTCCTGAACGTGCTCGACTACCCCACGGCGGCCGCGCTGAGCTTCATCCTGATGGCCCTGATCCTGGGCATGGTGACGGTCTACATGCGCAAGGCCGGGACGGAGGAACTGGTCTGATGTCCCGCATCCTGAAGTGGGTCCGCGCCCACCTGGTGGTCCTGGCCGGCCTGTTGGCCCTGGCCTACCTGGTGCTGCCCAACCTGGTCGTGCTGGCCTTCTCGTTCAACAAGCCGGTCGGCAAGTTCAACTACGAGTGGAACCAGTTCTCCACCGACGCCTGGACCAACCCCTGCGGCGTGGCCGACATGTGCCAGTCGCTCTCGCTCAGCCTGCAGATCGCGGTGCTCGCCACCATCGGCGCCACCGTGCTCGGCACCATGGTCGCCTTCGCGCTGGCCCGCTACCGCTTCCGCGGCCGCTCGGCCACCACCGCGATGATCTTCCTGCCGATGGCCATGCCCGAGGTGGTCATGGCCGCCTCGCTGGGGACGCTGTTCCTCAACATGCGCATCCCCTTCGGCTTCACCACCATCCTCATCGCCCACATCATGTTCTGCCTGAGCTTCGTGGTGACGGCGGTCAAGGCGCGCGTGATGAGCATGGACCCGAGGCTCGAACAGGCCGCCCAGGACCTCTACGCGACCCCCGCCCAGACCTTCCTGCGGGTCACCCTCCCGCTGGCCGCCCCCGGCATCGCCGCCGGCGCGCTGCTCAGCTTCGCGCTCTCCTTCGACGACTTCATCATCACCCAGTTCAACTCGGGCCCGACCACGGTCACCTTCCCGATGTTCGTCTGGGGCGCCTCGCAGCGCGGCATCCCGGTCCAGGTGAACGTCATCGGCACCGCGATGTTCGTCGCCGCGGTCGCGCTGACCGTGGCCGGCCAGTGGCTCGGCAACCGCCGCAAGGCCACCGCCTGACGTACGGTCGGTCAGCGGTGGCAGATACCGTCATCTATCCGTAGAAAGTGGCTGATAATGCATGGAATCCGCCCGCGCACTCAGTGACGCCAGGCCCACCCCCTTCTGGCTGGAGGACCCGGGCCGGCCGGCGGCGCTGCCCGCCCTGGTCGGCGACACCACCTGCGACCTGCTGGTCGTCGGCGGCGGCTACTCCGGCCTGTGGACCGCCCTCATCGCCAAGGAGCGCGACCCCGCACTGGACGTCGTCCTGGTCGAGGGCCACGAGGTCGGGTGGGCCGCGTCCGGGCGCAACGGCGGATTCTGCGCGGCCAGCCTCACCCACGGCTTCGGCAACGGCCTGGAACGCTGGCCCTCCGAACTCGCCCAGCTGGAACGCCTCGGCGCCGCCAACCTGGACGGCATCGAGGCCACCCTCAAGCGCTACGGCATCGACGCCGAATGGGAGCGCACCGGCGAGATCGACGTCGCCACCCAGCCCCACCAGGTCGAGGAGCTGCACGAGGTCGCCGAGGCCGTCGCCCGCTACGGCTTCGACCTCACCGTCCTGGACGCCGACCAGCTGCGCGCCGAGGTGAACTCGCCGACCTTCCTCGGCGGCCTCTGGGACAAGGACGGCGTGGCGATGGTCCACCCCGCCAAGCTCGCCTGGGGCCTCAAGGAGGCCTGCCTGGGCCTGGGCGTCCGGATCTTCGAGCACACCCGGGCCACCGAGCTGCGCGAGCACGGCGGCGGCATGGCCGCCCGCACCCCGTACGGCCGGGTCTTCGCCCGCCGGGTCGCGCTCGGCACCAACGTGTTCCCGTCCCTGCTCAAGCGCGTCCGTCCGTACGTCGTCCCGGTGTACGACTACGCGCTGATGACCGAGCCGCTCAGCGACGAGCAGCTCGCCTCGATCGGCTGGCGCGGCCGGCAGGGGCTCGGCGACAGTGCCAACAAGTTCCACTACTTCCGGCTGTCCGCCGACAACCGGATCCTCTGGGGCGGCTACGACGCCGTCTACCACTACGGCGGCCACGTCCGGCACGAGTACGACCAGCGGCCGGAGACCTTCCGCACCCTGGCCAACCACTTCTTCCGCTGCTTCCCGCAGCTGGAGGGGCTGCGCTTCACCAACGCCTGGGGCGGTGCCATCGACACCTGCAGCCGCTTCTCGGCCTTCTTCGACACCGCGTACCGGGGCAAGGTCGCCTACGCGGTCGGCTACACCGGGCTCGGCGTCGGCGCCACCCGCTTCGGGGCCGAGGTGATGCTCGACCTGCTGGCCGGCGAGCGCACCGAGCGCACCGAGCGCACCTCGCTGGACATGGTGCGCTCCAAGCCGCTGCCCTTCCCGCCCGAACCGGTGCGCTGGGCCGGGATCGAGATCACCACCCGCTCGCTGGAGCACGCCGACCGCAACGGCGGCCACCGCAACCTCTGGCTGCGCACCCTCGACCGGCTGGGGCTCGGCTTCGACAGCTGACCGCAGCCGATCGTGGGGTATGTCCCGCGACCCGTGTAAGAGGGACCCGCCGTCCGCCTCTCCTCGGTGACGGCGGGTCTCGTTCTCCCGCCGCGCCCGACCGTACGACACGGCGAGAAGCGGGGACACGACATGGAGAGCACCGGACTGCACTGGCTCGCCCAGGTGGCAGCGGACCCGGAGGACTTCCGGGAGCAGTGGGAACGCACCGGGCTGGGACTGGTGCTGCTACCGGCCGGGCGCCGCTGGGACGTCCTCGCCGTCCCCGGGCGGCTCGGGCGCCCGGCCCTGGACGTCCTGGCCGGCCTGGACGCCGGATCCCGCGGCCCGGTCCTCGCCGACTTCGGCGAGGAGCACGTCAGCTTCCTGGTGCCCGTCGGCACCGCGGCCCGCTGGGTCGGCACCGGCGTGAGCTGCGCGGGGGAGGGCACCTGGATCGTCGTCCCGCACCCCGGACGCAGCAGCCGGGGCGTGCGCTGGCTGGTGCCGCCCGACGGCTCCGGGCGGCTCAACGACCCGGTGCTGCTGGAGCTCGCCCTGCACGAGGCGGCGGCCGGGCTGGGCGGCCGGTAGCACGGTCGTGTCCGTTCGCGGCGGACGCGCCCGGTTCCCGGCGGCAGCGCGCGGGGCGGGCGCGCGGGCCAGACTGGAGGCGTGACCACCGCCCCGCACGCCGTCGACGCCTCCCTCCGGCCGGGCCCGGCCCAGCTGCGCCTGGCCGCCCTGGCCGGGCCCGTCTGTACCCGGTACGGGCTGGCGCTGGCCGGTGGGCACGCGCTGCGCGCCCACGGCGTCCGGGCCTGCCCGCAGGACGGCCTCACCCTGGTCACCGGCGGGGCCGACCTGCCGGAGGTGGCCGCAGCACTGACCGAGGCGTACCGAGCCGCCGGCGGCGGGGTCGCCGAGCGGCCCGGCACGCCGCGGCTGGAGCAGCTGACCGTACGGCTGGCGCTGGGCGGGCGGACGCACTCGGTGGAGCTGCGGAAGGAACCGCTCGGCCACCGGCCGGTCCGGCTGGACTTCGGCGTCCCGGAGGCGGAGGCGGACGCAGCGGAGCCAGAGGCGGCGTCGGCGGAGGCGGACTCAGGCCTTCGGGAGCCGGGCGAGCCCCCGCTGGTGCTGCCGGTGGTGGCCCTGGAGGACGCGGCGGCGCTCACCACCGCGCTGCTGGTCGACCGGGGCATGCCGCGCGACCTGATCGACGTGCACGCCCTCACCCGCAACTACCGGGAGGGCGAACTGCTCGCCCTGGCCAGCGAGTTGGACCCGGACTTCCAGCCGGGCGCGCTCGCCGACCGGCTGGAGACGCTGGCCGAGGCGGCGGACGGCCGGTTCCGCGCCCGGGGGGTCGAGGCCGGGGCAGTGGACGGGCTCAAGCGGTGGGCGCTGGCCTGGGCACAGGACCTCCGACTGGACCTGCTGGAGACCCGGGAGGCCGCCGACGGGCTGCACGACCCGTACCTGGAGGACGAGGAGTCCTGAGGCCCCCGCAGCCGCAGTTTCACACGTTCGGCCCAGTGACCGGACGACCTGTAAGGCTGAATCCGCGATCCCCGTCAGCCTGTTCGTTGAGCCGTGCTCCGGCGGCCCCCAGACTGGGAGACGAGCGCGGTAGCCCCGTGAATTCCGTCGCCCGACCCTCTCGCGGGCGGCGCCAGACCGGACCGGTGGCAGGACGCCGCCCGGGACTTCGGAGGCAGACGGACTTGAGCAAGCACATCACTCACTGGATCGGCGGCCAGTCGGTCGCCACCGCCGGTGCGGCGCCCCGCCGCGGTGACATCTTCGACCCGGCCACCGGCCAGGTCGCCGGCCAGGTCGACTTCGCCGGCATCGCCGAGGTCGACCAGGCCGTGGCCGCCGCCGCCTCGGCCTTCGCCGAGTGGCGCACCGCCTCGGTGGCCAGGCGCAGCACGGTGCTCTTCGCCTTCCGCGAGCTGCTGAACGCCCGCCGGGACGAGCTGGCCGAGATCATCGTGGCCGAGCACGGCAAGGTGCACTCGGACGCGCTCGGCGAGATCGCCCGCGGCCTGGAGGTCGTCGAGTACGCCTGCGGCATCCCCCAGCTGATCAAGGGCGGCTTCACCGAGCAGGCCTCCACCGGCATCGACGTCTACTCGATCCGCCAGCCGCTCGGCCCGGTCGCGATCATCTCGCCGTTCAACTTCCCGGCCATGGTGCCGATGTGGTTCTTCCCGATCGCCATCGCGGCCGGCAACACCGTCGTGGTGAAGCCCTCCGAGAAGGACCCGTCCGCGGCCAACTTCCTGGCCGGGCTCTGGAAGGAGGCGGGGCTGCCGGACGGCGTCTTCAACGTCGTGCACGGCGACAAGGTGGCCGTCGACCGCCTGCTGGAGCACCCCGACGTCAAGTCCGTCAGCTTCGTCGGCTCCACCCCGATCGCCCGCTACGTCTACGAGACCGGCACCCGCTACGGCAAGCGCGTGCAGGCCCTCGGCGGCGCCAAGAACCACATGCTGGTGCTGCCCGACGCCGACCTCGACCTCGCCGCCGACGCCGCCGTCAACGCCGGCTTCGGTGCGGCGGGCGAGCGCTGCATGGCGGTCTCCGTGCTGGTCGCCGTCGACCCGATCGGTGACGAGCTGGTCGACAAGATCAAGCAGCGGATCGCCACCCTGAAGGTCGGCCCCGGCTGCAACGGCGACTCCGAGATGGGCCCGCTGGTCACCGGCCAGCACCGTGACAAGGTCACCTCCTACGTGGAGTCCGGCGTCGCCGACGGTGCCGAGCTCGCCGTGGACGGCCGCAAGCACCCCGTCACCGCCGAGGACAAGGACGGCACCCCGACCGCCGACGGCTTCTGGCTCGGCCCCACGCTGTTCGACCACGTGAAGCCCGGCATGTCCGTCTACAACGACGAGATCTTCGGCCCGGTCCTCTCCGTCGTGCGCGTCGCCTCCTACGACGAGGGCCTGGCGCTCATCAACGCCAACCCGTACGGCAACGGAACCGCGCTCTTCACCAACGACGGCGGCGCGGCCCGGCGCTTCCAGTTCGAGGTGGAGGTCGGCATGGTCGGCATCAACGTGCCGATCCCGGTGCCGGTCGCCTACTACTCCTTCGGCGGCTGGAAGGCCTCGCTGTTCGGCGACGCCCACGCCTACGGCCCGGACGGCGTCCAGTTCTTCACCCGGGGCAAGGCCGTGACCCAGCGCTGGCTGGACCCGTCGCACGGCGGCATCAACCTCGGCTTCCCCACCAACAGCTGAGACCCCCCGGGCGCTCGACGCCCCCGCGCCAGGCCGGCCGGACCCCTCTCCTCGGGGCCCGGCCGGCCCCTTTTGCAGGTCGTTTGCATCCGGACGCAGATGCGCGTACAGTTCTTCGAGCTGCCTGGCTGGGAGCACCGGACACGCGTTTGCGCGGACGGTCCCGCGGTAGCCAATCCCTTGAAACACCACTTCCGGTCCGTACCGGCCGTTTCGCTTTTTCGCGTTTCGGCTCGGTGCTTATTCGGCGTGCGCTTTTTATCGGATTGCGGCTGGATTCGCTTTTCGGAGCGGGGATCGGCTAGAGTTTGAAACGTCGGACGGGGCGTCAAGCCGCAGAAGACGCCAGCGAGTTGGATGACGAAGTTCCGGAAAACGGAGCGGAAAACATCTGATAAGCTGGAAACACGAAAGAACGAAGCGCCCGGAGGGCCCGCTGGAAGGCGGTCCGAAGGAAGCGTCCGTTCCTTGAGAACTCAACAGCG
>NZ_JBHVUS010000010.1:0-194289 GCF_042884005.1 Kitasatospora sp. NPDC058162
AGCTGAACCAACTCGGCTACCAAGTCACTCTCCAATCCGTCGAGGTCGCCTGATCTTCAAGAAGGGCCAGGGGAGGGGGATTTTCGTATCAGAGGCCGAGGATCCGGACGGCCTGCTCGCGCATCTCGACCTTGCGGATCTTGCCGGTGACGGTCATCGGGAACTCGTCGACCACGTGCACGTAGCGCGGGACCTTGAAGTGGGCCAGGCGCCCGGCGCAGTAGGCGGCCACGGCCTCGGCGGTGAGCGGCTCGGCGCCCTCCCGCATCCGGATCCAGGCCATCAGCTCCTCGCCGTACTTGGGGTCGGGGACACCGATCACCTGGACGTCGAGGACGTCGGGGTGGGTGTAGAGGAACTCCTCGATCTCGCGCGGGTAGAGGTTCTCCCCGCCGCGGATCACCATGTCCTTGATCCGGCCGGTGATGGCGAGGTAGCCGTCCCCGTCCATCACGGCGAGGTCCCCGGTGTGCATCCAGCGGGCCGCGTCGACGGCTTCGGCGGTGCGCTCGGGCTCGTCCCAGTAGCCGAGCATGACGGAGTAGCCGCGGGTGCACAGTTCGCCGGGCTCGCCGCGCGGGACGGTGCGGCCGGTGGCCGGGTCGACGACCTTGACCTCCAGGTGGGGGCCGACCCGGCCGACGGTGGAGACCCGGCGCTCCACCGGGTCGTCGGTGCGGGTCTGGGTGGAGACCGGCGAGGTCTCGGTCATGCCGTAGCAGATGGACACCTCCGCCATGCCCATCCGCTCGATGACCTCCTTCATCACCTCGGTCGGGCAGGGCGAGCCGGCCATGATGCCGGTGCGCAGGCTGCCCAGGTCGTAGCGGGCGAAGTCCGGGTCGGCGAGCTCGGCGATGAACATGGTCGGCACGCCGTACAGCGAGGTGCAGCGCTCGGCGGCGACGGCGGCCAGGGTCGCGCCGGGCTCGAAGGAGGGGGCCGGGATGACCATGCAGGCGCCGTGCGAGGTGGCCGCGAGGTTGCCCATGACCATGCCGAAGCAGTGGTAGAAGGGCACCGGGACGCAGATCCGGTCCTGCTCGGTGTAGTCGAGCAACTCGCCCACGAAGTAACCGTTGTTGAGGATGTTGTGGTGCGAGAGGGTGGCGCCCTTGGGGAAGCCGGTGGTGCCCGAGGTGTACTGGATGTTGATCGGGTCGTCGGGTGCCAGCTCGCCCTGGCGGGCGGCCAGCGGGGCCGGGTCGGCGGCGCGGCCCGCCGCCAGCACGTCGTCCCAGGCGGGGCTGCCGAGCAGTAGGACCCGCTCCAACTCCGGGCAGCGGGGCCGGACTTCCCCGATCATCCCGGCGTAGTCCGAGGTCTTGAAGCGCTCGGCGGCGACCAGCAGCCGGATCCCGGCCTGGTTCAGCACGTACTCCAACTCGTGCGCCCGGTAGGCGGGGTTGACGGTGACCAGGATCGCGCCGAGCTTGGCGGTGGCGTACTGGGTGAGCGTCCACTCGGCGCAGTTGGGGGCCCAGATGCCGACCCGGTCGCCCTTGGCGATGCCGAGCTCCAGCAGGCCGAGGGCCAGCGCGTCGACGTCGGCGGCGAGCTGGGCGTACGTCCAGCGGCGGCCGGTGGGGCGGTCGACCAGGGCGTCACGGTCGGGGAAGGCGCGCACCGCGCGGTCGAGGTTCTCCCCGATGGTGTCGCCGAGCAGCGGGACGTCCGCGGTTCCGGAGGCGTAGCTGCGCGGGGCGGGCGGTGTCGGCACGGGCTGGCTCCTGGGTGCGGCGGTGCGGGACAGGGGACCATGGTCGCGGTCCCGGGCCCGCGCCGCCACCCCCGAACGGGGGTACCGGCACGGCTCCGGGGCCGCCCGTCGGATGCGACGGACGGCCCCGGAGCGCGGGTCAGGCGTTGATGCAGGTGTTGCCGAACGCCGGGTTGAGAATGCTGATGATGCCGATCGAGTTGCCGCAGACGTTGGCCTCCAGGTTGATCGGGACCTGGATCAGGTTGCCGGAGAGCACACCGGGCGAACCGATGGCGGCACCGTTCGCGGTCGCGCTGCCGGCGGAGGCCGTGCCGGCACCGGCCAGGACGGCGACCGCGGCGAGCGCGGTGGCGGCGAGGGTGGTGCGAATACGCATTGCGTCACTCCTTGAGAGGGTGGCGGAACTCCGTGTGACGATCACACTCGCACCGATCGAACTCCACGGCAGGCCGGAAGCGTCCGAATTGGTCACTAAGAGGGCGTGTCGCCCTCCCCCGCCCCGGACGCGGGAGCGCCGGGACCGGCCACACTCAGTGATCCCAGCAGCTCCCGGGCCGGTTCCAGCCCCGGCTCGGCCTCCAGGGCCCGGCGCAGCAGACCGAGCGCGAACGCCCCGTCCCCCGCCTCCAGCGCCGCCAGAGCCCGGTTGTAATCGATCCGACCGGCGTAACGCAGCCGGAACAGCACGCTCAGGTCCTCCCGGCAGGACGGGCAGGCCAGCGACTGCCGGTCCGCCGGGACCTTGCACAGCGGGCACCGGACGTCCGGCAGGTCGGGAGCGGTCAGCGCGGGAGTGGTCATCTCGGGAGTGGTCATCGCGGACCGGCCTCCTCCGGACGCACCGGGCCGAGCGACTCGGCGGCCGGCTCGTTGCCCAGCTCCCGCTGCGCCTGCGCGTACAGCGCCAGCAGGTTCGACATGTGGGTGTTGACCGCCTCCATGTTGGGCGCCTCCACCGCCTCGTCCAGCCCGCGCAGCTCCGCCATGATCCGCTGCCCCAGGGCCGGCGAGACCATGTTCTGGTTGACGTAGACGTTGCACATGGTGAGCATCCGGAAGGTGTGGCCGAGCGAGTCGCACAGCTCGTCCGCCTTCTGGGCCGCGCGCATCGCGCCCTCCCAGTCGGCCGCCTCCCGGCGCAGCCGCAGCTCGGCCGCGACCGAGCGCAGCCGGTCGAGGTCGCTCGGGTCCAGGTGCTTCTCGCAGTAGTGGATGAACAGGCTCAGGTACGCCTCCGAGCCGCGCACCCAGCGCTGCGCCTTGAGCTGGCGCTGCGCCCGCTCCAGCGCCTCGTCCACCGATTGGCCGCGGGTCTGCCCGGCCGCCAGGTCGTCCAGGGTGTCCATCAGCCGCTGCGCCTCGCGCATCTCGGCCTCGGTGAGCTCGCCGCCCCAGCGGTCGGTGAAGGACTCGATCTGCCGCTGCTGCTCCTCCACCTGCACCTTCAGCTCGGGGTCGAGGGTGACCCGCTCCAGCTTGACGGTCTTCTCGGCGCCGCCCTGGATCCGCACCGACAGGGTGATGGTGCGGTCGCGGTCCAGGCCGAAGGAGACCTCCACCGGGGTGCGGCCGCCGAGGCCCTCGGGCAGGCGCAGGGTGAGGTGGCCGATCAGCTCGTTCTGCTGGGCGATCTCGTGCTCGCCCTCGTAGACCGCGATCTCCAGGCGCTGGCGGCCGCTGCCGGAGACCACGAACTCCCGGCTGACCGGCGAACTGGTCGGGTAGCTGGTGTTCTTGGGGATGATGACGGCCAGCCGGCCGTCGTTGAGCTCGATGCCGAGGTTCTTCGGGGTGATGTCGAAGGGGTTGGTGACCTGCATCAACTCCCCGCAGCCCGTGCAGACTTCGCTGCCCGGCGGATTGAGCGCGGCGCAGGAGGCGCAGCGCAGGCCGACGTCCTCGGCGGCGGTGGAGGACATCCTGGTGTGGCCCGGGGCGGCCGAGTTGAGGGCCTCGCCGCACAACTCGCAGGCGGTGACGCCGGGGGCGGCCGGGGTGCCGCACTGCGGACAGTTGTCGACCCGCAGCACGGTGGTGGCCTGGGACTGCTGCGGGATCGTCGCACCGGACCCGCCGGAGCCGGCGGACGTGCCCGCCCCGCCGACGGCCGAACCGTCCATAGCCTGGGCGCACTTGGGGCAGGAGGACGCCCCGGCCTCGACCGGGACGTGGCAGGTCGGGCAGGACACCCGGTCGCCGCCGAGCAGGGAGGTCGCGCAGTTGGCGCAGTTGGAGGCCGAGAGGTCCCCGGGGGCCCGGCACTCCGGGCACTCCACCTCGCCGACCAGGGCGGACTGCACGGCCGCGCCGAGCGCCACGCACTGCATCGGGTTGACGCCGCGCTTGATCCGCCGGGTGCCGAACACCTCGCCGAGGCGCCGCTCGACCAGCGGGATCGCGGTCGAGCCGCCGACCAGCACCACCTCGTCGATGTCCCCGACGGTCAGGTTGGCCTGCATGATGGCCTTGTGGGTCAGCTCGATGGTCCGCTCGATCTGGGCCTCGATCAGCTCCTCGAAGCGGGCGCGCTCGAACTCCGTCTCCAGCACCAGCTGTCCGGCGCCCAGGCCGGGCAGGATGACCTCGGAGGACTGCTGGTTGGACAGTTCGATCTTGACCGTCTCGGCGGTGGAGGCGATCTTCGGACGGTCCCGCAGGTCCGGCTGGTAGTCGGAGCCGTACTCCTCGCGGATGTCCTCCAGCAGCGCGGTGGTGATCGCCCGGTCGAAGTCGTCGCCGCCCAGCAGGTTGTCGCCCTCGATGCCGAGCACCGAGACCGAACCGGGCACCAGCAGCAGGATGGAGATGTCGAAGGTGCCGCCGCCGAGGTCGTACACCAGCACGGTGCGGCCCTCGTCGCCGGCGTCGCCCGCCAGCCCGTACGCGAGCGCGGCGGCGGTCGGCTCGTTGATGATCCGCAGCACGTGCAGGCCGGCCATCCGGCCCGCCTCCTGGGTCGCGGCGACCTGCCGCTCGCCGAAGTACGCGGGGACGGTGATCACGGCCCGGTGGAAGGGCTCGCCGAGGCGCTGCTCGGCGTCCTGCTTGAGCCGGTGCAGGATGATCGCGGAGATCTCGATCGGGGTGTAGGAGCGGCCGTTGAACCAGACGTTGACGTCCCCGTCGGTGCCCGCGGTGACCTTGTAGTCGACCTCCTTGAGCGCCGCCTGGACCTGCGGGTCCTTGAACTTGCGGCCCATGAACCGCTTGACCGAGCGGATCACGTTGGCGCCGTCGATGGCGGTCCGGCTGCGCGCGGTCGAACCGACCAGCAGCTCGCCCTTGCGACCGCTGCCGACCACGGAGGGCGTGGCCTCCTGGTTCTGCCGGTTGAAGATGATCTCCGGCGCGCCCCGGCGCAGGTGGGCCACCACGGAGTTGGTGGTGCCCAGGTCGATGCCGAGTGTGCGGTACATGTCGTTCCCCTCTTGCCCCTCGTGGTCCTGGCTACTTCTTGCGCTTGGCGCGCTTGGCGGGCCGGCCCGTCGCCTTGGCGTGCCGACGGGCCCGGGGCGGAACCGGCCTGGCCGCCGGGGCCTCGTCGGGCCCGGCCGCATCGGCCGCGGCGGTCGCGTCGGTCGTGTCGGTCGCGTCGGCCGACGGTTCGACGATCTCGGGCTCCACAGGCTTGAGCTCCACAGGTTTGAGCTCCACGAGCCGCGGATCCTCGACCGGCACCGGCGCCGGAACCGACTCCGGCGCCGACTCCGGTGCGGCGACGACCACTTGGGCTCGGCGCAGCACCTCCTGCTCCCAGAAGAACCCGGTCACCACCGTCTGCACCACCGTCTCCGGCGCCACCCCCGGCCGCACCTCGGTGCCGACGATCTCGGTCAGCGCCGGGTCCGCCGCCAGCCCCTCCAGCCGCATCGGCCGCACCCCGGCCTTGGCGAGCCGACCGAGCAGCCGCCGGCGGGTCGCCTCCAGCCCGGCGCCGCGCCCGAGCGCCACCAGCTCGCGGTCCAGGCCGAGGGCGGCCAGCGCGTCGTCCACCTCGACCAGGACGCCCAGCAGTTCACGCTGCTCGGCCCGGGCCTGCTGCTTCTGCTCGGTCAGCTTGTTGCCCAGCAGTGAGGCCCGGAACAGCAGTTGGGTGAACTTGGCGGCGAGGTCGACGGACTCGACGCCCGGCGGAACCTCCAGCGGGCGGTGGTCGGCCAGCGGGGATCCGACCAGCGGGGATCCGTCGAGCGGGGATGCGGTCGGTGCGTCGGTCATTCGGGGACCTCGATCTGCGGCAGCACGGACAGGTCGGCCGCGTAGCGGGCGGGGACGGGCGGTTCGGGGTCGGCGCCGCCGGGCGCGGGCTCGGCGAAGTCGGCGGCGGCCTCGGCGCGGTGGAGGGCGAGCAGGGCCGCGGCGGGCGGCAGGCCGGGGCGCTCGATCACCAGCAGCGGTTCGGCGAGCGCGGGGGCGAGCAACTCGGCGGCCTGGCCGACCGGTTCGGGCGGCAGCGGCTGCTGGAGGTCCACCTCCAGGCGCCGGTCGGGGTTGCGTAGCAGGGCCGCGGCGTCCTGGATCTGCTGGCGGCTGTACCGGCCCGCCTTGAGCGCCTTCCCGACCGACAGGTTGATCTCGCGCACCCCGGCCGTGAGCGGGATGCCCAGGACCTCGTACGGCGACGGTTCGTGCAGTGGCATGGCGGGCGGTCTCTCTCCTCACGGTCCGTACGGGGCACGGGGGTTGGTGCGGACGGTACGCGGGCCGGCGGTGCCGGACGGGCGCACGGGATACGACGGCGCCGGGCCGCCCGGCGGTTGCCGGGCGGCCGGGTCAGTAGCGGCGGCCGAGCTTGTTGATGCGGTCCGACAGGGCGCGCAGCTCGCGGTCGTAGGGGTTGTGCTGGAGGGCCAGCTCCATCGCCCCCTGGGCCTCCAGGTGGTTGCCGGCGTTGGCCCGGGCGACGGCGAAGGAGCTGAGGACGATGCCGAGTTCGCTCTTGAGCTTGGCGGTGTCCTCCGGCGTGGCGGCGAGTTCGAGCGCTTCCCGCAGCAGGCTGATCGCCTCGGCGTAGAGCCGCTCCTCGTAGAACGAGATCGCCCGGCCGCGCCAGACGCTGACCATCAGGCCGCGGATCTCCGGCGAGTCGTCGTAGGACCTGGCCTTGTGGAGCATCGCGGCCTGGGCCTGGAAGGTGCTGTTCTGCATGTGGTCGATGACGTGGTTGGCGAGCATCACCGAGATCCGGCGCCCCGCCTCCTTCCCGGGGTCGCCCTGCCAGTCCGGGTCCCAGGTCAGTGCCGACATCATCTGGCCGAGGGCGCGGCCGGTGTCGTCGGCGAACGCGGCGGAGCGGGCCAGTTGGCGCAGCACGAAGGCGAGGCCCCGGCGGTTCTCCGGGTCGTCGTCGAGCTCGATCAGCCGCTGCCACAGGCCGACGGCCTCCCGCAGTTCCGCGTCGGAGGCCTCCGCGTGGCTGAGCTGGCCGGCCAGGTTGCCGAGGGCGGCCTGGAGGAAGCGCCGGGCGGTCGGGTCGTCGGGGGCGAGTTCCTGGCTCTTCGCCAGCAGCTCGATGGAGCGCCGGTAGTCCTTGTCCTCGTTGTTGATCTTGCGGGCCCACTGGGCGTAGGTCGCGCCGAGGTCGCCGCGCACCTCCGGGTCGTCCGGGGCCAGCGCGAAGGCCTTCTCCAGCAGTTCGGCCGCGCCCGACTGGTCGTCCACGGTGGCCTTCAACAGCGCGCGGGCGGCCCGGACGCCGGACTCGGCGGCGATCCGGGCCACGTCGACGGGCAGCTCCACGCCGGGGACGGTCCGGGCCCGGGTGAGGCAGTCCAGCGCCTCGGGCCAGTCCTGGTTGCGGTGGTGCTCGCGGGCCTGGCTGACCAGCGCCTCGCCGAGCAGCACCCGCCAGCGCGAGTCGCGCGCGGACTCCGGCAGCGCGTCCAGCGCGGCGACGGCGACGGCCGGCCGGCCCTGGGCCAGGAGGTAGCGCTGCGCCCCGAAGCGGCCGAACACTTCGAGGCCCCGGGGCTGCCGGGGCCACTCGCCCCAGTAGTCGGTCACGGCCTTGTCGTACATCTCCGGCCACATGACGAGACCGGGCTGCTCGGCGAGCAGCCCGTGCAGCAGCGGGCCGAGCACCAGGCGGCGGGCGGGCCGCCCGGGCACCGCGACCATGACGTCGTGTCCGGTGAAGGTGTCGGCGGCGTACACCTCCATGCCGAGCTGCAGCGTCCAGGCCTCGACCTCGTCGCCGCCGCGCCCGGCGGCCCGGTCGAGGGCCCGCAGGTCCTCGCGCAGGCGGTCGACGAGCGCGGTGCGGGCGGCCGTCATCCGCTGGGGTTCGGGGGTGCGGCCGGTGATCCGGGCGCTCTCGTCCCACAGGTCGGGCTGGTGCAGGGCGGCGACCAGGCTGCCGATCGTCCAGGCCCAGACGTCCTCGTCGTCGACGGTCACGGCCAGCCGGTAGCCGGACAGGCCGAGCGCGTGCAGCAGCCGGGGGTGCGCCGGGTCCTTGACCAGCAGGTCGCGGTAGGCCAGGTAGGCCTCGCGGTGGCGGCCCTCGACGGCGTGCTGGTGGGCCTCGTGCTCGCCGAGCAGCACCAGCGCGCCGGCCGCCTGCGGGTGGCCGGGGGCGAGGGTGAGGGCCCGGCGCAGGTCGCCGGCGGCCCGGCCGGGCTCCCCGGCGGCGAGGGCGGCGCCCGCCCTGCGGACCAGTACGGCGGCCCGGGCGGCCTCGGCGTCCTCCGGCAGATCGGCCAGGGCCTCGTCGAGGCGGCCGAGTTCGGCCCGCAGCAGGGCGAGGTCGAGTCGTACGGGCGCGGCGTCGGCGCCGTCGCCGAGCGCCTCGGCCCAGGCGGCCAGCACGGGTTCGGCCTGTTCGGGGGTGCCGGCCCGGCGGGCGCAGTCCAGGACGGCGCGCAGGGCGGGGCCGGCGCAGCGTATGCAGCGCGGGGAGCCGGACCCGGCGGGGGCGTGCAGGTGGTCGGCGCAGGCCTCGCGGCCGCAGCCGCCGCAGGAGCCGGTGGCGGGGCGGGCGCAGGCCGTGCAGTCCCCGACCGGGTCGGCGGCGGCTGCGGCAGCGGCGGCGGTCAGGAAGTGCCGGTACCAGCCCAGCGCGGTGGCCCAGTTGCCGGCCCGCTCGGCGAGCAGGGCGCGCAGCCGGGCGAGTGCCGGGTCCCCGGCCGGGTCGGGGTGGAGCGGGCCGAGCAGGGCGATGGTCTGCACCGGACGGCCCGCCAACAGGGCGGCGGCGGCCAGGTGGTAACGGTCGCGGAGCCCGGCGGCGGGGTCGAGCAAGGCGGTGACCTGCCCGTCGGTGCCCTCGCCGCCGTCGGCGAGGGCGAGCGCGGCGCGCAGCCGGGACTGCCGGTGGGTGAGCGCGCCGGGCAGGGTGTCGGCCAGGGCGAGCGCGGCGACGGCCCGCTCGCGCGCCTCGGCGCGGTCGCGGCCGGTGACCAGCAGGTGGGCGGCCTCGCGCAGGGCGGCCTCGCGCAGCGCGGCCCGGTAGCCGGGGGCGCCGGGGTGTTCGGCGACGGCCCGCTGCCACAGCTCGCGGGCGGCGCCCGGGTCGGTGGCCAGCCGGGTGCGGGCGAGCTGGTCGCGGGCCAGGGCCTGGCGGACGTGCAGTTCGGGGTCCTCCAGCGGTTCCCAGCGGGCTAGGGCGCCGGCCGGGTCGCCGCCGCGGACGAGGGCGAGGCCGTGGTGGTAGGCGGCGATCCGGCTCCAGCGGGAGTCGGGCTCGGTGTCGGCCTCGGCGCGCAGCAGCGGTTCGGCCTCGGCGGGGCGGTCGGCGGCGGTCAGGGCGGCGCCGAGCCGGACCCGGGCGGGGCGCCAGTCGGGGGCCTGGTCGAGGCCGGCCCGGTAGTCGGCGGCGGCCTCGGCGTGCCGCTGGGCCCGTTCGTGGACCAGGGCGAGTCCGAACCGGGCTGGGGCGAAGGAGGGTTGGACGGTGAGCGCGGCGCTGAACTGCTCGGCGGCCTGGTCGTCGGCGCCGAGCAGCAGGGCGAGCCGGCCGAGGGCGTAGCGCGGGCGCGGGTCGCCGGGGGTCTCGGTGGCGGCGGCCGCGAGGTCGGCCCAGGCGGCGTCGGTGCTGCCGAGCCGCTGCCGGGCGAGGCCGCGGAAGAGCAGGCTGTCGGTGCGCAGGGCCGGGCCGCGGCCCCAGGGGCCGGGGTCGCCGGGGCCGCGGCGCAGGGCTTCGTCGAAGGCGGCGACGGCGGGTTCGTCCCGGTGCGCGGTGAACAGCTGGGCGCCCCAGCGGAACCAGAGTTCGCCGCTGCCGCCGGGGGCCGCGGCGGCGAGCAGCGGTTCGCTCTCCTCGGCGCGGCCGGTGGCGCGCAGCAGGGCGGCCCGGGCGAGGACCGGCCAGTCCTGGCCGGGCAGGGCGGCCAGGGCCCGGGCGGTGGCGTGGTCGCGCTGTTCGGGGCTGCCCTCGCGGCACAGCTGCTGCAGCCACTGCCTGCTGCGGGCGGCGCTGTCGGCGTCCTCGCCGTATTCGGTTTCGGTGGCGCTGCCGGTTTCGGTGGCGCTGCCGGTGCCGGTGGCGGCGGCCTGGAGGTGGGCGAGGACCGGGCCGAGGTCGCCGTCCGGGGCCTGGATCCGTTCCTCGGCGAGGTGGCGCAGGCTCCACCGGGGCAGTTGCCGGGCCGGGTCGGTGAGCAGCGGGAAGGCCTCGCGGTACAGGGCGAGGGTGGCCTGCTGGTCGCCGGTGGGGATGGTGGCCTCGGCCTGGCCGAGCAGGGCGAGGCCGCGCTGGGGGCGCAGTTCCTCCGGCCCGGTGGCGAGTCGGCGGGCCAGCCGGGCGTAGCGGCGGCGGGCCTGGGGGGCCTTGCCGGCGGCGAGCTGTCCGGCGGCCGCGGCCAGGGCCTTGGCGACTCCGGCCGGGTCCAGGGCCGTTCGCCCACGGGCCAGCAGCACCGCGGCCACACCGGCCAGTGCCACCACGATCAGCAGCACTGCGATCAGCAGCATGCACCGTCCCCCTGCGCCTTGAAGTCGTCCCACGTCATGATCAACATTCCCCGTACGATCATGAGTTGACGTTGTTTCGTGATGTTGCTCGGGCGCCCATCAGAATAGGGCCTCCCCCGGGCGGACGACCAGGAACGAGCACTATCCTGGGCAGCGCGCAGGCCGTACGGCAGTCGCGCGTCCACAGCGGTGAGGAAGCGTCGGGGGTCGTGTGTCCGAGTCTCGTTGGGTGCCCGGGCTCCGCTTCGGGCCCGAGTTCGACCCCGAACAGTACGAGCTGCTGGAGTTCCACCACCGGGGCGGCGAGGCCGAGGTGTGGCGGGCGGTGCGCACCGGGCACAACGGGATCAAGGAACTCGTCGCCGCGAAGATCATGCTGGAGCGCGACCCGTCCGAGGTGCGGCGCTGGCTCGGCCGCTGGGACGACGTCTCGCACAACGCCCACCGGCTCGGCGTCAACGACCTGGTGGTGCCCAGCTTCCTGCTCGGCCCCTCCCCGCACCGGCCCGGCGCGGCGCCCTCCGGCGGGCTGCTCGGCTACCAGATCTCGCCCTGGGTCGACGGCGTGCCGCTGCACACCTGGGCCCGCGGCCGGCGCGCGCCCGCCGCGGTGGCCGAGGTGCTGGCCCGGCTGTGCCGGATCGTCGACGAGCTGCACCGCAAGCGCTGGGTGCACCGCGACATCTCCCCCGCCAACGTGCTGGTGGACGGCCAGGGCCTGGTCAAGCTGATCGACCTGACCTTCCTCGCCCCGCTCGACCACACCCTGACCGTCGCCGTGTTCACCCCCGGGCACGTGCCGCCGGAGGCCGAGCAGGTCGGCGGTTTCCCCACCACCGCCAAGGACCTCTTCGCGGTCGGCACCCTCGCCCGCACCCTGCTGCTGCCCGACCACGGGCGGCTCGACCACCGGCTCGCCGCCGAGCAGGCCCGCGCCGAACTGCTCGCGGCCGGCTACGGCGAGGAACTGGCCCGCTGGGCCTGCGAACCGCTCGCCCGCGAGCCCGACCGCCGCCCCGCCCCGCTCGGGCCGTGGGCCGCCCGCGGCCGCGAACTCCTGCGCGCCCACCGCCCGGTGGCGCGCACCCAGGGCCTGGCCGTACTGCCCGACCGGGCCGGCCGCCCGCTGGTGGTCACCGCCGGCGCCGACGGCACCGCGCTGACCGGCCCCGGGCGCACCGGCCACCGGCTGCCCGCCAGCCAGGGACCCGGCTCGGTACGGGAGTTGACGGCCGGCTGGGCCGGGCGCCAGGGCGAGCTGGTGGTCTGCGCCGAGGACCTCTCCGGCACCCTGTGGGTGGGCACCGCGGCTGGCTGGTGGGAGGCCGCCCGCGGGGTCAGCGGGCTGGCCGGAGCCGTCGGCGCGGCCGGCGAACTGACCGTGTGGACCGCCGCCGCGGGCGCCCTGCGCTCCTACCGCTGGGCGCCCGGGCTCACCCTCACCGGCCAGGAGCACCCCGGCTGCCCCGCCGACCGGGTGCTCGCCGCCGAGGAGGAGCGGCCCGGCTCCTGGCTGGTCCTGGTCGAGCACCGCGAACGGGTGCTGGGCTGGCGGCCGGGCTCCGGCGAGCCGCCCGTCCCGCTCGGCCCGCCCGGCACCCTGCGCGCCGGGGCGCTCGCCCGCGCCTCCGCCGGACCGCAGGCCGCCACCCTGCGGACGGACGGCTCCGCCCAACTGCACACCCTCGGCCCGACGGCCGTGTCGGGTACCGAAATCGGCGACGGGGAGCCCTCGCTCGGCATCGCCATGGTCGGCCACCGCGGCGGGCCCACCGTCGCCCTGGCCGGCGCGGGCGGAGTACGGCTGCGGCTGCCGGCCGGCGGGGCCTCCCGGCGGCCGCGCTGGTGGCGGCCGACCCTGCGCCCGGCCACCCGGGTCGCCCTCGCCATGGGGGACGACTGGCGGCTGTGCCTGGCGGCCGTGGTGGAGGGCGAGTTGCAGGTCTGGCAGGAGGACGCGGCCTACCGGTGGCAGGCGGTGGAGCTGCCCGAGGGGCCGTAGAGCCCGTCTGCTCAGCGGAAGTCGGCCGCGTGGTCCGACGCCCAGGCGGCGAACGTCCGTCCGGGGCGGCCGGTCACCGTGGCCACCACGTCGGACACCGGGGCGGGCAGGTCGCCCTGGGCGGCCCAACCCGCGAGGACCATGTCCGCCACGACCGGCTCCATGGTCAGCGCCAGCTCGGCCCGCGCCTCCTCCGGGTCGACCCGCTCGACCGCCACCTCCCGGCCCGCCGCCGCGCCGATCAGCTCGACCTGGCGACGCAGCGTCAGCGACTCCGGCCCGAAGACGGTGTACGCCCGCCCCTCGTGGCCCGGCCCGGTCAGCGCGGCCACCGCGAGCGCCGCGATGTCGGCCTCGTGCACCGGCGCGGTCTGCGCCTCCGGGTACGGCAGCCGCACCGGCCCGCCGCTGCGGACCGAATCGCGCCACCACCACAGGGAGTTGGTGGCGAACACCCCCGGCCGTACGAAGGTCCAGGCCAGGCCGGCCGCCTCGATCGCGTCCTCGACCGCCCGGTGGTCCCGGACGATCGGGTTGGACTCCGCCTCGGGCCCCTCCGCCGCCGCGGCCACCGAGGACAGCAGCACCACGTGCCGCACCCCGGCGGCCCGCGCCGCCGCGGCGAACCCGGCGGCACCGGCCGGCTTGGCGTACGCGAACACCCGCTCCGCACCCGCCAGCGCGGGCCCGAGGGTCTCCGGCCGGTCGAGGTCCGCCGCGACCGCCTCGACCCCCGCCGGCAAGTCCACCCGGCGCGGGTCGCGGCTGGTCAGCCGCACCTCCCCGCCCGCCGCCAGCAACCCGGCGACGACGTGTCGCCCCACGCTTCCGCCCGCCCCGAACACCACGGTCACCATCGGTCGATCCTGCTTTCCGTCGAGCAGCGAGTTGACTGGTCGTCAATTCTCTTCTTCCACCGGCCAGTCATCGTCGCACAGGCCGTCTCGGCAATTCACCGACAGCCGGTCGTCGGCAGCTCACGCAAGGGCGGCGACCAGCAGGGCGAAGGCGGCGATGATGACGGCGACGCGGCCGTAGTGGTACCGGTCCCAGCGCGCGGCCTGCTCCTTCCAGTGGGACTCGCCCCCCGCACGGCCTCCGGCCGCTACGCCTCGCCCCGGCATCCCGCGAGGAGGAGGGCGACCATGCGCCCGGCGTCGGCCCGGCCGTAGTCGGGGCCGGTGATGCAGAGGTTCCCGATGGCCCGCATGAGCGGGTAGGCGGTGATGCCGGGACGGAGTTCGCCCGCGGCCGCGCAGGCCTCCAGCAGCGTCGCGCAGGCGGGGACCAGGGTGTCGAGCATGAGGGCGTGGAGGTTCTGCAGCCCCGGATCATCGGACCCCAGAGCCGCGCCGAGGCCGTGCTTGGTCACGAGGAACTCCACGAACGCCTCCGCCCAGCCGGTCAGGGCGGCGAACGGGGAGGCCGCTTCCGCCAGGAGCCGGGGCGCGAGTGCGGCGCAGGTGTCGATCTGGTGCCGGTAGACGGCGGTGACGAGGTCCGCCCTGGTCGGGAAGTTCCGGTAGACCGTGCCGATACCGACGCCGGCCCGTTCGGCGATGTCCCGGACGGGGGCCTGGACCCCCTGCTCCACGAAGACCGCCGCCGCGGCCGCCAGCACGCCGTCACAGGTGCGCCGGGCCTGCGCCTGGCGCGCTCCGACCGGTTCCGGCACGGGCTTCTCCTTTACTCGCGGAACAATGTTCCGCTAAGTTGGCGGAACGCTGCTCCGCCAAATTATGGCAGAGCCCTCGCGAGCGAAAGCGCAGGTCTCCCATGCCCACTCGGATACCCACTCGCCACCCCGACCAGCGGATCGCCGCCGTCAAGCCCATCACCGTCCCCGCCCCCGGCCGCGACACCGCCCTCCAGGTGAAGGTCACCGCACCACTCTCCGGCCAGGGCCTGCCCGTGATCGTGTTCTCCCACGGCAACGCCTGGTCCCTCGACGGCTACCAGCCCCTCGTCGACCGGTGGGCCGCGGCCGGATTCGTCGTGGTGCAGCCCACCCACCTGGACTCCCGCCGCAACGGCATCGGGTGGGAGGACCCGCGCTTCGCCACCATCTGGCGCGTCCGGATCGCCGACCTGCACGCCGTCCT
Source organism: Kitasatospora sp. NPDC058162 (assembly GCF_042884005.1). Taxonomy (NCBI): domain Bacteria; kingdom Bacillati; phylum Actinomycetota; class Actinomycetes; order Kitasatosporales; family Streptomycetaceae; genus Kitasatospora; species Kitasatospora sp. NPDC058162. The sequence continues at coordinate 14,738 of NZ_JBHVUS010000010.1, forward strand.
CGACCACCTCGACGACATCCTGCTCCAGGTCGACGGCCTGGCGCCCCGCGTCGACCGTGAGCGCATCGCGGTCGTCGGCCACTCCTGGGGCGGCCAGACCGCCGGAGCGGTCCTCGGCGCGCGCGTGCTCGACGCCGACGGCGTTCCCGGCGAGGACTTCTCCCACCCCGCGGTCTCGGCCGGCGCACTGCTCGCCGCGACCGGAACCGGCGACTCCCTCACCCCGTTCGCCGTCGAGCACCTGCCGTTCATGCGGCCGGACTTCTCCACCATGACCACCCCCGCCCTGGTCGTCGCGGGCGGCAAGGACCAGTCCCAGCTCTCCACCCGGGGGCCGGAGTGGTTCACCGACGCCTACCACCTCAGCCCGTCCCCGAAGAGCCTGCTCGCGGTCGCCGAGGCCGGGCACACCCTGGGCGGCATCGCCGGCGAGATGACCGCCGAGACCACCGACGAGGACCCCGCCCGCGTCGCCCTCGTCGCCGACGCCGTCTCCGGCTACCTCCTCGACGCCTTCGCGCTCGACCACGCCCCGTGGGCCGCGCTCAACGACGCCGCCACGACCGCCGACGGTGCGTGGACCCTCAGCCGCAAGTGACCCCGACTGGGCCGGGGGACGTCGGCCGAACGACCGGGCTCACTCCCCCGGCAGCAGGTGGACCGGGCCCACGGCGGCCAGGTAGGCCTCGCCACCGACCGGCCAGGGGCGGTCGGCGGAGGCGATCAGCACCCCCGGCAACCCGGCTGCCTCGGGCCGGAGTTCGACCCGGTGATCGTGCCCCCGGAAATCGCTGCCGAGCACCTTGGCCGGCACGGCGCCCGCCACCGGCGAGGCGGTGAGCCGCAGTTGACCGGGCCGGAGCAGGGCGAGCGCACCGGCCGGCCCCGCCGCGGAGCCCGCCAGCGGGAGCGCACCGAGGGCGGTCAGGGCCTCGACTCCCTTGGCCTCGGCGGGGATCAGGTTCGCCTCGCCCAGGACGGCCGCGACGGCGGCGTCGGCCGGGCGGTGGTACAGCTCGTCCGGGCTGCCGGCCTGGGCGATCCGGCCGTCGCGCAGGACGGCGATGGTGTCGGCGAAGGAGAGCGCCTCGTCCTGGTCGTGGGTGACCAGTACCGCCGTGGTGCCCGACTGCCGCAGGGTGGCGGCGACTTCGCGGCGCAGTTCGGCCCGCAGCGCGGCGTCCAGGGCGGCGAACGGCTCGTCGAGCAGCAGCAGTCGCGGGCGGGGCGCCAACGCCCTGGCCAGGGCGACGCGTTGCTGCTGGCCGCCGGAGAGCTGGTGCGGGCGGCGCTCCCCCAGGCCGGGCAGGCCGACCAGGTCGAGCAGTTCCCCGACCCGGGCGCGGCGCTGCGAACGCGGCAGTCCGAAGCCGATGTTGGCGGCGACGCTCAGGTGCGGGAACAGCGCGCCGTCCTGCGGGACGAGGCCGATGCCGCGCTGCTCGGCGGCGAGCCGGCTGCGACCGTCGTCGAGGACGCGGCCGTGCAGCACGACCTGTCCGGCGGCGGCCGGGTGGAAGCCGGCCAGCACCCGCAGCAGGGTGGACTTGCCGCAGCCGGAGGGGCCGAGGACGCAGGCGAGGGCGCCGTCCGGCACGGTCAGGTCGATGCCGTGCAGGACGGGGCTGCGTCCGTGCGCGGCGTGCAGGTCGACGACGGAGAGTCCGGTCACGGGGTGCTCCCTGAAAGACGGCGGGTCAGCAGCAGGACGGACGGTACCGACAGCGCGACCATCAGGGCCGCGTACGGCGCCGCCGCCCCGTAGGCGAGGCCGCTGGTGTAGACCCAGAACTGGGTGGCCAGCGTCTGGGTGCCGGTCGGGCGCAGCAGCAGGGTGGCGGTCAGTTCGGTGGAGGCGGTGAGGCCGACCATGGCGACGGCCGCGCCGAGGCCGGGCAGCACCAGCGGCAGGGTGACCCGGCCGAGGACGGCGAGCGGCCGGGTGCCGAGCGAGCGGGCGGCCTCCTCGACGCCGGGCGGCACCTGGGCGAGGGCGGCCCGGACGGCGGTGAGGGCCAGCGGGAAGAACAGCAGGACGTAGCCGAGGATCAGCATCGGCGGCTGCTGGTACAGGGGTCGGGCCCAGCGGACGGCGAAGAAGACCACCGCGAGGGCGACCGCGATGCCGGGCAGCGCCCGGGTGAGGTAGGCGATCCGCTCGACCGCGCGGGCGGGCCGGGTGCCGCGCCGCCAGCCGTACAGGGCGACCGGGACGGCGGCGGCGGTCGCGACCACGGCCGCACCGAGCGCGTACCCGAGGGTGGCCAGGGTGGCACCGAGCACGGAGGCCGAGGGCAGGGTGGTGGAGCTGCCCTTGACCAGCCAGTACGCCAGCGCGTACAGCGGAACTCCGAGCGAGACGCCGACCAGCGCGGCCAGGGCGGCGAGCGCGGGGGCGGTCCAGCCGCCGAGCCGCACGGGTACGGCGGGGCGGGCGAGGGCGCCGTGCCGGGTGATCCGCGCCCGGCGGCCCGCCCAGGCCTCCAGGGCGACCAGCAGCAGGGCGAGGCCGACCAGCACCAGGGTGAGCAGCGAGGCGGAGGCCGCGTCGAAGCCGAGCTTGTACTGGGTGAACACGGCGGTGGCGAAGGTGGTGTAGCGCAGCATCGCGAAGGCGCCGTACTCGCCGAGCAGGTAGAGCGAGACCAGCAGCACGCCGCCGGCCAGCGCGGGCCGGGTGAGCGGCAGGGTGACCCGCCACAGAGTGGCGAGCCGGCCGCGGCCGAGCGAGCGGGAGACCTCCTCGGCGGCGGCGTCGCCCTGCCGCAGGGCGGCCGCGACCGGGAGGAACACCAGCGGGTAGAGCGAGCAGGTCATCACCAGGACCGCGCCCCAGTAGCCGTGGACGGAGCGGAACAGCGAGACCCAGGAGTAGCCGCGGACGAACTCCGGTACGGCGAGCGGCAGGGCGAGCGCGACGGTCCAGGCCCGGCGGCCCGGCAGGGTGGTGCGCTCGACCAGGTAGGCGGCGCCGAAGCCGAGGACGGCGGTGGCGAGGGTGACGGCGGCGGCCAGGCTGAGGGTGTGCCAGAGCAGGGTGGCGATCAGCGGGCGGCCGAGCAGCCGCCGGGTCTGGTCCCAGCCGGCTTGGGCGGCCTGGGCGATGACGAAGCCGAGCGGCGAGGCCACCACCGCGACGACGGCGACGGCGACGGGGGCGAGCAGGCCGCCCGCCCGCCACCGTCGCCGGGCCAGGGGGGTCGTCACTGGAGCAGTCCGGCGTCCTGCAGCAGGGCCAGGGCCTGCTTGCCGTCGCCGAGCGCGGCCGGGTCGGCGACGGTGCCGAGGCCGTCCAGGGCGGGCAGTTCGGGCTTGCCCTGGACGCCGGAGACCAGCGGGTACTCGTAGCTGGCGGAGTTGGCGATGACGGTCTGGGCGGGGGCGGAGGCGAGGTAGCCGAGGAAGGCCTGGGCGGCGGCCTGGTGCTTGCCGTGCTTGAGGACGCCGGCGCCGGAGACGTCGATCAGCGAGCCCGGGTCGCCCTTGGGGAAGTAGTGCAGGGTCGCGTGGGTCTCGGCCGCGCCCTTCTCGTCGCGCATCCGGTAGAAGTAGTAGTGGTCGATGACGCCGCCCTCGACCTCGCCGCTGTTGATCGCGGCGGAGAGGTTCTCGTTGCTGTCGTAGACCTTGGCGTTGTCCTTGAGGCCCTTGAGCCACTGCTTGGCCGCGTCCTCGCCCTTGGCCTTGAGGACCTGGGTGACGACCGGGGCGAAGTCGGTCTCGCTGGGGGCGATGCCCAGGCGGCCCTTCCACTCGGGCTTGGCCAGGTCGAGCACGGAGGCGGGCGGCGCGGTGTCGGCGCCCTTGCCGGTGCCGGCCAGGAAGGCGGAGGTGCGGGCGGACACGCCGACCCAGGCGCCGTTGCCGGAACTGTCGTTGGCCGGAACGGACTTGAGGGTGTCGGGGGCGACCTTGGCGAGCAGGCCCTTGTCGTCGAGGACGGTGAGCGCGGGCGGGTTCTCGGCGTAGAAGACGTCGGCCGGGGAGGCGTCGCCCTCCTGGAGGATCTGGTTGGCCAGTTCGGCCTCGTCGCCGGAGCGCAGTTCGACCTTGATGCCGGTGCGCTTGGTGAAGTCCTCGGTCAGGGCCTTGACGGTCTGCTCGTGCTGGCCGCTGTAGACGGTGACGGTCTGGCCGGCCAGGGCGGTGCCGGTGGCCTCGGGCGACGCGCTGCCGCCGCCCGAGCTTCCGCAGGCGGTGAGCGCCAGGGCGCAGGCGGCGAGGAGGGACAGACCGGCGAGGGGCCGAACGGTACCGGGCATGGCGAGGGTCCTCCGGAAGGGCAGGGAGCAGCCGTCGGCACCCTCGGAAAACGAGGGGCGACGGCCCGACGGCACGAGAACCTAAGGCAGGAAAGGCTTGCCTAACAAGTGTCGGAGCGTCACATCTCGGTCCGGTCGCGGCAGGGTAGGACTTCGGTGAGCGAACCCCCAAGACCTCGCAAAACGCCCTTCAAGCGCAGGTCAGAGTGGGCGTGAACGGACAAACCGAACTTCGGCCGCTCACGTAGGCGCCGGCGATCTTCACTACGGTGCGTGACAGGTGTGGCGTACAAGAACGGCCCGGACGTGCCAGGGCCCCGGAACCGGGCGACGGTTCCGGGGCCTTGGGGCCGACGGCGGAGAGGCTCAGCGGAAGCGGCGCAGCCGGAGGCTGTTGCCGACCACGAAGACCGAGGAGAAGGCCATCGCCGCCCCCGCGATCATCGGGTTGAGCAGGCCCGCGGCCGCCAGCGGCAGGGCGGCGACGTTGTAGCCGAAGGCCCAGAACAGGTTGCTCTTGATGGTGCCGAGGGTCTTGCGGCTGAGCCGGATGGCGTCCGCCGCGGCCAGCAGGTCGCCGCGGACCAGGGTCAGGTCGCCGGCCTCGATCGCGGCGTCCGTCCCGGTGCCCATCGCCAGGCCCAGGTCGGCCTGGGCGAGCGCGGCCGCGTCGTTGACGCCGTCGCCGACCATCGCCACGACCCGGCCCTCGGCCTGCAGCCGCTTGACGGTGTCGACCTTGTCCTGCGGCATGACCTCGGCGATCACGTGCTCCGCCGCGATGCCGACCTCGGCGGCGACCGCCTCGGCGACCAGCCGGTTGTCACCGGTCAGCAGCACCGGGGTCAGGCCCAGGGCCCGCAGCTTCGTGATGGCCTCGGCGCTGGTCGGCTTGACCGCGTCCGCCACCTCCAGGACGGCCCGCGCCGCGCCGTCCCAGCCGACCGCGATCGCGGTGCGGCCGGCCGCCTCGGCCGTGCGCTTGGCCTCGGCGAGGGCCTCCGGCAGGTACTGCGACCACTCGTTGAGCAGCGCCTCCCGGCCCGCCACCACCGCGTGGCCGTCCACCACGCCCTGGACGCCCAGGCCGGGCACGTTCTCGAAGCCCTCGACGGCGGGCAGTTCGCCGGCCTTGGCGGCCGCGGTGGCGATCGCCCGGGCGATCGGGTGCTCGGAGGCGTGCTCCAGGGCGCCGGCCAGGCGCAGCACCTCGGCCTCGGTGACGTCCTCGGCGGTGTGCACGGCGAGCAGGGTCATCTGGCCGGTGGTGACGGTGCCGGTCTTGTCCAGGACGATGGTGTCGACCTTGCGGGTGGACTCCAGCACCTCCGGGCCCTTGATGAGTATGCCGAGCTGGGCGCCGCGGCCGGTGCCGACCAGCAGGGCGGTCGGGGTGGCCAGGCCGAGGGCGCACGGGCAGGCGATGATCAGCACGGCGACGGCGGCGGTGAAGGCGGCCGTCCAGCCCTCGCCGGTGCCCAGCCAGTAGCCGAGGGTGGCCACCGCGAGGGTGATCACGATCGGCACGAAGACCGCGGAGATCCGGTCGGCGAGCCGCTGGGCGGCGGCCTTGCCGTTCTGGGCGTCCTCGACCAGCTTGGCCATCCGGGCGAGCTGGGTGTCCGCGCCGACCCTGGTCGCCTCGACGACCAACCGCCCGCCCGCGTTGACCGTCGCACCGGTGACGCCGTCCCCGGCCCCGACCTCGACCGGGACGGACTCGCCGGTCAGCATCGAGGCGTCCACCGCGGAGGCGCCCTCGACCACCGTGCCGTCGGTGGCGATCTTCTCGCCGGGCCGCACCACGAACCGGTCCCCCACCGCGAGTTCGGCGATCGGGATCCGCACCTCGGTGCCGCCGCGCAGCACCGTCACGTCCTTGGCGCCCAGTTCCAGCAGCGCCTTGAGAGCGGCACCGGCGGTGCGCTTGGAGCGGGCCTCGAAGTAGCGCCCGGCCAGGATGAACGCGGTGACGCCGGCCGCCGCCTCCAGGTAGATGTTGGAGGCGCCGTCGCTGCGGGCGATGGTGAACTCGAAGCCGTGCCGCATGCCCGGCATCCCCGCGTCGCCGAAGAACAGCGCCCACAGCGACCACAGGAAGGCGGCGCCGGTGCCGAGCGAGACCAGGGTGTCCATCGTCGCGGCGCCGTGCCGGGCATTGGTCCAGGCCGCCCGGTGGAACGGCCAGGCGGCGTAGGTGACGACCGGGGCGGCGAGGGTCAGCGAGAGCCACTGCCAGTTGTCGAACTGCAGGGCCGGCACCATCGCCATCGCGATCACCGGGACGGCGAGCGTGAGGGCCGTGAACAGGCGCTGGCGCAGCGGGGCCAACTCGTCGGCGGACTCGGCCGGTTCGGCGCCCTCGCCGGCGGCGGCGGCCGGGGGCTTGGGCAGGGCGGCGGTGTAGCCGGTGGCCTCGACGGTGGCGATCAGGTCGGCCACCCCGACCTCGGCCTCGAAGGTGACCTTCGCCTTCTCGGTGGCGTAGTTGACGCTGGCCGAGACGCCGTCCATCCGGTTGAGCTTCTTCTCGATCCGGGCGGCGCACGAGGCGCACGTCATTCCGCCGATCGAGAGTTCCACCTCCGTGGAGGCGGGTGCCTGCGTGGTCATCGTTGCTCCTCGTGACAGTTGTTCCGCCTGGTCTGCCCGGCCGGGCCGTCATACCCTGGAGGGGTATCGGGCGGTGCCGGGTTCATTTATACCCCTGGGGGGTAGTCAGGGCAAGCCCCGATCGATACCCCCAGTGGGTATTTTTCCGGGCGGTCACCTGTCTTGACTTGATACCCCCATGGAGTATTCACTCAGGGCACTCCCCGCCGGAATCCAGAGGAGGGCCGCATGCCCGGCTACCGCACCGAGAAGGACCAGCTCCTACGCAGACTGCGCCGCGTCGAGGGCCAGGTCCGCGGCCTCCAGCGCATGGTCGACACCGACACCTACTGCATCGACACCCTGACCCAGGTCTCGGCCGCCACCAAGGCCCTCCAGTCCGTGGCCCTGCACCTGCTCGACGGCCACCTCGCCCACTGCGTCCAGGACGCCATCACGGGCGGCGGCGCCGAGGCCGACGCCAAGGTCGCCGAGGCCTCCCAGGCCATCGCCCGGCTCATGCGGGCCTGAGCCCCTTCACCCCGATCGAGGAGAACCCCGCCATGAACACCGCCCTGCGCATCACCGCCTTCACCGCCGGCCTCGCCGCCGCCTTCGGCCTCGCCCTCGGCGTCGGCCACGCGACCGGCACCGGCCCCGTCGCGCCCGAGCCCGCCGCCGCCCACGCCGGGCACGCCGGGCACGACTCAGGGGGCGAAGCAGCCGCCGACCACCTCCCCGGCGGGCTCCAGGTCTCCGACCGCGGCTACACCCTCAGCGTCGAGCACCCCTTCGTCACCGCCGGCTCCCCCACCGACCTGCGCTTCCGCATCCTCGGCGCGGACGGCAGGCCCGTCACCGCCTACCAGCAGCAGCACGAGAAGGAACTCCACCTGATCGTCGCCCCGCGCGACCTCTCCACTTTCCAGCACCTGCACCCCACCCTGGCCGCCGACGGCACCTGGAGCGCCCCCACCGCCGTCCCCGCCGCCGGCGAGTACCGGGTCCTCGCCGACTTCACCCCGGCCGGCACGAGCGAGGGCCTCACCCTCGGCGCCGACCTCCACGCCGCCGGGGACCTGCGCCCCGCCCCACTCCCCGACACCGGACGGACCGTCACCGTCGACGGCTACACCGTCACCCTCGGCGGCGACCTCACCCCCGGCCGCAGCAGCCACCTCACCCTGGACATCAGCAAGGACGGCGCCCCCGTCACCGACCTCCAGCCCTACCTCGGCGCCTACGGCCACCTGGTCGCGCTGCGCGCCGGCGACCTCGCCTACCTCCACGTCCACCCGGACACCACCACCCCGGGCCCCGGGATCGGCTTCACCACCACCGCCCCCAGCAGCGGCAGCTACCGCCTCTTCCTCGACTTCCAGCACCAGGGCACCGTCCACACCGCCGCCTTCACCGTCACCACGCAGCACTGAGCAGCCCCCGCACGGGCCGGACGATCCCCCCACGGATCGCCCGGCCCGCCGCCGTACCCCGAAACCCCGTTGTCCAGGGCAGGAGTTCTCCTCCACCCTGACGCCATGCACCCGGACCTCACCGACTTCCTACGGGCCCGCCTCGACGAGGACGCCGACCTCGCCCGCCGCTGCGACGGCGGCGACGACTGCGGCATCTGGACGGCCGCCGGCTCCACCGTGGACTTCTGCCACTCCGAGCTCGGCGGCTTCCCCCCCGGCCACGGCCACCCACATCGCCCGCCACGACCCGGCCCGGGTCCTCCGCGAAGTCGCCGCCAAACGGCGCATCCTGGCACGGCACGCACCCGGCCCAGCGGGCGCCTGCCGGCACGACCGCAACCGCTGGCCCTGCGCGGACGTCCGGGACCTGCTCCCGCCCTACGCCGACCACCCCGACTTCCACCCCCGCTGGATCCGGGCCTAGGCTCGGCGCCCGTGCACCACAACCTCACCGACCTCGCCCGCTGCCTCTGGGGCGACGAGTACGGACCGACCCCCGCCTGCGACGCGACATGGCAGCACGATGAGGCGTACTTCACCGAGCTGCTGACCTTCGCCGACCCGGACGAGATCCTCACCATGCTGCGGACCCTCTGCCCCCACCTCGTCGACGGCTACCTCCCGGTCCGCACCCGCAACCTCGCCTACCGCCTGCTCCTCCTCCAACGCCCCGACGACCCGGCCCTGATCCGCGAGGCGGCAAGCAGCCTCTACTCCCACGGCCCGGACTGGGACCACATCGCCGAGGAACTGACCCACCGCGCCGACGGCCTCGAAGCGGGATCGACGCAGCTCAGCCCCTCCTCTCAGCCCCACGATCACGCCGACTGACGAGCCGAAGGCGTGGGGACGGGAGGACCAAGCCGACGAAGCCGGTCTGGAACAGGATCAGACCGATCAGCCCCCACCCCCCGAGGAACAGTCCGCACAAGATCGCCGGTCCGCACAGCACGACAGCGAGCACGGCCCTGTAGTGCTCGCTCTCCCGCTTCGGGGCGGTCAGCAGGAGGAGCACCAACGACGGCGAGCCGAAGTACAGGAGCAGCATCAGCCCCAGAACCGCCTCCCCCGACAGCAGCTCCGCACCGCTGATCCCCCCGGTCACCCCCGCGAACAGCGCGAGCCCGCCACCCACCGCGCCCCAGCCGCACACGAGGGCGATCAGGTATCGGAGCGCCGCACGAAGGAACCAGATCAGGGCACTCTCGGCCCTCAGCACCATCCCCATGGATACCCGCTCCCCCCGCCCCCGCCCTGAGGTCGATATCGTCGCAGAGAATCTGAACACGTTCAATATGAACCCGCTCCGCCCGCTGCCACCACCGCGCACCGCCATAGGGCCTCGGGGTGCCTCAAAGGGTTCCTACGCCAACAGCTGTTCCAGGAAGCCCTGTTGTCGCATCCATCCCGGCCGGATCACGGCACCCGGCCGGGCGAGTAGTCTGCCCGGGCAAACGGACAGGAGTGACACCATGACGACCCCCACGCCCTCGCAGCCCGACGAGGCGCCGCAGCCCCCAGCGGGCGGGGACCCGCAGAACCCGCCGAGACAGCCAAAACCCAGCGTCAAGAAGATGGTCCGGATAGGCTGCGGCAGCCTGTTCGGCCTGCTCTTCGTTCTCTGGCTCATCGGCACCATCGTCGGCCCGCAGAAGAAGACCCCCGCTGCCGCTGCGAAGCAGGCACCGGCCACCACCGCTACGGCGCAGCCGTCCGACCCACCGCAGACACCGTCGACCGCCGCCGTCACCCCGACTCCGACACAGCCGACTCGGGCGGCGTCGACCGCGGCACCCACCAGCGCCGCGCCGCAGCCGACGACTCCTCCCGCTCCGCCGAGTGCGTCACCGGCCGTGGCACCGCCCGCCGCCGGGCTGCCCACTCCCGCGCCGACCCATCTCGCGCCCGCCGCCAACCGGAAGACCGCCTCGGCGCTCCTCCGGGCCGACAACGCCTACTACCAGAAGGAGTTCAACGACGGCGTCGCCGTCATCACCGCCCGTGGGACGGGTGGCAGCTTCGACGCGTGGTCCACCTGGTACAAGAAGGCCTCCAACGACGTGAAGCCCGGGACCGACGCGTTCACCCAGGCCGACGCCCAGTTCGACGCCGGCGACGAACCGCCGTCGATCGGCGTCTGGCAGAGCGACAACATCGACCTCACCGGCGACCTGTTCCGTCTGGCCAGCGACGGCACGGGCGTGGGCGGCCCGAATGACACCGAGGCGCGACAGCAAGTGCAGGCTGATGTCACGCAGTTCAACACGGACTACGCGAAGGTCGCACAGGACGCGACCGATGTGGAAGCCGGCAAGTAGCTGATCACAGCTCTCATGCACCCGCGCTCCTCATCGGCCTCGGGGAGGGCCGCCACCCTCAGGGCGCCGAGGCCGGTGTGCGGGTAGCAGGCCCAGTGGCCGAGCTGGGTACCGTCGCCTCGCCGAGCGGCCGACCCTCGCCGCCCCGGAGGAATCCCTCCGCGCCCGCCGCCGACACCTGCCAGGCCGCCCGGCCCAGCAGCAGGCACAGCGGGGTGTAGAGCAGCAGGTTGAGCCAGTAGAACGTGTCACCGGGGTCCGCCCAGGCTCCCGTCACCCAGACCAGTCCGACCGCGCCGCGGGCCAGCAGGCCGGCGGCCACGGCCCGGCTTCCCCAGCGCGGCAGCACGGCGGGCAGCCGGCGGGCCAGGGCCGGCAGCCGCCCGCCGCGGACCAGCACCAGCGTCGCGCCCGAGAAGAGGACGCCCGCGAGCGGGACCAGCCCTTGCGGGGTGAACGGCACCTGGGTGTTGAGCACCAGCTGCGAGAGCCGAACGGTGCCGAGCACCGGCCAGGTCCGGCCGGTGGACCAGTACACGTGGACCAGTCCGTCCGCCGCCAGCACCGCGCCGATCGCGGTGGCCTTGCTGCGGATGTTCGCCGACTTCACCGGCTTCATGTCGTCACCTCATGGAGTGTCAGGACGCTTGGACACCCGAAGGAGCACCCCGCCCGTCGAAACGTTCCTGTGACGAGGAACACTGCGGACCGGGCGAAATCGCAGGGAACCTTTCGCCGCCCCGGGGCCTCCATCCACGGACCCCTGTCACCGATCGACGGAGAAAGCGCCATGCAGGAGCCACCGCCCGGCCTCGCCGAACTGGTCCGGGCCGCACAGGGCGGCGACCAACTCGCGGTCGGCCGACTGCTGGACCTGATCACCCCGTACGTCCGCCGGCTCTGCGGACCGATCGCGCTCGACGACGGCGCGGACGCGACCCAGGAGGCGCTCATCGTGGTGTTCCGCAAGCTGCGCCAACTCCAGGATCCTGCGGCGCTGTTCGGCTGGGTCAGGGCCATTGCGGTGCGGGAGGCGGTGCGGTACGCCAATCGCTCGGCGCACTCGAAGCCCGCCGAACTCGGCGAAGTCCCCGCACCCGGCGACCCCCAACTCGCCACGGACATCCGCGATGTGCTCTCCCGGCTCTCCCCGGAGCACCGCGCCGTGCTACTCCTGCGCGACCTGGAGGGGCTGGACGAACGGCAGACCGCGGCACTGCTCGCGGTCGCCCCCGGGACGGTCAAGTCCCGGCTCTCCCGGGCCCGACTCAGCTTCCGAAAGGCGTGGCAGCAGTGACCGAGACCCCGATGCCGCAGTGGCCCGTCGCCGACTTCGACCCGGTCCGCCGCCTCCACGTGATCGCCGCGACCACACCCGGAGCGGCGAGGATCGGCGAGGCCGTCCTCGACGCACCGTTCGAACGGGTCTGGTCGATCGCCCAGGACCTGGAACGCACGATGCCGCTGTGGATCCCCGACGTCCGCACCGTCCGCCTCCTCGCCCCCGAGTCGACCGGCGCCCCGCTCCAGGCCCGGATCCACGGCCACAGTCGACTCCGCACGACCTTCGCCATCGACCTCACCCCCGGCTGGTGCCTGATGCAGAGCCGCCTCGTCCTCGGCGGAATGGCAGCCCGCCCGGAGACCGACCGCACGACCCGCTTCGCCTTCCTCGGCGGCCTGCGCTTCCCCGGCGCCCGCCTCCTCGCCCCCGCGCTGCGCCCGTTCACCGGGAACCCTCTGGCCCGATTCGCCGCCCTCCTCGACGAGGAGTAGCGACGGGGAACAGTACGGACCTGGCGTTCATCCGGACGGGTAGCGGGCGGCCTGCCGGAGCACGGCACGGAGGAGGGCTTCGGCGTTGCCGGGGGTGGCCGCCCAGAGCTGCATCTCGGTGTGGGCGGCCCGGCGGCGGGGGCTCAGGGCGCGGATCGGGCGGGAGAACTGGGCACTGAGGCACCACCACGTCTCGATGCGGGCCCAGGTGAGCCGGTGGCCGCTCACGTGGCCACCGCACAGAGGTAGATGGGGTGGGCGGACTCGATGCCGACGTAGGCGATCGCCCGCACCGCGCCGAACTCCACCAGCTGGTGGGCGATCCGGGCGGCGGCTGCCTCGCCGAAACGGTCGGCGAGGCAGCCGGCCTGGTCGTCGTCGAGCGGGAGTTGAGCGAGGCCGGCGCGGATGGCGGCGAGGGCGTCGGAGAGCTTCGCGAAGGTCGCGGCCCTGGTGACGCCCTTGATCTCGGCGGTTACGGGGAAGGGAAGTTCGACGCTCACTCCGCACCCCCGTCGATCAGCGCCCAGACCATCTTGCCAATGCCGCCGGGGCGCGGGCAGCACCCCCACTCGGCGGCGAGCTGCGAGACCAGCCAGAGCCCGCGCCCGCTCTCCTCGCACTCGGCGACCGGGCGGAGGATGGGCTGCCTGGAGTCGGCATCGTGCACCTCGATCCGGAGCGAGGCGGCCAGCAGCTCGAAGCGGATGAAGATCAGCCGCCCCGGCGGGGTCTTGGCGTGCAGGACGGCGTTGGCGACGAGCTCCCCGAGCACCAACTCCCCGCAGTCGAAGAACCGTTCGCCGTTCGACTGTTTGGCGAGGAAGCTTCGGAGCAACCGCCGGGCGAACCCGGCGGACTTGTGGTGCCTCGGCAGCCACCACGAGAACGGGTCGGCGGGGATGGACGGCTTCTCCAACATTCCGGGCATGGCAGGGCCTCCGGGGGATGCGGTGGGAGAGATCGCGATCCAGCGAGCGGCGAGAGGCATGGGAATGCCCGAGCGAAGATCCGCCGGGATCACACTGTGTGGTGATGTGCACCACACTCCGTCAGTGTGCCGTCGGTCGATGGCTTTGTACAACCGAATCCAGCAAAGTACATATGTTCTCTGGGATCTGATGTGACGAAACCACTTCCGTCACGCCAGACTGTGGGCTGACGACAGAGCGCGACGAGGGGAGGTCGGAGCGTGGCCGCAACACCGACGGTGCGCCGCCGAATGCTGGGCGCGGAACTTCGCAGGATCAGAGAAGGGCTCAGCCTCCGAGTCGATGACGTGGCAGCCCGACTCGGCTGGCACCAGTCCAAGGTCAGCCGGTTGGAGAACGGCCGCCACGGCGTGAAGGCGAACGAGGTCGGGATACTGCTCGACGTCTACGAAGTCAGCGACCCGGAAACCCGCGAGGCACTCGCAACGCTGGCACGCGAGGGCAAGCGCAGGGTGTGGTGGCAGCCGTACTCGGATGTGATCTCGCAGAACTACGCTTCGTTCATCAGCTTCGAGGCCGAGGCCGCCTCGATCCGGAACTTCGAGTCATCACTCATCCCTGGACTGCTCCAGACCGCTGACTACGTGCGTGCGCTGATTCGGCAGCTCAGGCCCGACGCTTCACCGGAAGTGATCAATGCTTTGGTCGATGTGCGCCTGGCCCGTCAGAACGCGGCCCTCCAGCGCGAAGACCCGCTCAAGCTCTGGGCCATCGTCGACGAAGCCGCCCTCCGCAGAGTGGTCGGCAGCAAGCTCGTGATGTCGAGGCAACTTCAACAGTTGGTCACCGCGAGCCGCGAGCCCCATGTGTCTCTGCAGGTCGTGCCGTTCGCAGCGGGCGCTCATCCGGGCGTCCACGGGTCATTCGTGATTTTGGAGTTCCCCGTCCGAAACGATCTCGACGTGGTGTACACCGATGGCTTGACGAGTAGCCTCTACCTCGAACGGGATAGCGACGTCGCCACCTATTCCCAGGCGTTCGACCGTCTTCGAGCAGCAGCGCTCGACTTTGCGCCGTCCCGGCGGCTTATCACGCAGATCGCGAAGGAACTTGAGTGATGAACAACGGTCCGGCCGTGGATATGGGCCACGCCGAGTGGCGGAAGAGCAGCTTCAGCACCGACCAGGGCAACTGCATCGAGGTCGCCGACGGCGTCGTCGGGATCGTCCCCGTCCGGGACTCGAAAGACCCCCATGGCCCCGCACTCGCCTTCCCCGCCGACGCATGGACGGCATTCGTCGCCTCCATCAAGGCCGGCGAACTCCCCAACGCCTAAACCCTCCTGCGCGAGAAGTCGGCCCGTCCGACTTCTCGCGCAACACCAAGGGCAGCGAACGGCAGGTAGCGAACGCCCGGAACGAGGGCAGGTTCTGACCGTCCGGAGCAGTCACCGACAAGGGCGCCCGCCGAGGCGGACGCCCTTGTCGTCACCGGCGGTCAGTCAGACCGCTTCACCATCGGCTCAGTTGTAGCCGCCGAGGTACCAACGCTGGTCGAAGTAGCCGCCGCACGGCCACACGTTGATCGGTTGCAGGTCGCCCTGGTTGTTGCCGGGCACGGAGACGCAGTAGCCGTCGGCGTAGTCGATGTACTCCGGGAAGGCCTGGCCGTTGACCCAGTAGGTCCCCGTGGTCCAGAGCTGGGCCTGCGTGCCGTTGTTGCCCTGGTAGCCGCACCAGTTGAGGGTGAGCTGGTTGGTGGTGCCCGGCGCGTAGGTGAGGCAGTAGTTGTTGTCCTTGCCGTTGTAGAGGTAGAACCAGCCCGGGTGGCTACTCGAGCTGGACACCCCCCACCCCTGGTCGGCGGCGCCGATGCAGCCGTACTCGAGGATGGGCACGCCGTTGTAGATGTTGCCCCAGTTGCCGACGGCCATGCACTTGCCGCTCCAGCCGTTCTGGAGAATGCTTCCGGCGTCGGCGCTCGCGGTGCCGCTGAGGCCGACGGTGGCGCCGCAGGCGAGGGCGACGGCCGCGGCGGCGAGCGCGATGGTGCGTCTGGGCTTTCCGAGTTTGCGCATGGGTATCCCCCTGAGCGTGGGTGGCGGCGCCCTTGGAGCCGCCTGGACGCACCCCCCATGGTCCGTCCTGATGTCAGGTTGCTCCCGCAGGGGCGGGGCGGGAACGACGTTCGCCGGACGTTCGCTGGACACTTCACCGAGCGCGCGCCTCAACCGTGGTGCTGGTGGGCCGCGTGCCCGTTCGCCTCCGGGGGGCCGCCCATCATCCGTAGCATTTCCGCACCGCCGGTGCGGAAGAAACGAACGACCAGCCCTGCGGCCAGCAGCAGGAAGGCGATGTTGAGCCAGGTGGTGTAGTTCCACTGCACGCCCGCCATCGGGATCTCCGCATTCCGCTGGTTCGGCACCAGCCCCAACCCTCCGAAGAGGAACTCCACCACGTACCCGGCCACCACCATCGCCGTGTAGAACGTGCCGAGCAGGAACAGGGCCATCCGAGCCCCGTAGTACTTCCGGTAGATGGTGAGGATCGGCAGGATCAGCAGGTCCGCGAAGATGAACGCGACCACCCCGCCGAAGCTGATCCCGCCCTTCCACAGCACCACCGCCAGCGGCACGTTGCCGATCGAGCACACGAAGGACGCGATCGCCACCAACGGCCCGACCAGCGGCCCCCACAGCTTCCCGGCCAACGGATGGTCAGCGAAGAAGAAGGCCTGCCAGAAGGAATCGGGGACCCAGGCGGCGATGGCGCCGGCAATCAGCAACCCGATCACCAGGTCCTTGAGGATCGCGGCCCACTCCATCACGAACACGTGCGCCACCGAGGTGAGGCCGCGCGCGGACAGCAGCCGGCGGGCGAAGGAGCCCTCCCCCGTGACCGACATGTCCATCGCCGCGTGCCCCTCCATCGAGCCCGCCCGCCCGAACTCGGCCTGCTCGCGGGCCTCCTGGAGCAGCCGGTCGCGCAACAGCAGCCGGAACAGCAGGGCGAGCAGCAGGATCATCACCGGCCCGCCGACGAACTCCGCCGCAGTGAACTGCCAGCCCAGCAACAGGGCGAGGATCACGCCGAGTTCGACCACCAGATTGGTGGAGGCGATCTCAAAGGCCATCGCCGCCGTGAAGTCCGCCCCCTTGCGGAACAGCGACCGGGCCAGCGCGACCGCCGCATAGGAACAGGACGAGGAGGCCGCACCGAGCGCCGAGGCGACGGCGAGGGTGCGCGGCCGGGAGTCACCGAGCAGCCGCACCACCGTCGCCTTGTGCACCACGGCCTGGACGACGGCGGAGAGCAGGAAGCCGAGGATCAGCGCCCAGGTGATCTCCCAGGTCATCGATCCGGCGATGGACAGCGCGTGCAGGATCGCGTGCATGGTGGTCCGCCTTCCTCAGTCCCGGTCGGGGCGAACGTATACCCATACGGGGTATTCAGGAACCACGCCGCGCCGCCCTTGCCGGGCAGTTGGACCGTCTGGACCGCCCGGATCGGACCGCGATCACGCCTTCCCGGCAACGTCTATGCTCGTCGATCGTGCTCGCTCGATCACGGCGAGCAATGGAGCACCAGGGGGAGTATCCAATGGGGGATCAGCCGACGGGGTTCACGGTCCACACTGCGAAGGCTGTCCACCCGGCTCGGCGTCAGGACGACCGGGGGCGCCCTGTCGCATCACTGGCACCTCGGCTCGGCGGGCGACGGCAGCGTGCTGCGGCCCGCCCCGGATTTCGTCATCACCCCCTGCTCGGGGAATCCGCCCGCACCCGGCTGCTCCTCCGAGTTCGACCTGACCTTCAACGCTCTGGTGCCCGGCACCACCACGCTGACCTGGCTGTTCGGCCAGGGTGGCTGCAGTGCCGGCGCGCCGAAGTACGAGGGGGAGAGGTGCGACATCTCCAAGAGCGTCCAGGTCACCGTCCACTGACGCCCGGCTGCTCCTCCCCTTCGGTCAGGGCGCGCCGGACGGCGGCGCGGATGCCCGGTTCGAGGTGGCGGGCCCAGGCGGGGTCGGGCTCGCCGCGGAGGCGGGCGCAGCGGGCGAGGGCGTGGGCGAACTGGTCGGGGGTGAGGTAGCCGAGCTGGTGGACGGGGTCGTCGGGGGCCTCGCCGTTGAGCGTCCGGCCGGAGAGGTCGCCCATGGGGAGGACGGAGAAGCCGCGCCGGGCGGTGGCGTAGCTGTACGCGGCGTTGGCGGTGAGGACGCCCATGCCGAGGTAGACGGTGACCAGGTCGGTCAGCTTCTCCTCGTCGGCCGCGGGCCAGGAGGCCCGGAGGCGCCCTTCGGAGATCAGCCGCAGGTGGCCGAGTTCGTGGGCGATGAGCGCGGCGAGGCCAGCGGGACGGCCGGCGTACTCGAGGTCGAGTTCGATGACGTCCCGCCCGTCGGCGCGGTGGTAGCGGCCGACCGTCCGACGCTTGCCGCCGCGCTGGTCGAGGGCACCGGCGGCGGACAGCCGGAGGTCGACGTGCCAGGTGTCCGCGCCCATCACGGCGCCGACGCTGTCGACCAGCTCCAGGATGCGGGCCCGCTGGTGGCGTCCGGTCAGGGTGGCCAGGTCGGCCGGGAGGAACTCCGCAGTCGGCAGGGCGAATTCGCGCCGTACGGCCTGTTCCCCGAACTCGGCCGCGCACCAGCGGAGGCACTTGTCGACCCATGACCGTCCCTTGGCCGTCTCGCGGTCGTCGGCGGGCTCCGGGCCCGACGCCGAACCGGGCGTCCGCGTCCAGGGCTTGACCTCGTCGAGGTCGATCGGATGCGGCGTGCGCCTCCCGGGCTGCTCGCCTCCGAAGATCCATGACATGCCGGACATCCCCCCCGTGCAGCTGTCGCACTCCCCTACCGGCCACTGTAGCCACGGGTCCGTCGGACGACGATGGGGGCCAACACACTCCTCCCATTACCCTAGGGGGGTATGGTATGTTCATCATCGAAGCAGCCGCCCGGGCCACTCCGGGAGGCCTCGAATTCACTGACGAACAACCGCACTTGACGACAGGAGCACACCATGAGCGAGAGCACCGTCACCGTCGAGCCGTCCGCCACCACCACCGCCGAGGGCTCCTGCTGCGGCTCGTGCGGCACCGGCACCGCCGGGGCCCCCGCCACCGCGGCCGCCGAGCGCGCCGTCTTCCAGGTGGAGGGCATGACCTGCGGCCACTGCGTCAGCTCGGTGACCGCCGAGCTGAAGAAGGTCGCCGGCGTCACCGAGGTCGCGGTCGACCTCGCCACCGGCCGGGTCACCGTCGACAGCACCGCGCCGCTGGCCGACTCCGACGTCGCCGCCGCCATCGACGAGGCCGGCTACGACCTGGTCGGCCGCCTCGGCGCCTGACATGCAGTCAGCCCGGGCCGACTCCCCTCCCACCGCGCCCCGGTAGAGTGGGGGAACTCCTCACCGCCCAGGAACCGGAGACGGCCGTGGCCAGCTACAGCCCCCACAAGGACGACTTCCTCAAGCGGCTCCGCCGCATCGAGGGCCAGATCCGCGGCCTGCAGCGCATGGTCGAGCAGGACACCTACTGCATAGACGTCCTCACCCAGGTCTCCGCGGCCAGCCGCGCCCTCCAGTCCTTCGCCCTGCAACTCCTGGACGAGCACATCGAATGCTGCGTCCGCGACGCGATCGCCGAGGGCGGCCAAGAGGCGAACGCCAAGATCCGCGAGGCCAACCAGGCCATCGCCCGCCTGGTCCGTTCCTGACGGCGGGCCCGCACGACCCGACGCCCTCCGACGGCACACCGCCGCCGGAGGGCGTTCGGCATTACGGGGTAGGGGTATCCGAGGGCGCCGGACCGCCCGGCCTGCCGCCGCCCGCGGGGCCGCCCGGCACCCCGAGCAACGGCAGGACGATCTCGTCCAACACCTCGCCCACCACCCGGTCGGACGGCACCACGCCCCCCATCAGGAAGGCGTCCCGCAGCAGGTCCAGCGGCAGCGACACGACCCGCGGGGTGAGCCGCGCCGGATCGATCTCGCCCCGCTCGACGGCCCGGCCCATGATCGCGGACAGGGCGTCCACCGGCCCCGCCGAGGTGAGGCCGTTGCGGAAGACCTCCCGCAGTTCGGGGTCGCGCATCAGGTCGACCAGGAACCCGTGGACGGCGTCCACCGGCAGGTCGTCGAAGCGGTGCAGCAGGCTGCCCAGGAGGACCGCCAGGTCGGTGCGCAGGTCGCCGGTGTCCGGGGGCTCCCGGTAGTCGGGGGCGTTGCGGCCGAGGGCGGCGACCACCAGTTCCACCCGGTTCGGCCAGCGGCGGTAGAGCACCGGCTTGCTGGTGCGGGCCCGGGCGGCGACGCCGTCCATGGTGAGCCGGTCGTAGCCGTGCTCGGCAAGTTCGGCCCAGACGGCATCGAGGATCGCCTGTTCCAGTTCGTCCCCGCGCCGCCGCGGGGCGCCCGTTCTGCCGCTCGTCACCGGTTCCCGCACCCGACCTTCGTAGATACGTTGCGTTTCTTATCGAGGGCAGTCTACAGTCGAAGACAGGAAACGCGCCGTATCTTATGGCCCAATGGACAGGGGGCGTCCGCCATGCGCGCTGCACTCTCACACGACTCCACACCCACCACCGACGTCCTGATCGTCGGCGCCGGCCCGGTCGGGCTCACGCTCGCCATCGGGCTGGCCCGCGCCGGGGTCGACTGCCGGATCATCGAGCGGGAGGACGGGTTCCGCACCGCGGGCGTCCGCGGCAAGGGCGTCAACCCGCGCACCCTGGAGGTGTTCGACGACCTCGGCGTGGTCGGGCAGATCCTCGACCGGGGTGCGCTCAACCTCAGGATCCGCACCTACGAAGGCGCCCGACTGGTCCAGGAGGTCGACCCCGGGGCCACCAGGCCGCCCACCCCCGACCGCCCGTACGCCGGCATGCTGCTGATCGCCCAGCACCAGACCGAGGCCGTACTGCGCGACCGGCTCGCCGAGTTCGGCGGCAAGGTCGAGACCGGCACCGAACTGACCGACTTCACCCAGGACGCCGACGGCGTGCTCGCCACCCTCCGGCAGGGCGGTCGGACGACGCAGCTGCGCGCCCGGCACCTGATCGGCTGCGACGGCGGGCGCAGCACCGTCCGCAAGCTGACCGGCATCCCCTTCCTCGGCGAGACCTGGGAGGAGGAGCGCTTCATCATGGCCTCGATGGACCTGGACGGCCTCGACCCCGACCACCTGCACATCTGGAACCACCCGAAGTTCGGCGGCGGCGCCATGGCGCTCGTCCCGATGCGGCAGGACGGCAAGTGGGCGGTGCACGCCGCCGTCGAACCGGACGAGCACGGCGAACTGCCCGCCCCCACCCTGGAGACCTTCCGCCGGCTCTTCGCCGAACGGGCCGGGGTGCCCGGGGTGCGGATGCACGAACCGATCTGGTCCACCGTCTGGCGCCCCACCGTCCGACTGGTCGAGCGCTACCGCGACGGCCGGGTGCTGCTCGCCGGGGACGCCGCCCACTGCCAGTCCGCGGCCGGCGGCCAGGGCATGAACACCGGCATCCAGGACGCCCACAACCTGGCCTGGAAGCTCGCCGCCGTCCTGCGCGGGGCGCCGGAGGCGCTGCTCGACAGCTACCAGGAGGAGCGGCTGCCGATCGCCCGGGCCAGCCTCGCCGCCACCTCCGCCCACCACAAGGCGGCGTTCAGCGGCGACGGCGCCACCGTGCTGACCGACCAGTTCCGCACCCTGGCCGTCCAGGGCACCGACCTCACCGGGCTCTCGATCGGCTACCGCGGCGGGCCGATCGGCCGCGACCTGGACGACGCCACCGGCATCCGGGCCGGCGACCGGGCCCCGGACGCGCCCTGCGCCACGGCGGACGGCACGCCGGTACGGCTGTTCGACCTGTTCCGCGGCCCGCACTCCACCCTGCTGGCCTTCGGCGACCACCCGGCGGGCGGCCCGTCCGGACTCGAGGGCCGCCAGGACCTCCAGGGTCTCGCCGACCTCCCCGGCCTGCGGGTCGCCGCCGTCCGCGACCCCGACGGCCACGCCGCCCGCGCGTACGGGCTGCGCGGCGACGCCGTGGTGCTGGTCCGGCCGGACGGGTACGTCTCGCTCACCGGCGCGACCGTCGACCGGGCCACCCTCGCCGAGCACCTGCGGGGCTTCTCCGGCTGACCCCGGCTGACCCCGCCCGGGCCCGTACGAACGCAAGCCCGTACGGGCTCAGCCCCGGGCGGCCCGCTCGTCCGCGTCGGCGAGCCAGAAGTACACCGCCGGGAGGCCGAGTTCGATCCCCATCAACACCAGCTGGAACCAGTGCGGCCGCCCGTCCACCACCAGGCCGAGCACCCGGCCGAGGCCGCCCAGCAGGAGCACCGCCGTCAGCCAGCGCACCTCCCGTGCGGGCACCGGCGCCTGCCGGGCGGCCCGGATCCAGGCCGCGCCGTACCCGACGAAGACCGCGCCCATGAAGCGGCCGAAGCTGTCGACCGTCGGGCCCGGGTCCGGGATCCCGGGGAAGCCCAGGGGCCCGCCCAGCAGGTGCTCGAACCCGATCGCCACACAGGCGACCCCCATCGTCCAGGTGAGCACCCTGAGCGCCTTCGCCGTCGCCGTCGCTTTCGTCGTCGCCTTCGCAGTTGCCTTCGCAGTTGCCTGTGCCATGAGCCGACCACCCCATCAACTCGTCGGATGCTAGTTGACACGTGTCTACCAACGCTGCCACCAAGCTAGCGCCCACTAGTGGACACGTGTCAAGTAGCCTGTCTGGCATGCCCGTTCACGAACGCCGCCGACGCCTCTCCCCCGACGAGCGCCGCGCCCAGCTGCTCGCCGTCGGCGCCCGGGCCTTCGCCGCCCGGCCGTACGAGGACGTGCTGATGGAGGAGGTCGCCGAGCAGGCCGGGGTCTCCCGCGCGCTGCTCTACCGGCACTTCGCCGGGAAGCACGAACTGTTCGCGGCGGTCCACCGGCAGGCCTCGGACGACCTGCTCGCCCGGACCAGGTTCGACCCGTCGGACACCCTGGTCGAGCAGCTGATCGAGGGCCTGGACGCCCACCTCGACCACTTCATCGCCAACCGGCACACCGTCCTGGCCGCCAACCGCGTCCTGGCCGGGGACCCGGTGATCCAGACCATCATCACCGAGGAGCTGGACGCCCTGCGGGCCCGCCTGCTCGCCGTGCTGCCGCTGGCGGACGAGGGCGACCGCCTGGCCGTCTCCCAAGTCCTGCGCAGCTGGCTGGTGTTCGTCCGGGTGCTGGTCGTGGACTGGCTGACCGAGCCGAGCTGCACCCGCACCGAACTGCGCGACTCCTGCATCGGCGCCGTGCTGGGCGCGGTGCGGCCGCTGCTGCCGGTCGACCCGGCACCCGAGTGGGGGCGTTGAGACGCCGGACTGAGGGTTCGGGAGCGTACCATCGGGCCGAAACGGGAAAACCGCCTGAAGGATCCAATTCCCTCAGAAAATATGACAGTTGGACGCCCGTGCCCCGCAGCGCCGCCGACCCCGAAGGGTTCCATGTCCTCCGCAGCAGCCGAGACCGACACCGACGCGGGCACCCGGCCGCCCGCACTCCCCCCGCTCCACCGGCTCCCCTTCACCCCCGCCCAGCCACCGCACCCGACCACCCTTCCGGACGGCACCCCCGCCTGGCTCGTCACCCGCTACCACGACGTCCGGCAGGTCCTCGGCGACCCCCGCCTCACCCGGAGCGACCTGCACGAGGTCGGCGCCGTCGGTGCCCTCTCCGACGTGGCCGCCAACCCCGCGTCCCTGTTCAACCAGGACGGTCCCGCCCACCGCAGCCTGCGCGCCACCATCCAGAAGGCCTTCACCCCGCGCTCCATCGCCGCCTGGCAGCCCCTGATCGCCGCCGCCGTCCAGCAGGCCGTGGACGCAGTGGTCGCCGCCGGGCCGCCAGCCGACCTGGTCACCGCCCTCACCCGGCCGGTGCCGTTCACGGTCACCGCGCGACTGATGGGGCTCGACGACACCGGGCCCGACCGCGTGGACGAGGAACAGCTGCACCGCTGGGGCCTCGCCGTCCTCGCCCAGGGTGGCGACGCCGACACGGACCACAGTGAAGCCATCGCCGAATTCGGCTCTTACACCGCCGAGTTGATGGACCGTCGGCGCCGCGCTCCGGGAGACGACCTGGTCAGCCGGATCGTGGTCGCCGCCGACCAGGACGGCAGCGTCCCGGAGGAGTCGCTCGTCCACCTCGTCTGCGGGCTCGCCGCCAGCGGCAACGAGAGCATCGTCGGCATCCTCGGCAACACCCTGGCGTACCTCCTCGGCGAGCGCCCCGACCACTGGCCCCGGCTCGCCGACCCCGACGTCACCGAACGCACCACGGAACGCCTGCTCCACTTCATCCCGCTCGGCGACGACGAGGCCACCGTCCGCCGCGCCATCGCCCCGATCGAGCTCGCCGGTGTCACCATCCCGGCCGGCGCCGTCGTCGCCGTCAGCCTCGGCAGCGCCAACCGCGACCCCGCCGTCTACCCCGACGGCCTCGAAGCCGACCTCGACCAGCCGCTCGCCGCCCCCACCCTCGCCTTCAGCTCCGGCCCGCACTACTGCATCGGCGCCTGGCGGGTCCGCCTCGAACTGCGCGAATCGCTCCGCCGATTGGCCACCGCCCTGCCCGGCCTGCAGCTCACCACCCCGGTGGAGCAGCTGAGTTGGCAGCTGGGCACCACCACCCGCAGCCCGGCCGCGCTCCCGGTCGCCTGGTGACGCCAGTGTGGTCGCCTGGTGAGGTCGACCGTCCGAGCACTCAACCCCTCAACCGCCCAACAGCGCACGCTCCCAGTGCGCCTCGCGCTCCTCGATGTACTCGGCATCGCCGCGCCAGGCGTCACCGTGCCCCTCCGCCCACAGCCGCGCCCAGGGCTGGACGCCCCGGCCCGCCTGGTCCCGCAGGAAGTCGTGCATGGACCGGGTCCGCCGCCCCAACAGGGGCACCAGGCGGCGCCGTTCCGCCTCGTCGAGCCCGTACGCGTCGGCGAAGACCCGCAGCCGCTCCCCGGCGTCGGCGTCGTCCCGCCGCCAGTCCGGGTGCGCCATCAGCGGGACGAAGCCGTGCAGCGCGTAGGCGACGTCCCACAGCCGGGAGCCGGGGCCGGCGGTGTCCCAGTCGATGAAGGCGAACCGCCCGCCCTCCCCGGCCACCAGGTTCCACGGGGCGAGGTCGTGGTGGACGATGATCTCGTCCTCGCCGGCCTCCCCCTCCGCCGGGATCAGCACCTGCCACCGGGCGTCCGGCGGCGGCGTGAAGTCCTTCACAGCGTCATGGAGTTCCCGGACCAGCCGGGCCAGCCCGGCCAGCCGCTCGTGCGGCTCCACCTGCGCGAAGCCGAACGGCCAGACCATCTCGCCCGGCACGAAGTCGAGCACCTCGCGCCCTCGCTCGTCCAGCCCGTGGGCCCGGGGCGCACCTCGGAAGCCGACCGCGTGCAGGTGCCCGAGCAGCGCGTGCACGGCCGGCGTCCACGGCCCGGCCGGGCGCCGCACGGTGTCCCCGACCCGCACCACCCCGACGCTGACATTGCCGCCCGTCAGCGGCTGCTCGTCCGGCTGCACCTCGTGCCGACCCACCCGCGCTACCCCCACAGTCCCTCGCCCAGCACCCCGCCCTCCCGTGCCCCCGGCAGCACGTAGGCCACCGCCGAACCGGTGTGCACCAGGAAGGAGTTGAGCGCGTCCTTGGCCGCCAGCCGGTTCTGCACCCGGGTGAACTGCTCCGGGTCCCGCACGAAGGCGCAGAACAGCAGCCCCCGGTCGTCGGGGGCGTCGTCGTAACTGTAGCCGCGCCGCAGCATCCGGGCGCCGGAGTCGAGCCGGGGGCTGCTGAGCCGGACGTGGGCGCTGTTGGGGATGACGTACGAGCCGTCCGGGTTCTTGGCGTAGATGTCCGGGTCCTCGTGCTCGGCCGTGCCGGTGAGCGGGGCGCCGTCGCCGAGCCGGCGGCCCATGGCGAGGTCGCGGCGGTCCTCGGGGAGGGCGGCGAACCCGGCGGTGTCCATCCGGATCCGGCGGTAGACCAGCACGGTGCCGTGCTCGTACGGGCCGCCGGGCGCGCCCCAGACCCACTGCTTCGCCTCCGCCGCACCGGGGTTGGCGGTGCCGTCCTTGTAGCCGAAGAGGTTGCGCGGGGTGGTGCCCGGGGGTGTGCGCGGCAGGAAGCCGGACTGGGTCCAGCGCACCGTCGCGCCCGCCGACCGGGCCGCGGCGCCGAGGAGTTCGGCGAGCACGGTGAGCGGCCAGCGGTCGTCGGCGCACAGCTGGAGCAGCAGGTCACCGCCCCCACGTGCCGGGTCCAGCCGGTCGCCCGGGAAGGCCGGGAGCTCCGCCAGCGCGGGCGGGACGTTCAGCCCGAGCCGGGCGGCGAGCCCGGGCCCGACCCCGACCAGGCTGCTGAGCCGGGCCGGCTCCGCGCCCCGCAGCCGCGGGTCGGCGGGGTTGCCGCCCGCCGCGTCGGCGAGCAGCCTCGTCAACTCCCCCAGCAGGGAGCGCAGTACGGCCCGGCCGTCGGAGGTGGCGGCGGGCGCCAGGTCGAGGGCGAGCAGCAGGGTGGCCGGCTGCTGCGGGGCCGTCACCCCGGCCTGCCGGTCCCCGTGGAACGGGGGCACGGCCGGGACTGTGGGCCCGGGCGGCGGCGGTGCGGCGGAGGGCCCGCGCCCCAGCGCCACGACCCCCGCGCCGACCCCGGCGGCCAGCACGGCCCCGCCGCCGGCGATCAGCGCCCTGCGGTCCACCCCGCCCCTGACAACTCCCGGCTGTTTCCGCGCCTTTCCGCTTTCGGCATGCATGACCGACATTGGAGACGATAGAACACCCCGTATGCAACTTTTGACCGTCCGTCAATCCGCCTCCGAAACACCGCCCCACCGCCGCCGCGGTCCGGCCCGCGTCCTGCCCGCCCTGCTGGCCGCCGCCCTCGCCCTGGTCTCCCCCGCCCTGGCCGGCTGCGCCTCCGGCGGCGGCTCCTCCTCCGACGCCCGCCACCCGGACGGCACCGTGGTCCGCGTCCCGCAGGACTTCCCGTCCGTCCAGAAGGCGGTGGACGTGGCCCACGAGGGCGACACCGTGCTGGTCTCCCCCGGGACGTACCGGGAGAGCGTGCGGATCACCAAGCCCCGGATCGTGCTGCGCGGCACCGACCGCAACACCGTGGTGCTGGACGGCGGCGTACGGCTGGTCAACGGCGTCACCGTCACCGGCCCCGGCTCGGTGGTGGAGAACCTCACCGTGCACGGCTACCTCGCCAACGGCGTGCTGTTCACCGGCGTCACCGACGAGAAGCTCCAGCAGCGCGGCGCCGGCGGCTCCGCCTACAACCCGCTGGACACCACCCGCTTCCCCGCCCTCCAGGGCTTCCGGGCGACGAAGGTCACCGCCTACAACAACGGGCTGTACGGGATCTACGCCTTCGACGCCCGGGCCGGGGTCATCGAGGACTCCTACGCCTCCGGCGGCGCCGACTCCGGCGTCTACGTCGGCCAGTGCAAGCCCTGCGACACCCTGGTGCGCGGCAACACCGTGGAGCGCAACGCGGTCGGCATCGAGATCACCAACGCCTCGGACAACCTCTACTTCCTGGGCAACCGGGTGGTCGGCAACCGGGTCGGGGTCACCGTCAACTCCAACGACCTGGAGGCCCTCGCCCCCCAGCACGGCGCCGTGATCGCCGGGAACGCCGTCACCGACAACAACGCCTCCGACACCCCCGAACAGGCCGACGGCGGCTTCGGCATCGGCATCGGGATCGGCGGCGGCACCGCGAACCGGGTCGAGCGCAACCTGGTCAAGGGCAACCGCTCGGCCGGCGTCATCGTCACCGACCCGCCCGGGCACCCGGCCGCCGGCAACCGGATCCAGGGCAACCACGCCGAGGGCAACGGCGTCGACCTGGTACTCGCGTCGGCCGATGCAGGCAACTGCTTCACCGGCAACTCCGCCCCGGGGCAGCCCGCCACCCAGAGCCCGGAGAGCCTGGAAGCCCAGGCCGCCTGCGACGCACAGAGCCGCAGCCCGCTCACGGCCGGCCGGGCCGCCCCCGTCCAGGCCCCGCCCGGCGTGCCCTTCAGCCAGGTCCAGGCGCCGCCCGCCCAGCCGTCGCTGCCGGACCCGAACGCGCCCGGCCGCCCGGCCACCGACCTGCCCGGGCCGGTCGACCCGGACGCCTACCCGCTGCCGGCGACCGCCGATGCCGTCCTGAAGCGCTGACCCGCGGCCGCGGCACCCCGGGTGCCGCTCGCCACTCCGCCTTCCCCTTACTCCCCCAACGGCGTCGGGCGGGCCGGCGGCACACCGGGTGCCGCGGGCCCGCCCGACGCCGTTGGTGCACCCGACGCCGTTGGGGCGCCCGACGCCGTTCGAGCGCCGCGGGCATTGCCGAAGACGAATGCCCGCGCTTGCACATATGCCGCGCATGCAACTATTGTCGAGGCACGTAAGGCGCACTAGCAATCTCACGGAGGTCGCGCCACCATGCCCCTAGCACTCCTCGCCCTGGCCATCGGGGCCTTCGGGATCGGGACCACCGAGTTCGTGATCATGGGCCTGCTGCCCCTGATCGCGGACGACTACGGCGTGTCCGTCCCCACCGCCGGCCTGCTGGTCACCGGCTACGCGCTCGGCGTGGTCGTCGGCGCCCCGCTGATGACCGCGCTCGGCACCCGGATCAGCCGCAAGACCATGCTCATGCTGCTGATGGGCCTGTTCGTGGTCGGCAACCTGCTGTCCGCCGTCGCGCCGAGCTTCCCGCTGATGCTCGCGGGACGGATCGTGACCTCGCTGGCCCACGGCGCGTTCTTCGGCATCGGCTCGGTCGTCGCCGCCGAACTCGTCGCCCCCCACAAGAAGGCCGGCGCCATCGCCGCCATGTTCACCGGACTGACCGTCGCCAACATCGTCGGCGTGCCGCTGGGCACCTTCATCGGCCAGGCCGTCGGCTGGCGCACCACCTTCACCGCCGTCGCCGCCCTCGGCCTGATCGGCCTGCTCGGCATCGCCAAGCTCGTCCCCGCCCTACCCCGCCCCGAAGGCACCCGCCTGCGCGGGGAGTTGACCGCCTTCCGCAACCCCCAGGTCCTGCTCGCCATGGCGATGACCGTCCTGGGCTTCGGCGGTGTCTTCGCCGCGATCACCTACATCGCCCCGATGATGACCAGCACCGCCGGCTACTCCGAGGGCGCCGTCACCTGGCTGCTGGTCCTGTTCGGCACCGGCATGTTCCTCGGCAACCTGCTCGGCGGCAGGTTCGCCGACCGCAAGCTGATGCCCCTGCTCTACACCACCCTCGGCGGCCTGGCCGTCGTGCTGGCCCTGTTCACCCTCACCGCCCACGACAAGACCGCCGCCGCCGTGACGATCCTGCTCGTCGGCGCCCTCGGCTTCGCCACCGTCCCCCCGCTCCAGAAGCGCGTCCTCGACCAGGCCCACGGCGCCCCCACCCTCGCCTCCGCCGTCAACATCGGCGCCTTCAACCTCGGCAACGCCCTGGCGGCCTGGCTCGGCGGCCTGGTCATCTCCGCCGGCCTCGGCTACACCGCCCCCAACTGGGTCGGCGCCCTGCTCGCCACCGCCGCCCTCCTGCTCGCCCTCTGGTCCGCCGCCCTCGAACGGCGCGACCGGCAGCGCACCCCGGCCGCCGAAGGCGCCCCCGCACCCCGAACCCCCGTCCACCACTGACGACCACCTCCTCAGGAGCAGCGCCACCATGAGCACCACCGCCGTCCCGACCGTCACCCTGAACAACGGCGTCGAGATCCCCCAGCTCGGCTTCGGCGTCTTCCAGGTCCCCGACGACCAGACCACCACCGCCGTCACCGCCGCCCTCGAAGCGGGCTACCGCAGCATCGACACCGCCGCCGTCTACGGCAACGAGGCCGGCGTCGGCCGCGCCCTCGCCGCCTCCGACCTGGCCCGCCAGGACCTCTTCATCACCACCAAGCTGTGGAACGCCGACCAGGGCCACGACGCCACCCTGCGCGCCTTCGACGCCAGCCTCGAAAAGCTCGGCCTCGACCACGTCGACCTCTACCTCATCCACTGGCCCGCCCCGGCCCACGACCGCTACGCCGACTCCTGGCGCGCCATCGAGCGCCTCGCCGCCGAGGGCCGCATCCGGGCGGCCGGCGTCTCCAACTTCCAGCCCGCCCACCTCCGGCGCCTGCTGGAGACCAGCGACCTCGTCCCCGCCGTCAACCAGGTCGAGCTCCACCCCGGCCTCCAGCAGAGCGAACTGCGCGCCTTCCACACCGCCCACGGCATCGCCACCGAGGCCTGGAGCCCCCTCGCCCAGGGCGCTGTCCTCGACGACCCGGCCGTCACCGCGATCGCCGAGCGCACCGGCAAGTCCCCCGCCCAGGTCGTCCTGCGCTGGCACCTCCAGCTCGGCAACATCGTCATCCCGAAGTCCGTCACCCCCGCCCGGATCCGCCAGAACCTCGACGTCCTCGACTTCGACCTCAGCGCGCAGGACATGGCCGCCATCGCCGCCACCGACCGCGACCTGCGCACCGGGCCGCACCCGGACCAGTTCAACTGACCCACCCGGCATCCCCTATATAACGGGCGCGGCCGGGCGGGCGGTTCACCGAGTACGTGAACCGCCCGCCCGGCCCGTCCACGCCCCGGCCGTGCGGCATGATCGGTACGGATCAACCGCCGACCGAGGAGCCAACGGATGAACCGCCCCGTGCGCACCGCCGCCCTGGCCGCGCTGGCCCTGCTCGCCGCCGCCGGCTGCTCGGCCACCCCCGCCCGGGCCCGCACCCACCCGCCCACCTCCACCACCGCCGCCGCCCCCGTACCGGCCGGATCGGTCGCCTGGAGCGGCGGGTTCCGCGGCTACGGCACCCCCCAGTGGCAGCACTCCTGGGGCGTGGCCGCCCAAGGCGCCTGGGGCGCACCGGACTTCGGCGCCGTCGAGGACCCGGCCGCACCGAGCGGCGGCCCGGCGCTGCGGGTGACGTACGGCGCGGGCTCCTCCGCCAACACCTGCACCGACTGCCCCAACCCCGGCGGCGGGCAGTTCTACACCGACCTCAACACCCTCGGCCTGTCCGCCCTCGCCCAGGGCCCCACCCTGGACCTCAAGTACTCCGTCCGGTTCCCGACCGGCCGCGACTGGGGCAAGGCCGGCAAGCTGCCGGGCCTGTACGGCGGGAAGATCGGCCAGGAGTCCGGCGGCAACCACGGCGCCGGGTGGTCGACCCGCTACATGTGGCGGGCCGCCAAGGGCAGTCCCGACAACGGCGAGGTCTACCTGTACACCCCGACCAACTCCGGCCCCACCGGCTACGGCGTGGACGAGGGCCTGGGCGACTGGCACTTCCAGGCCGACGACCGCTGGCACACCGTCGAGCAGCTGGTGAACCGGAGCACCGGCGACATCACGGTCTGGTACGACGGCCGCCAGGTGCACGCCGCCACCGGCACCGCCACCGGCATCGGCTCGATCCCCTTCGGCGGGGTGCTGTTCTCGACCTTCTACGGCGGCCACGACACCAGCTGGGGCCCGGCGAGCACCCAGCAGGCCTACTTCGCCGACTTCTCACTATCCGCCGGCGTCCAGCACTGACGGGCGGACCGGCGGTTCCGCTCCACGCGGTGAACTCCACTTGGAACGCAGGGGAGTTCATGCCGAGCGACCGGCTGTACGGTGTGTCGGTGAAGGCCTTCCCGCCCCGGACGGTGGTGCTGGGACCGGCCCTCGCGGGTGGCCTCACCACCCTCGCCTCACCCTCGTCAAGGGGGTTTCCGGACTCTGAGACCTCCGGCTGGGAATGGTCTGTGAAGGGGCGACGAAATATGTAGCGGTCATGCCATACTGCGTCGGTGACCTCAGCCAGCCTAGCGACACCCCCGGACCGCACCAAGCCCCAACTGGGCCGGAAATTCACCATGCTGTGGTCGGCGTCGTCGATCTCGGCGGTCGGCGACGGCATGCGGGACTCGTCGCTGCCGCTGCTCGCCCTGGCCATCTCGGACTCCCCGTCGGCGGTGTCCGTGGTCGCGGTGGCCGGATCCCTCCCCTGGCTGCTGATGTCCCTGTTCGGCGGAGTCATCGCCGACCGCTTCGACCGCCGTCGGCTGATGTGGACCATCGACCTCGGCCGCGCCGCCATCGTGCTGGGCTTCGCCGCCTGCGTCTTCTCCACCACCCCGCCGCTGGCCCTGCTCGCCGCACTGGCCTTCATCCTCGGCTGCGGCGAGACGGTGTTCGTCAACGCCGCCACCTCCGCCATCCCGGACGTGGTCAGCTCCGACCGGCTGGACGTCGCCAACGGCCGGCTGCAGGGCGGTCTGCTGGTCGGCCGGATGATCGGCCCGCTGGTCGGCACCACCCTGTTCGCCGTCGCGGCCGGCTACCCGTTCACCGTGGACGGCCTGTCCTTCGCACTGGCCGCCGCCCTGGTCGCCGCCACCGGCCGCTCCGGCGCCCCCCGGGCGAAGTCCGAGCGCCGGATCATGACCGAGGTCCGCGAGGGCGTCCGCTGGCTGTACGGGCACAAGCAGCTGCGCCTGGTCGCCTCGCTCTCCGCCGTCGCCGCGGGCGCCTCCTCGCTCGGCATCACCATGATGGCGCTGCTGGTCACCCGCACCCTGCACGAGCCCACCTGGGCCTTCGGCGCCGTCCTCGCCACCGGCGTGGCGGGCGGCACGGCGGCCAGCATGCTGGCCGGGCGGATCGGCGAGCGGATGGGCCGGCGGGCCCGGATCACCCTCTCCTTCGTGCTGATGGGCTCCGCGCTGCTGCTGATGGGCCTGAGCCCCTCGGTGTTCCTGGTGGCGCCGCTGTTCGCGCTGGGCAACTTCGGCGTGGTCATCTGGAACGTCCAGGCGATCTCGCTGCGCCAGCAGACCGTGCCCAAGGAGCTGCTCGGCCGGGTCAACAGCTGCTACCTGATGCTGATGCGGATCGGGATGCTGATCGGCGCGTCCCTCAGCGGCTGGATCGGCTCCACCGTCAGCGTCCGCACCCCGATCATCATCGCCGGCTCCCTGATCCTCGCCGCGCTGGTCGTGATCCCGCGGATGGGCGACCTCGAACCGGCCCCGGCGCCCGCCGCCGCCGCCGACGAGCAGTCGGTCGAGCAGCCAGCCGGCTGATCGGCTGACCGGCCGACCGGCTCGGCTGCGGGCCCAATGGCCCCTCCCTCCCCGGGGGGAGACGGTTCCTCCTCCCGGTCGAGGCCCACCTCCCAGTCCGGCTGGGAGCGTTGGGGCACCGCCCCCGCCGAGCCGGAGTACCCCGCATGACCGCCCGCGTTCCACTGCCAGCCGCCCCGCTGCCGCCCGCCCCATCGCCGCCCGCCACCGGCCGCCTGCGCGCCGCCTGGGCCGCCGCCCACACCCCCGTCCCGGGCGTCCCCCGCTGGGCCCGGATCGCCGCCCGGGCGGTGCCCTTCACCGTCCTGCCCTCCACCGCCTGGCGGATCGCCACCTGCACCTTCCACGTCCCGCTGGGCGGCGACTCGGCCCAGGACTCCGGCAACCTGCCGTGGTGGCTGCCGCTGGAGCTGTACGTCGTCCTGCTGTCGGCCGTCTCCGAGCTGCTCGCCTTCACGGCGCTCGGCCTGGTCGCCCGCTGGGGCGAGGTCTTCCCCCGCCGGCTCCCGCTGCTGGGCGGCCGCCCCGTCCCGGTCATGGCGGCCGTCCTCCCGGCCGCGCTGGGCGCCGCCATCCTCACCGCCGTCACCGTGCTGGTCACGGTGATGGTGTCCACCGGCCGCACCCTCCAGGGCCGCCCGCTGCGCGACGGCCTCCCGATGCTGTCCGGCGACTGGCACACCGCCGTCCTGGTCGCCTGCTACGCCCCGCTGCTGCTCTGGGGACCGCTGCTGGCCGCCGTCACGGTGGCCTACCTGCGCCGCCGACGCGGCCCGTCGTCATGAGCGCACCTGCGCACGCGCTCCAGGGTCGGCCCTAGGATGACGGCATGAGCTCCGGCGCCGATCTGGCAGATGCACACCGCTCGCAGCAGCGCGCCGAGGCGCGACTGGACGTCGCCGCGTCCGTCCTCTCCCTGCTGGCCGACCGCACCCGGCTCGCCCTCCTGGAGCGGCTCGGGCGGGGCGAGGCGGACGTGACCACGCTGACCGAGGCGACCGGCGCCGCCCGGCCGTCGGTCAGCCAGCACCTGGCCAAGCTGCGGCTGGCCGGGCTGGTCGCGACCCGCAAGGACGGCCGTCGGGTGGTCTACTCGCTGCGCCACGGCCACCTGCGCCGGCTGGTGGACGAGGCGCTGAACGTCGCCGACCACCAGATCGGGCACCTGCCACCGCACGACTGAGTCCCGGAGCCGCGTGCGAGGCTGTTCCGCTCCCACCAATAGGTGCACAGGTACGCACGCATTGCCTATGATGGGCCCACATCCCACCCCCTCGCCGCCCCGGGACGGGCCCATGCTGACCGTGCTGCGCAACCACACCTACCGCCACCTGTTCACCGCCCAGGTCGTCGCCCTGGTCGGCACCGGCCTGGCCACCGTGGCGCTCTCGCTGCTGGCGTACTCGATAGCCGGGAGCGACGCCTCGGCCGTGCTCGGCACCGCGCTGGCGATCAAGATGGTCGCCTACGTGACCGTCGCCCCGGTCGCCGGAGCCCTCGCCGGGCTGATCCCCCGGCGCACCCTGATGGTCGCGATGGACCTCACCCGGGCCGCCGTCGCGCTCACCCTGCCGTTCGTGGACCGGGTGTGGCAGGTCTACGTCCTGATCTTCCTGCTCCAGGCCGCCTCCGCCGCCTTCACCCCGACCTTCCAGGCCACCATCCCCGAGGTGCTGCCCGCCGAACGCGACTACACCCGGGCGCTGTCGATGTCCCGGCTGGCCTACGACCTCGAATCGCTGTTCAGCCCGGCCCTCGCCGCCCTGCTGCTGTCGGTAGTCCCGTACAACTGGCTGTTCGCCGGGACGACCGCGGGCTTCCTCACCTCCGCCGCCCTGGTCGTCTCCGCCGTGCTGCCCAAACCCCGACCCGTCGAACGCGGCAGCGGGTTCCACCGCCGGGCCGCGGCGGGCACCCGGCTGTTCCGGGCCACCCCGCGGCTACGGGCCCTGCTCGCCCTGGACCTCGCGGTGGCGGCGGCCGGGGCGATCGTCTTCGTCGACACCGTCAACGTGGTCCGCGACCACTTCCACCGCCCGGCCGGCGCCGTCTCGCTGGCCCTCGGCGCGTACGGAGTCGGCTCGATGCTCGCCGCCCTGCTGCTGCCCCGGCTGCTGGCCCGGGTCAGCGACCGGTCCGTCATGCTGCCCGCCGCCTTCGCCCTGCCCGGCGTCCTCGCCGCCGTCACCGTGATCACCGCCGCCCCGGCCGGCACCGGCAGCTGGCTCGCCCTGCTCGCCGCCTGGGCCCTGGTCGGCGCCGCCAGTTCGGCCGTCCTGACACCCGGCGGCCGGGTGGTCCGCCGCTCCGCCGCCGACCCCGACCTGCCGGCCGCCTTCGCCGCCCAGTTCTCCCTCTCGCACGGCTGCTGGCTGCTCACCTACCCCTTGGCAGGCTGGCTCGCGGCCGGCGCCGGACTCCCGGTCACCGCCGTCGTCCTGGGCGCGGTCGCCCTCGCCGCCGCGCTGGCCGCCGCCGCCCTGTGGCCCGCCCGGGATCCGGACACCCTCCCCCACCTCCACACCGACCTGCCGGCCGGCCACCCCCACCTCGCCGACGCCCGCCCCGCCGCCGGCGGCGCGTGGCAGCACGGCCACCACTTCGTCATCGACCAGCACCACCCCAGCTGGCCCCACCCGCCCCGCGCCGCGCTCAACTGACGCCCCGGCGCGGTCGGTACGGACTCCGGGGCTACCCCCTGGTCACCGGGATGCTGTGCGCGGCCATCGCCGCGACCAGCCGGTCCGGCTCGTCCGGGGTGATCACCGGCTTGACGCGCGCCCCGAGGTCGACGACGAAGGCGACGCTCTTGTCCACCCGCCCCAGGTCGAGGTTGAAGTAGTGCACGAAGTCCCCGGAGCCCCAGATCCGCCACCGCCCGCCGACCCGGGTCAGCGGCACCTGCCGCAGCCCGCGGATCCGCCCGTACGGGATGCGCTTGGCCGAGGCCAGCGGGAAGTAGTACCGGCGAATCACGAGCTCACGCGCGGTGCACGTCACCAGACCGTCGTTGTACATGCGGGCCAGGCTAGCCCCGGGTCCGTGCGCACGCCCTACCATCGGAGGTCCGTCCGGGCAGGTCCGCCCGGACGTCGCATTGGGGGGACTACCTGGTGATACGCATACTGCTCGCCGAGGACATGCACATGGTCCGGGGCGCGCTCGTGGCACTGCTCGACCTGGAGGACGACCTCTCCGTGGTCGCCGAGACCGACCGCGGCGACCAAGTGGTGCCGAAGGCCCTGGAGACCCGGCCCGACGTGGCGATCATCGACATCGACCTGCCCGGCCTGGACGGCCTGACCGCCGCCCGCCTGCTCGACGCCGAGCTCCCGCAGTGCCGGACGCTGATCCTCACCAGCCTGGGGCGCCCCGGCACCCTGCGCCGCGCCCTGGAGGCCAAGGTCTCCGGCTTCCTGCTGAAGGACGCGCCGCCGCACCGGCTCGCCGAGGCGGTCCGCGGGGTCGCCGCCGGCCGGCGGGTGGTCGACCCCCAGCTGGTGCTGGACGCCTTCGACAGCGGGGAGAGCCCGCTGACCCCGCGCGAGGCCGAGGTCCTGCGGGCCGCCGCGGGCGGGGCCGAGGCCGGGGAGATCGCCGCCGCCCTGCACCTGTCGGCCGGGACGGTGCGCAACTACCTGACGACGGTGGTCACCAAGCTCGGCGCCCGGAACCGGATCGACGCGATCAGGATCGCGGCGGAGTCCGGCTGGCTGCTCTGACGGGCGTCGCCCGACCCCCGACGGCCTTGCTCAGCACGGGACTTCGGCGACCAGGTGGAACCACCCCCGGTCGTCCGACCCCGCGCTCAGCCGGCCGCCGAGCTCGGCGAGGCGCACCTCCAGGTTGTCCAACCCGCCCCCGCGCCCGTCGCCGTCTCCAGGCCCGGCACCGTCCCCTGGCACCCCGTCGTTGGAGAGGGTGAGCCGCAGCCGCCCGCCCGCCACCCGGCCCTCGACCACGCAGCGCTCCGCCGTGCTGTGCCGCAGCAGGTTGGTCACGCCCTCGCGCAGCACCGTGGCGAGCACGGTGTCGGCCGGGCCGTCGGGCCGCAGGCCGTCCACGTCGAAGCGGGCCTCGATGCCGGCCGCGGCGAGCACCGAGCGCGCCGAGACCGCCTCCCCCGCCAGCGACATCTCCCGGTAGCCGCGGGCCACCGCCCGGACGTCGGCCAGGGCCTGCCGGGAGATCTCCAGCACGCCGCCGAGCTCCTCCAGCGCGCGCTGCGGATTGGCCGTCACCAGCCGGCTGGTCAGCTCGCTCTTCAGCGTGATCGCCGAGAGGCTGTAGCCGAGCAGGTCGTGCAGGTCGCGGGCGAAGCGCAGCCGCTCCCGGGTGACGGCCAGCCGGGCCAGCTCCTGCTGGGCCCGTCGCACCTCGATGACCAGCTGGGCGAGGCTGGTCAGGCCGAAGACGATCAGCCCGGTCAGCGCGGCGGCCACGGTCAGGTAGACCGACTCGGCCACCCCGACGCCCAGCAGCAGCCCGCTGATCCCGGCGGACGCCACCACCGCCCCGAAGGCCGCGCCCGCCACCGCGCCGCGCAGCAGGAGCAGCACCGACGAGCCGAGGAAGCCGGGCATCCCGCCCCAGGAGAAGCCGAAGAAGACCAGCGGCAGGTAGGTGAGCACGGCCTGCGCGGACAGCGTCCAGCGGCCGAACCGCTCCCGCACCTCCCGCAGCCCGGGCGCGCAGTGCACGAACTGGAGGGCCGAGACGCCGAGGAAGATCAGCCCCGCGGCGAGGAACTGGCCGCGCGTCGGGTGGCACGTGGCCAGGTTGAGGAAACCGACCACCACGAAGCCGAGTTGGACGACCACCACGATCGCCAGCGCCAGCCTCGGCGGAGGGGCGTCGAACCCGGCCGTCTCGTCCACCGGTTCCACTCTCCCCACCCGCACTTCCCCGTGACTCGGGGGGAGTATAGGGGCGCACCCGTGAATTCCTCATGCCTCGGGTGGTGCTCGATTCCCCCTCGACCGGTGACTCAGGCACTGGGGCCGGGCCGGCCCCCGGTGCCAAGGTGAAGGCGAACCGAAGAAAGGAATTCCCATGTGGGAGTACGAGCACAGCCTGGTCGCCGATGTCACCCCCGAGGCGGTCTGGGCCCTCTACCGCGACCCCGAGAGCTGGCTGCGCTGGGACCACGGGCTGGCCGCCATCGCCCTGCACGGGCCGTTCGAGGTGGGCACCAAGGGGGTGCTGACGCCCAAGGGCCAGGATGAGCTGCCGTTCACCCTGACCGAGGTCGAGCCCGACCGCCGCTTCGCCGACGAGACCGCGGTCAACGGCCTGGTCCTGCACTTCATCCACACCCTGGAACCCCAGGAGGACGGCCGCACCCGGATCACCCACCGGGTCGAGATCACCGGCCCGGCCGCCCCCGACCTCGCCCCCCACGTCGGCCCGGCCGTCACCGCCGGCATCCCGGCCACCCTCACCCGCCTCGCGGACCTGGCCGCAGCAGCCTGACCCCATACCCAGGGGGCGCCCCCGCCGGCGGGGGCGCCCCGCGGCCTCAGCGCTCGCGCCCGCGGGGCTTCAGGGGCAGGTCCGGCAGGGCCGGGGCGGGGAGGCGGGCGCCGGCGTAGCCGTGGACCTCGCCGAAGCGGGTGCCGGTCATCCAGGCGGCGCGGGCCTCGGCGATGTCCTCGGTCGAGCGGCCGATGAAGTTCCACCACATGACGATCTTCTCCTCGAAGGGCTCGCCGCCGAGGAGCAGCACCGAGGCGTCGGAGCGGGCGAGGAGCGGGAGTTGGCGGCGGCCGCAGCCGAGGTAAAGCATCGAGCCGGGTTCGACCGGGACGCCGTCGACGTCGATCCGGCCGGTCATGGCGAGGACGGCGTACTCGAACTCCGGGACCAGCGGGATGGCGAGGTCCGTGCGCTCGGTGAGGGCGAGGTCCGCGCCGACCAGCGGGGTGTGGGTGGTGCCGGGCGAGGTGGCGGTGTCCAGGGTGCCGAGGATGACGGTGGCGCGCAGGCCCGGGGCGGTGACCACGGGCAGGTCGGGGTGGTGCTCGAAGGCGGGGGCGGTGTGCCGGTGGGCGTCCGGGAGGGCGACCCAGAGCTGGGCGCCGTGCAGGTAGCGGGCGTGCGGGCGCGGGGACTCCTCGGAGTGGGAGATCGCCCGGCCGGAGGTCATCAGGCCCAGCTCGTACGGCCGGACGGTCTGCAGGCTGCCCAGGCTGTCGCGGTGCAGCACCTCGCCCTGGTGGAGCCAGCTGACCGTCTGCAGGCCCATGTGCGGGTGCGGCGGCACCTGCATGCCGGGCTCGTCGGCGATGTCATCCGGGCCGTAGTGGTCCACGAAACACCAGGCGCCGACCATCCGGCGACCCAGATTGGGGAGCAGTCGGCGGACCACCGTGCTCTCGCCGAGCTGGACTTGACGGCCCGTCAGCAGATCCTTCACCGGCCCGCCGCTGGCCTCGCGACCGCAGCTGGTCGGGGTGGGCTGGAGGTCGAGGTTGCTCATCGCGGTTCCACCACCGTAACGGGAAGGGCCGGGCGGAGAGGGGGTTCACCGTCACCGATCATCCGTCACGGTGCGGGGTTCCTCCACCCGTGCCCGGCCATCCGGCGGCGCCGCGGGGGCGGGAAGCGGCTACAGGGGGTTCAGTGCTCGCAGGCCCACCAGGCGTCCGCGCTGGCCCTGGCGGCGAGGTCGCGCAGGCCGCGGACGGCCTCGGCCGGGTCCGCCGCGCCGTAGACCGCCGAGCCGGCCACGAAGACGTCCGCGCCGGCCTCGGCGCAGCGCTCGATGGTGGCCGCGGAGACGCCGCCGTCGACCTGCAGCCACAGCTCCAGGTCGTGCTTGGCGATCAGCTCACGGGTGCGGCGGATCTTCGGCAGCATGATGTCCAGGAAGGCCTGGCCGCCGAAGCCGGGCTCGACCGTCATGATCAGCAGCATGTCGAGCTCGGGCAGCAGGTCCTCGTAGGGCTCGATCGGGGTGCCCGGCTTGAGCGCCATCGAGGCGCGGGCGCCCTTGGCGCGGATCTCACGGGCCAGCCGGACGGGGGCGGCGGCGGCCTCGACGTGGAAGGTGATCGAGCCGGCGCCGGCCTCGACGTACTGCGGGGCCCAGCGGTCCGGGTCCTCGATCATCAGGTGGCAGTCCAGCGGGATGTCGGTGGCCCGGGCGAGCGACTCGACCACCGGGACGCCCAGGGTCAGGTTCGGCACGAAGTGGTTGTCCATGACGTCCACGTGCAGCCAGTCGGAGCCCCGGACGGCCTCGGCCTCGTCGGCGAGCCGGGCGAAGTCGGCGGAGAGGATGCTGGGGCTGATCTGGGGCATGGCCGACTACCTTCGTACGAGGGCTTGCGAGGGCTGGGCGCCCGGGGGCGGGCACCTCGCCCCATCATCTCGCGCCGCGCCGCGGGCGACCGCACCCGCGAAGCCCCGCGTGACCGTGATCACACGTCGCCCGGGTTGCCGGGAGCACCCCCGCGGCGGTCAGCTCGGGAGCGACCACCAACGACCGCCAGCGACCACGACCGACCACCAGCGACCACCAACGACCACCAGCAACCACGACCGACCAGGACCGACCAGCAGTCGGCCCCGCCGAGGAAGAGGAAGGTGTCCCGATGTCCGACCCCGTCCACCCCGCCCGCGCACTGTGGTGGCTCTTCGAGCCGGTCTACGCCGTCACCTTCCTCCAGCCGGAGAGCCGGGCGGCCTTCGAGGCGATCGGGCTGGACGGCGGCTGGCGCGGCTACTTCGCCGCCCGCTCGGCCCCGCTGGGCGCGGTGGGCGTGGTGGGCGCCCCGCCGGTGATCGCCGCGTTCTTCAGCTTCGCCCCGGCGGCGGTCGAGCGCGCCCTGCCGGAGGCCTGGTCGCACGCGAGCCCCGAACAGGCGCTGGCCGCCCGGGCCGAGGGCTCGGCGGCGGTGCTGGCCCGGCTGCTGGAGCAGGTGGACCGGGAGCAGGTCGAGCGGGCGGCCGAGGCGCTGGAGGCGGCCGCGGCCCGACTGGACTGCGCGGGCCGGGTGCTGGCCGCCGCCAATGCCGCGCTCCCCCGGCCCGCGGACGTGTACGGGCGGCTGTGGCAGGCCGCGACCACGCTGCGCGAGCACCGCGGGGACGGCCACGTGGCCGCGCTGGTGGCGGCCGGGCTGGACGGCTGCGAGGCGCCGGTGCTGCACTGCGCGACGGGCGCCGCCCGCGCGGTGCTCCAGCCGATGCGTGGCTGGACGGACGCCGAGTGGGACGCGGCCGCGGCGCGCCTGGTCGAGCGGGGCTGGCTGACCGCGACCGGCTCGGTCACCGAGCTGGGCCGGATCCGCCACCAGTCCCTGGAGGCCGCCACCGATCTGGCCGCCGGCCGGGTCTGGGAGGGCCTGCCCGCGGGCGAACTGGACCGGCTGACCGCCGCGCTGCGGCCGATCGCGGCGATCTGCCGGGAGCACATGCCGGTCGACCCGCTGGCGATGCCGCCGGTACCCGCGTGAGCAGGCCGAACGGGAGGCAGGGCCGGGCCCGCGAAGGGGTGCGGCCGACCCCCACGTGACCGTCGTCACACCCCGTCGGGGATTACCGGGGCCGTCCTCGTGGTCATCAGGACGTGAACGGCCCACGCACCCGCCCGGGCGGCCCCGGCACCCTGACGCTCCGGCACCCTGACACCCCGACACCCCGCCGCCCGCGCGACCGCCTGCGCCGTGCCGACCAACCGAGCTCCCCGCGCCCGCCCGGAGCCCCGTCCGAGGAAGGTCTCCCGATGGCCGATCTGGTCCATCCCGCCCGCGCGCTCTGGTGGCTCTTCGAGCCGGTGCACGCCGTCACCTACTTCCAGCCCGAGTGTCGCGACGCCTTCGAGGCGGCCGGCCTGCGCGGCTTCTGGCGCGGCTACTTCGGCGGCCGCTCCGCCCCGCTCGGCGCGGTGGACGCGCCGCCGGTGACCGCCGCGTTCTTCAACTTCGCCCCGGCGATGGTCGAGCGGGCGCTGCCCGCGCTGTGGTCGCTGGCGAGCCCGGAGGAGGCCCTGGCCGCCCGCACCAAGGGCTCGGGCGCCGCGCTGGCCCGACTGCTGGAGCACGTGGACCGGGGGCAGGTCGAGCGGGCGGTCGAGACGCTGGAGGCGGCCGCGGAGCGGCTGGACTGCGCCGGCCGGGTGCTGGCCGCCGCCAACGCCGCGCTCCCGGCGCCGCCCGGGCTGTACGAGCGGCTCTGGCGGGCCGCCACGGTGATGCGCGAGCACCGCGGGGACGGCCACGTGGCCGCGCTGGTCGCGGCCGGGCTGGACGGCTGCGAGGCCCTGGTGATCCGCTGCGCGATGGACATGCGGCGCGAGCAGCTCCAGCCGGTGCGCGGCTGGACGGACGCCGAGTGGGACGCGGCCGCGGCGCGCCTGGTCGAGCGGGGCTGGCTGACCGCGACCGGCTCGGTCACCGAGCTGGGCCGGATCCGCCACCAGTCCCTGGAGGCCGCCACCGATCTGGCCGCCGCCCGGGTCTGGGAGGACTACCCGCGGGCCGAACTCGACGCCCTGGCGGCCGCGTTGAAGCCGATCTCGGCGCTGTGCCGGAGCGGCCTGCCGTTCTACCCGGTGGGGCTGCCGAACAACAGCTGACCTGACG
Organism: Kitasatospora sp. NPDC058162; assembly: GCF_042884005.1. Lineage (NCBI taxonomy): Bacteria > Bacillati > Actinomycetota > Actinomycetes > Kitasatosporales > Streptomycetaceae > Kitasatospora > Kitasatospora sp. NPDC058162. The sequence continues at coordinate 56,760 of NZ_JBHVUS010000010.1, forward strand.
GCGCCTGGCCGGGCGGCACCTGGCCGGACGAACCCCGGGTGGACGAACCCCGGCCGGACGACACCCGGGCGGACGACACCTGGCCCTCGACGGCGCCGGGCGGGCCGAGCACGATCCCCCGCCCGGCGTAGAACTGTCCGAACACGCGCCACGGCACCCGCGCGAAGGCCTGCGACTCCCCCGGGAAACCGGAGGGGTTGTGGATCAGCAGCGCCGTCTCGGTGGCGCCCACCGCGAGCACCAGGTGGCCGCCGCGCCGCACCGGCTCCGGCCCGTTCGGCTCCCGGATCGACGGGTGCACCGAGAGCATCACCAGCCGCCCCGCCGCCAGCTCGGCCGCGACCTCCGCGGGCGTCGCCTCCGCCGCCCGGGCGGCCAGCCCCCAGCGCCGCCGGGCGTACTCGGCGAACGGCACGTGGACCAGCCCGCGCAGGCTCTCGCCGTCCCGGACGTACGCGCCGGCCGCCAGGCACTCACCCGCCAGCACCATCGCCGCCGGGGTCACCCCCCACCAGTGCTCCAGCACCATCCGCAGGCAGGCCATCCCGCACAGCCGCCAGGACCACCAGGCGTACTCCTCCGGGGTCGCTGCCCCGGACTGGCCCCAGCGCGGGTCCCGGGCCGCGTCCAGGTGCCCGTCGACGATGTCCCGCACCAGCTCCGCGGACTCCCACTGCGCCCGGTACGGCACCTCGTGCACCACCCGCGCCGGTCGCGCGGCGCCGCCCTGATCGACCATCCCCCGACGCTCCCACACCGGGGCGGCCGGACGGACTCACGACACTCCTTGCGCGCCCGTCCGGTCCTCGGCGCGGTGCGGGCAGCTCAGCCCCTCCGCACGGGGCTCCGCCTCGTCCCTAGCATCCGCTCCACCCTCCGAGCGGAAGGCCAGGCGCTGGGCGGCGTGCCGGCCGCGCGCCTCCAGCGGCAGCTGGCCGGTGGCGCCGGCCAGGCCGAAGGCCGGCATGTCGAAGTAGATCGACTCGTAGCCGCCCTCGGGGACGATGTACGTCTCGTGCCAGAGCCCGACGTGACCGCGGAGCTTGCCCTCCCTCATCTTCCGGTTGGCGATGCCCCAGACGGTGTGGTGGAAGCCGTCCGGCGCGCTCGCGTAGCGGTACAGCTGCTCCTTCGACTCCCAGTACTGGACGACGTAGTACGTCCGCGGCGAGGCGGTGAGCAGGATGCGGCCGCGCAGGCCGCGCTCGGGGCTGCGGCCCAGCTCGTACAGCATCCGGAACATCGCGAACATCACCGGGCCCCAGTGGTGCACCGCCCAGAAGCGGTTGATCCGCATGCCGATCAGCAACACCACGGTGTCGCCGGTGGCGGCAGCGGTGGTGTAGCCCGGCTGCGGTTTGGCGAACAGGTTCATCTGTGCCTCCCGGTCCTCGCGCTCATGTAATCGGTGATTACATCAGCGCGCACCAGGCCGGTCAAGGCTCGCTACAGCCACAATTCCGTTACCGCACGGGCGGGTTGACGGTCCCGGCGATCCCCGCCCGGAAGGTGTCCAGCACCCGCACCGCCAGCTCCTCCGCCCGCTCGGCCGGCAGGTAGCCGTCCACGATCATCTGCGCCAGCCCGTACACCAGCGCCTGACCGGCCAGCAGCACCAGCTCCGGATCACCCGGCCCCACCAGCCCCGCCCGCTGGTCCGCCGCGACCAGCCCGGCGAACACCCTGTCCAGGCCGTCCAGTTGCTCCCGCAGCTCCGGATCGCGGTGCGCCGTGAACGCCCGCGAGCGCACCAGCTCGAACCGCCGCGGATGGCGCATCGCGTACCGCACGAACCCCAGCCCGAGCGCCCGCATCGCCGACCCGCCGACCGCCTCCGCGGCCGCCACCTCCGCCTCCTGCCAGCGGGCGAAGTCCGCCAGCACCCGGTCCGCCACCGCGGTCAACAGCGCCTGCCGGTCCGCGAAGTGACGGAACGGCGCCCCGGCCGACACCCCGGCCCGCCGCGCCACCTCCCGCACACTGACCTTCTCCTGCCCCTGCTCGTCCAACACCTCACACGCCGCCGCCACCAACGCCTCCGGCAACGCCCCGTGGTGGTACGCCTCCCGCTCCCTCATGAATGCCTTGCTACCACAACGGGCCGGGCCATCATGCCGAACTCCCGGCCGCCGGCGGTGCGACCGGGAGTTCGAAATCGGGCCTACCAGGCGTAGTCCTCCGGGGCCGGGCGGTGGCCGGGGAAGAGTTCGTCGAGGCGGTCCAGGGTCTTCTGGTCGAGCTCCACGTCGAAGGCCGCGAGGGCGGCGTCGAGGTGGGCCGGGGTGCGGGGGCCGATGATGGGGGCGGTGACGGCCGGGCGGGAGAGCAGCCAGGCGAGCGCGAGGTCGGCCGGGTCGGTGCCGAGTTCGGCGGCGAAGTCCTCGTAGGCCTGGAGCTGTTCGCGGTGCTTCTCCAGGAGTTCGCTCGCGTAGCCCATGGCGCTGCGGCCGCGGGTGCCCTCGCGCTCCTTGCGCAGGACGCCGCCGAGCAGGCCGCTGCGCAGCGGGGACCAGGGGATCAGGCCGAGGCCGTAGTGCTGGAGGGCGGGGATGACCTCGAGTTCGACCGCCCGGTCGAGGAGGTTGTAGAGGGACTGCTCGCTGACCAGGCCGAGGAAGTGCCGGGAGCGGGCGGCCTCCTGGGCCTGGGCGATGTGCCAGCCGGCGAAGTTGCTGGAGCCGACGTAGATGATCTTGCCCTGGGCGACCAGGACCTCCATCGCCTGCCAGATCTCCTCCCAGGGCGTGTCCCGGTCGATGTGGTGCATCTGGTAGAGGTCGATGTGGTCGGTCTGGAGCCGGCGCAGGCTGGCCTCGACGGCCTTGCGGATGGCGAGCGCGGAGAGCTTGCCCTCGTTGGGCCAGTCGCTCATGTTCGCGTAGGCCTTGGTGGCGAGCACGGTGCGCTCGCGGCGGCCGGCGCCCTGGGCGAACCAGCGGCCGATGATCTCCTCGGTGCGGCCCTGGAGGTTGCCCTCGCTGTCGCGGCCGTAGGAGTTGGCGGTGTCGAAGAAGTTGATGCCGCGCTCGTGCGCGGTGTCCATCAGGCGGTGGGCGTCGGCCTCTTCGGTGTGGGGGCCGAAGTTCATGGTGCCGAGGCAGAGGCGGGAGACGGTCAGGCCGGTGCGGCCGAGGTGGGTGTACTCCATGGCGCCCCACCTAAGGCCACACCGGCCACGGTGTCCAGCACATTCCGGTGACCGGGCGGTTCACCGGCGGCGAGCGGCCGACCTCACCGGCGGCGAGCGGCCGACTCAGGGCCGGACCGCACCGCCCGCCGGTCACCGATCCGGGGCCGGACCTCACCGTCCGTGCGTGGCGAACTTCCGTACGGCCAGCGGCCCGCAGAGCACCAGCAGCACGGCGCTCCACAGCAGCGTGGCCAGGACGGCGTGCTGCATCGGCCAGGCGGTGCCGGGCGCCGCCGGGTTGCCGAACAGTTCGCGGGAGGCCTCGACCACCGAGCTGATCGGGTTCCAGTCGGCGATCACCCGCAGCCAGCCGGGCATCCCGCCGGTGGGCACGTACGCGTTGGTGACCATCGCCAACGGGAAGACCACGACCGAGAGTTGAGCAGCCGCCTCCTCCTTGCCGACGGCCAGGCCGAGCAGCGTGCCGACCCAGGTCATCACGAACCGGAAGAGCAGCAGCAGCGCGAAGGCCTCCAGCGCGTCGCCGACGCCGTGCCGGGCGCGCCAGCCGGCGGCCAGCCCGACCAGGGCCAGCAGCGCCAGGACGACGAGGCTGACCAGCAGGTCGGCGAGGTTCTGCCCGAGCAGCAGTCCGGTGCGGGAGACCGGCATCGAGCGCAGCCGGTCGGTGACCCCGCGCCCGACGTCACGGGCGGCGCCGACCATGGTGGGCATGATGCCGTTGGTGGCGACCATGGCGAACAGCCCGGGCATCAGGAACTCCCGGTAGTCCCCGCCGCCGGGCACCTGCATGGCGCTGCCGAAGACGTACCCGAAGACCACCACCATGATCACCGGCACGCCCAGCGAGGCAGCCAACAGGCCTGGCGAGTGGCGGTAGTTGAGCAGGACGCGGAGCATCGACGTCCCGGTGTCGGAGAGCAGCCGGCCTCCGGCCGAAGGACGCGAAGCGGTGGACGCGACGGGCGACACGACGGTGGCCATCAGGCGGCCCTCCCCAGCTCGGCGGATCCGGTGGAACCTGCGGACCCAGTGGAATCTGCGGACTCGCGCGGCCTCCCGGTGAGCGCCAGGAACACGTCGTCGAGCGAGGGCGCCCGGACCGCGACGTCCTCGGCGACCACCCCGGCACCGTCCAACTCCCGTACCAGCGACGGCAGGAGGACGGAGGCCCCGGGCGCCGTCAGCACCGTGACCGTCCGCTCGGCGACGTCCACCTGCGCGTCGTTGCCCGAGAGGGCGGACAACACCACGGCGGTGGCGGCGAGTTGCTCCGCGGTGGCCAGGGTGACGGAGACCTGGCTGCCGATCGCCGCCTTGAGCCGGTCCGGTGGACCGGTGGCGATCGCGGCGCCGTGGTCGACCACCACGATGTCGTCGGCGAGCCGGTCGGCCTCGTCCAGGTACTGGGTGGTGAGCAGCACGGTGGTGCCGCCGGCGGCCAACTCCTTGACGGTGCCCCAGATCTCCTGGCGGCTGCGCGGGTCGAGCCCGGTGGTGGGCTCGTCCAGGAAGAGCACCGGCGGACTGGTGACCAGGCTGGCGATCAGGTCGAGGCGCCGGCGCATGCCGCCCGAGTAGGTGCGGACCAGCCGGTCGCCGGCCTCGGCGAGCCCGAAGCGGGTGAGCAGTTCGTCGGCGCGGGCCCGGGCCCGGCGGGCCCCGAGGCGGTGCATCCGGCCGAACAGGTGGAGGTTGTCCCGCCCGGTGATGCCCTCGTCCAGCGCGGCGTGCTGGCCGGCCAGGCCGATCGCCCGCCGGACCTCCTCGGCCTCCCGGACGACGTCGTGCCCGGCGACCCGGGCGGTGCCCCGGTCGGGGGCGACCAGGGTGGCGAGCACGCGCACGGCGGTGGTCTTGCCGGCGCCGTTGGGGCCGAGCAGGCCGCAGACGGTGCCGGCCGGGACGGTCAGGTCGAGGCCGCGCAGGGCCTCAGTGGCCCCGAAGCGCTTTCCGATGCCCGCCATCTCGATGGCGGGTCGGGAGGTATGGGACATGGCTCTGCCCTTCTCTAGGTACAGCGTACGTAGAAGCTTGCCGCAATGCTACTACGTACGACGTACGTATCTAAGATGGGAGAGCGAGGTGATCTTCCAGTGCCGTCCAGCAAGTCCCCCACCAGTCCCGAACAGCCCGAACAGGCTCATCAGCCCCCACCGCCCCAGCGGCCCACGCCTCCCGAGGCCCCCGAACTGATCTGGCTGCGCCCCGAGCGCACCGGCCGAGGCCCCCGGCCGGCCCACAGCCGCGAATCCATCGCCGCGGCCGCCATCGTGATCGCCGACGCCGAGGGCCTGGACGCCGTCTCGATGCGCCGGGTCGCGGCCGCGCTCGGCGCGGGCACCATGTCGCTCTACAACTACGTGCCGAAGAAGGAGCACCTGCTCGACCTGATGCTCGACGCGGCAGCCGGCGAGTACCGGCTGCCGCCCGAGCCGACCGGCGACGTCCGGGCCGACCTGACGAGCCTCGGGCACACCCAGCTCGCCATCTTCCGCCGCCACCCCTGGCTGCCGGCGCTGGTGCTCGCCCGCCCCAGCATCGGCCCCAACGCCCTGCGCTACACCGACCACTTCCTCGCCGTCACCGCCCCCACCGGCCTCGCCGGCGGGGCGCGGATGGAGGCGATGGCGATGTTCAACGGCTTCATCTGCCAGTTCGCCCAGTACGAGCAGACGGCGGCCGCGGGCGCCAAGTGGCAGGCGGAGATGATCGGTTACCTCACCCAGGCGGCGATGAGCGGCAACTACCCCAACCTCGCGCAGGCCTTCGCCACCGCCGGCCCGCCCGCCGACCCCGACCAGGCCTTCGACCGCAGCATGGACCGGGTGATCCTCGCCATCCTGGCGCCCACGACGGGGAGTTGACCCAGGACAGCACCGTCTACCGAGCCAGCACCTCCCTGGTCAGCACCCCGGCCGCCCGGCCGTCCACCAGCACCACCACCGCCGGTCGCCCGCCCGCCAGCGCCGCCCGCGCCTCGGCGGGCGACTGCCCGACCCCGACCGTCGGCAGGGCCGGCCCGAGCAGCGGGCGCACCGGGCCGTCCGGCTTGGCCCCGCCGTCGGCCAGCGCCGCCGCCAGCACCTCGCGCGACACCGAGCCGACCACCTCCGTCGCGCTCACCCCGAACGGGCGCGCCGGACGCGCCAGCACCGCCGGGGCGACCCCACCCGGCGCCGCACGCAGCAGGTCCAACGCCTCGTCGACCGTCACGTCCGCGGCCACCGACACCAGCGGGCCGACGGCCTCCAGCAACGGGCGCAGGCCGTCCGTCGCGTCCTCCTCCAGGAAGCCCCACTCCCGCATCCAGACATCGCTGTGCACCTTGGAGAGGTACGAGCGGCCCGAGTCCGGCAGCAGCACCACGACCAGGTCCTCCGGCCCCAGCCCACGCGCCACCCGCAGCGCCGCCGCCACCGCCGCACCGGAGGACGGGCCGACCAGCAGGCCCTCCTCGCGGGCGAGCCGCCGGGCCGTCAGCAGCGACTCCCGGTCCGGGATCCGCTCGTAGGAGTCGACGACCTCCGAGCGCAGGGCCTGCGGCCAGCGGTCCTCGACCGTCTCGGGGTGCAGGAAGTGGCCGATGCTCTCGACGAACCACGGACTGCCGTCCCCGCCCCCGTACGAGGAGGACTCCGGGTCCGCGCCGACCACGGTCACCGACCCGCCGGACACCTCCTTCAGGTACCCGCCGGTGCCGGTGACGGTGCCGCCGGTGCCGACGCCCGCGACGAAGTGGGTCACCCGGCCGCCGGTCTGCTCCCAGAGCTCCGGGCCGGTGGTGCGGACATGCGCGTCCGGATTGGCCAGGTTGTCGTACTGGTTGGCGAGCCAGGCACCGGAGATCTCCTCGGCGAGCCGCCTGACCACGTTGAACAGGTGCCGCGGATCCTCCTGCGCCACCGCCGTCGGCGCCAGCACCACCTCGGCCCCGTACGCCCGCAGGATGTCGGACTTCTCCGGCGCCGACTTGTCCGACACCCCGGCGATCACCCGGTACCCGCGCTGCCGCCCGACGATGGCCAGCCCGATCCCGGTGTTGCCCGAGGTCGCCTCGATGATCGTCCCGCCCGGCTCCAGCAGCCCGTCCCGCTCGGCGGCCAGGACCATCGACAGCGCGGCCCGGTCCTTGACACTGCCGCCGATGTTGAGGAACTCCGCCTTGGCGTAGATCGGCGTGGCGATCCCGGCCCCGAGCCGGGCCAACCGGAACAGCGGCGTCCCGCCGATCGCGTCCAGAACGGACTCGTACACTGCGGCCATCATGGGCAACCCTTCGCTCGGCAGTTTCCGAACGAGCCTGCCCAGGCGCGAGGCCGGATAGCCGCCGGCGACCTCGCGATCAGGGCCGCCAGTCCGCTCATCGGAGGCCCACCTCCCGAACCGGCGGCCCGACCCGGCTCGACCGAGCCGTCACGCCCCCTTTCATACGGAGTGGGAAGTCGGCCATACCGACTTCCCACTCCGACGTTTTCAGCGGCATTGCCGAGAGGGGGCGGGAGTGATCTATGCCGCGGTGGTCGTGTCCTGGCTGGCTTTCGGCGTCGGGTCGGAGTTTTTCCGTCGGAAGGACTGGACCCCACTCGCACACCGGGCTTCCCGCCCGACCGCGGCCGCCCGCTAGAGTCCCCGGCATGACGCGCTTGAAGATCGAGATATCCGTCCCGGAGAGCCACGTCGAGCAGGTCGTCGACGCCCTCCATGCCGCCGGCGCGGGCCGGGTCGGCGAGTACGCCCGCTGCACCAGCGTCTGGCGGATCACTGGCAGTTGGCTGCCCTCCCCCGCCGCCCGGCCCTACCAGGGCACGGCGGGCGAGATCCACACAGCCGAGGAGGTCCGGGTCGAATCCGTCTGCGAGCAGCGCCAGGCCGCCGCCGTGCTGAGGGCCGTACGGGCCGTCCACCCGTACGAGGAGGCGGTGGTCAACTTCCTGCCGCTGTACGACCCCGTCGCGGACTGAGCCGGGTCCCGGCCTTCCCATCCGCCCCACCGGCCCCGGCCCGGCGAAAATCCCCTCATGCCGACCGCCGCCACCCCGCACTGTGGTCCTGCACAGCCCGGTGCCCGGGGCTGAGGAGTCGACCACCCGAGGAGCCGGGGTGACGCCGTTACCTCTTCTCCACCAGCTCCTTGAAGTGCTCCAGATCCGTCCGCACCGCCTGTTCGACCGCGCGCACCTGAGCGAACCCCTTCGGGCCGCCGAACGCCTCCCGCAGCTCGTCCCCGTCGTACTCCAGCCGCGCCTGCAGCTCGCAGTGTCCGGCATCCACCTCCCGCACGGCGAGGGCGCCCTTCAGGTCGGGGCTGCCACTGATCGTCCGCCACCCCAGCTCCCGCTCGTTGGTCCGCTGGTTGAGCTCGGAGATGAGTTCGCGCTGCTCGCCGCCGATGCTGACCTCGAAGCGCGCCCGGTCGCCACGGTCCACGAACGCGCTGCGCACACCGTCCACGAACTGCGGATACGCGTCGAATTCGTTCAGCTGTGCCCAGACCTGGTCGGCCGGGGCGTCGATATCGATCTGTTCCACCAGTCTGCTCATCGGAAGCCTCCCCTTCCGAACCTGCGGCCCGAGCCGGCTCGGCCGGGCCGTCACGCTCCCTCCAGCCTGCGCCGCCCCGCGCCCGCCCGCACCTTCGCACTGTCGCACCGGAACCACCGATCGACATCCGGCAGGCGCGAGAAATTCCGACCGTGCGGATCGCATCAATGCGGCCCATTTCCAGGGGGGAAAGGTCGTTCGGCTCACGAACCTGGATACGGTGAAGACGGACCGCACCTTCGATGAAAGCCTGCGGGCCCTCGCCTTCTCGGCGCGGGCCCGCTATGTGGCCATACGGCCGGCTTGAGTTCGGATACATGTGCGGGCAGCAGGGAGCGCGCACCGGCCTGCGCGCGCCCCTCAGGATTGCCGCACCCCAATACACGCAACGGCACCGGGTGCGCCCGCCCCCTCCCGCGCCGCTTGTACGGAGAGTGACCGACGCACGGTCAGATCAGCGGGCCGAACAGCCCGCGCTCCCAGTGGCCGAGCCAGGAGGCGGTGGCGGACGGCAGCACCTGCCCCTCCGTGGACTCGTCGTACGGGAGCACGGCGGTCGGGGCGAACCAGCCCTCGCCCGGGTCGATGCGGATGCGCAAGGCCCTGAGCGGTCTCTGCCGGTCGAGGAACAGCCGGAGGTCGTTGGTGTGGGGGTGGCAGGTCTCGTAACGGTCCTGGACGGTCCGGCAGACGGACTTGATGTCGACGGTGGAGAGCAGGAGGTAGCGGCCGCCGGGGCCGAGGTTGACGCAGAGTCGGCGGCGGGCGGTGTCGCGGACGGCGTACGGCAGATTCTGGTGGTTGTCGACGTGCAGTCCGAGGCGCAGACCGTCGAGTCCCGGCAGGCGGTGGGTGACGGGTTCGCCGGGCGGGTCGTCGGTCTCGCCGAGGAAGACCGGGTGCGGGTCGCCGAGTTCGGCGACCAGGACGCCGAGGGCGTGGCGGTCGGCGACGGTGGCGGGGAGGCGGAAGAGCTCGATCAGCCCGCTGTCCCGGGTGAAGACGCTCGGCGCGTACCGCTCGGGGTGGTCGGCGGGGAGCGGGGACCAGTCGCCGACGGGGAGGACGGCGCCGGTCTCGTAGCCGGGTTCGCGGTCGAGGCGCCGGACACTGCCGATCTCGCAGCGGGCGAGGAGGGCCGCCGGGTCGCGGTAGGCGATCGCGGCGGGGTGCATGGTCGTCATCGGGGTTTGACCTCGGTCAATCGTCGTCGTCGGGGCCGTCGTTGTTGTGACGGTTGAGGCCGGTCATCAGGGCGGCGGCCAGGGTGGTCCACCAGACGACGTCGGCGGTGGCCGGCTCGCGGGGCGGAACGAGTTCCGCGGCGAAGCAGGCGAGGGCGAGGCTGGCGACGGTGATCGCCGCCGTGGTGGAGAGCTTGATGGGGGATCAACTCCCGGGCGAGGGAAGGCTGTCGGACGGGCCGAGGAGGATGCGGACCCAGACCCGCTTGCCCGTGTCACGGCGGCCGATGACGCCGAAGTCGAAGGCCAGCCGGCGGACGAGTTCGATCCCCCGGCCGCCCTCGGAGAAGCGGCGGGGGTGGGGAGCGCGGAGGGCGAGGTCGCCGCGCGGGTCCCAGACTTCGAGGCGGCAGTCGCCGTCGAACTCCTGGAGGTAGAGCCGGACTTCGCCGTGGCCCTGGCAGGCGTGGACGACGGCGTTGGTGACGAGCTCGCTGGCGATGAGGACGAGGTCGTCGACGGGGTCGCCGCCCCAGCCCCAGGTGGACAGCTGGTCGCGGATGAGGCGGCGGGCGGTACGGACCGAGGTCGAGTGCTCGGTGAGGGAGGTCTCCCAGGTTCGGAGGACCGGGTTACGCAAGGTGGACATGAGTCACCCCACACCTTCAGTGGCGTGTTCGTGCGGTCACGTTGAGTGTGGGGCATCGAAAATCGAATTTGCAACCCGAACGCGAGCAAGCAAAAAATAAATTAGTTGATCTTGTGGTTGGGTTGAGCCCTCGCTGCGCCGCCAGCGAGACTGGACACGGACCAAGGGAGGGAGGCGTGTTGAGCAACGACCCGTCAGCGATCAGGCAGATCCGCCTGGGAGACGAACTTCGGTTGTGGCGGACGGAGAACAACAAGACACTCGCCGAGGTGACCGCCGGCCTGAAGGGCTGGAACCCGGCTCGACTCAGCAAGATCGAGCGAGCGTTGCTGCCGGTGACCGCAGCCGACTTGGCGATATTCCTGGATCACTGCGGGATCACTGGCGAGGAGCGCGCCGAGATCGAGGCTCTCGCCACTGATGCCCCATCAAGGCAGTGGTGGCAGGACCACGAGTTTGCCGACACCATCAGCTCAGCGTTCGCCGAGTTCCTCAGTCTTGAGGCAGATGCCACTCAAATGCTCGACTACTACCTGTCAGCGTTCCCTGGCCTCTTGCAGACCGAGGACTACGCCCGGGAAGTGATCGCCGCTGGCCTTGACGGCCTCAGCGAGGACCAGAACGAAGCAGCTGCCGAGATCCGCGTCCTGCGCCAGCGCCGTCTGACCGAAGCTCCGCTACTTACGCTCGACGCCTACTTCGGCGAGGTGGCTCTGCTGGTCGGTGGTGACGAAGAGGTTCTTGCTGGCCAGATCCAGCACGTCATCAAGGTTGCCCAGTACCCCAATGTCACCCTCCGCATGGTTCCGCTCAGCGCCGGACGCCCCGGGATTCTGGCTTCTGGACTGACACTCCTCCGCTTTCCGGGAGAGCCAGGAGAGGGCTTCGCGTTCGTCGAAGCGGTCGGAGGTATGCTCCCGCGTAAATCGGGGCGCGAGGTCCGCCGAGCCGAGCGAGCCTTCGCCCGGCTGAAGCGATGTGCGCTTTCGCCGGACACCACGATTGCCGCCCTTGAACGCAAGTTGGAAGAGATCACGTGAGCGAGAAGCACAACCCGTACGACCACAACCCTGCCGACGCCAACTGGGTCAAGTCCCCGTTCTCCGGCGACTCCAACGGCAACTGCGTGGTCCTCGCCCGCTTCTCCAACGGTGACGTCTGGGTCGGCGACGACAAGGACCCCGACCGCCCCCACCTCGCCTTCGACCAAGCCGAATGGACCGCCTTCGTCCAGGCCATCGAAGCCCGCGACCCCCGCTTCACCGCCTAACGACCCCACCCTCAGGAGGGCCCGGCAACAACAACTGCCGGGCCCTCACTGTCACGGGGTGCCGTCGCCGCCGTTGAAGGCGAGGCTGACGGCACCGATGGCACCGTCCCCGCCGATCGAGGTGCTGAGGGTGAGGGCCCTCATCGGCCGCGGCGGGATGATCGGAACCGGCGGGATTTCGAGGAAGGTCGGGGTGAAGGCCACCCGGATCGGCACCGGCGGAAACTCGTTGAAGTAGTTGTCCGCACCGACGAACCGGTAGGTGCCCCCGCTGGTCACACCGATGCCGGTCGTGTCGATCAGCCGGGCAAGGATGTGCACGTTGATCGAGTCGCCTTCGGCCGACACAGGAAGTCGGCCCATCCGACTTCCTGCGCCGAAACCCGCTCCCCCGTACGGCGGCACGCTCACCCGCTGGAACACTGGATCCCATGCGCGTCGACTTCGATCCAGACACCATGACCAGCAACGCCTTCTACCGGTTGCTCACGGCCGTCGTGGTCCCCCGCCCGATCGCCTGGGTGTCCACCGTCTCCGCCGCCGGTACGGCGAACCTCGCCCCGCACTCGTTCTTCACCATCGCCGCCGTCGAGCCGCCGATCGTGCAGTTCACGTCCGTCGGCCGCAAGGACACCCTGCGCAACGTCGAGGCGACCGGCGAGTTCGTCGTGAGCCTCGCGCCGGAGCAGCTGTTCGAGGAGATCAACGCCACGGGCACGGACTTCCCGCCCGAGCAGGGCGAATTCGAGGCGGTCGGCATCGCCCAGGAACCGTCCCTGCTGGTCAAGCCGCCTCGGGTGGCGGCCTCCCCGGTGGCACTGGAGTGCCGCCTGCACAGCACGCTCGGCCTCGGCGACTCGACCGTGGTGTTCGGCCGGGTCGTGCACGCCGTGGTCGACGACGCCGTCCTGGTGGACGGTCACCCGGAGATCACCAGGCTGCGGCCGCTGTCCCGGCTCGGCCGGAACGAGTGGGGAACCGCGGGCGAAACGCGCGAGATCGCCCGGATCCCGTTCGAGCGGTGGCAGGATCGCTGAGACCCGCTCCGGCATAGACCTCGACTGGGAGGCCCCGATGCGCGACCGGCACGACCCTTACGACCACGACCCCGCCGACGCCGCGTGGGTCAAGTCCCCGTTCTCCGGCGACGACAACGGCAGTTGCGTGGTCATCGCGCGCTTCGACAACGGTGACGTCTGGGTCGGCGACGACAAGGACCCCGACCGCCCCCACCTCGCCTTCGACCAAGCCGAATGGACCGCCTTCGTCCAGGCCATCGAAGCCCGCGACCCCCGCTTCACCGCCTAACGACCCCACCCTCAGGAGGGCCCGGCAGCAACAACTGCCGGGCCCTCACTGTCAGGTGGTGCCGTCGCCGCCGTTGAAGGCGAGGCTGACGGCACCGATGGCACCGTCCCCGCCGATCGAGGTGCTGAGGGTGAGGAACTTGATCGGAGTCGGCGGCACGACCGGATTCGGCGGAACGATCGGCGTCGGCGGGAATTCGAGGAAGGTCGGGCTGAAGGTCACCCGGACCGGCTGCGGCGGGAACTCCTTGAAGAAGGTGTCGGCGCCGACGAACCGGTAGGTGCCCCCGCTGGTCACGCCGATGCCGGTCGTGTCGATCAGCCGGGCAAGGATGTGGACGTTGACCGAGTCGTTCGTGACCGCCGTCCGGACCCGCACATCGAGCGTTCCCTGAACGTTGATGTGCTCGGTGACGCCGACGAGCGTGCCGGAGAACGGCAACTGGACGTGCCGGAAGTCGTCCCGATCGGCGGCTACGGCCGCACGGCCAACGGCCGGAGTCCCGGTAGGGGTAGCAGCGGTCGCGGGCACGACGGCCAGGCCCAGCGCGACCGGCAACAGGCCGGCCACGAGGGCGACGCGCTGAAGAACGCGGTGCATGCAGATCACTCCGATATGAGTAGGGCGAACAGGTGCCGGTCACCCACCCCTCACCCCACCCCACCCGCAGACCGGCGTCGCGCCGCGAGAGCCGTTCGAGTGCCTTCGGCCGACACAGGAAGTCGGCCCAACCGACGTCCTGCGCGGAGACCCGCCCTCGCCTCGGGAGGTGCGATCACCCGACGGCCATGGATAGCGTTCACCTTCAATTCATTGCAACGAACGACCGCTCCATCGTTGCGTTAAGCGGGAGGGCTTTGCAATGATCATTACGCCATGACCTGCATTGATGTCGTTTCTGGGCGAAGATTTCGTTGTCAGCTTTTGGAAAGCAACGTAGTGTTTCCGGCATTGCGAAACGTCGGGCCGCAGGCCCCGCCATCGGGGCGAACTCACCGCGACGACCATTCACGCCACCCATCAGGAGCACAGCCATGCCCCTCCCCCTCGCGCCGTTCGAGCCGGTGCTGACCCGTCACGCCGAAGCCGAGACCTGCGCCGATCCCAGCAGCGTGATGACCCTGCTCGCCGACTCGGACCGCACGGCCGACCGCTTCACCAGTTACCGTTCCACCTTCGCCAAGGGCGCCGTCGGGGCGCCCGCGCACCTCCACACCAAGGCGACCGAGCTGTTCTTCGTGATCAGCGGCTCCCTTCAGGTACTGGTGGGCGAGGAGATCACCGTGCTGGGCGCCGGTGACTTCCTGGCCGTGCCACCGCACACCCCGCACGCCTTCGCCGCCGCACCCGGCTGCGAGGCGGACGTCCTGTTCGTGTTCACCCCCGGCATGGGCAGGTTCGACTACCTGCGCCTACTCGGCCGGGTCATGCGCGGCGAGGCGGACCCCAAGGAGATCGCCGAGTCGGCAGAGCGTTTCGACAACCACTACGTCGACAGCCCCGTCTGGCGCGCTGCCCTGGAGGCGACGGCGTGATCGACTCCACCACCCACGTCCGCGTGGCCCGCCCCTCGCGCGACCTCGCGGCCGCCGAACGCTTCTACGTGGACGGCCTCGGCCTGGACGTCCTGTGGCGCACCGCCGAACGCGTCCCGGGAGAACACGACCTCGTGATGGTCGGCCCGAAGGGCGGCGCCTGGCACTTCGAGCTCACCCACGACCCGGAGCACCCGCTGGAGCCCACCCCCACCGTCGACGACCTGTTCGTCGTCTACCTCGGCAGCCCCGTCGACCAGCCCCTGATCGACCGTCTGGTCGAGGCCGGCGGCACCCGCGTACCGGCACACAACCCGTACTGGGACGAGCACGGCGCAACGATCGCCGACCCGGACGGTTACCGCCTGGTGCTGTGCTCCCGCACCTGGGGCTGAACACCGCACACACCCCACGAGGGCCCGGCAGCAAACGGCTGCCGGGCCCTCCTGACGTACGTCAGCCGATGCAGCCGGGGACGGGGTTGGGGCTGCCGGCGTTGATGTTCTGGATGCCACCGCAGAATCCGCATGGCACTCCTCAGGGAACTCACGGGCCGCCCGAAGGACCGGATGCCTCACGCTTCTCGGGCAGTTGCCAACATCTGAGCAGAGGGGCACCGCCCCGGCCCGGCCACTCGTCCACATGGACGACGGAATCCCTACGGTCCGTGACCGAAGCGGGGACCACGAGTCCGTCACACCCGCCCTACTCCGCCCCATCCGCCCCGACCGGGCCAAAACCGGTCGCCCTGGCCCGATCCAGCCCGTACCGTGGTCCGGTCGATGATCTTGGCAGGGAAGGGCGGGCACACACCATGCAGCAGTACCAGGGCTGGGCCGACGATCACTACGGCGCCGTCGCGGACGCCTTCGCGCAGAACTTCGCCGACTTCCCCGAACTCGGTTCCGCCGTCACGGTGTTCGTCGGCGGCCGCAAGGTGGTCGAGCTGTGGGGCGGCACCGCCGACGAACGCACCGGCCGGGCCTGGACGCAGGACACCGTCGTCCCGGTGTTCTCCTGCGCCAAGGGCGCGGTGAGCATCAGCGCCCTGCTGCTCGCCCAGCGGGGCCGACTCGACCTGGACGCCCCGATCGCCCGCTACTGGCCCGAGTTCGCGCGCCACGGCAAGCAGGACGTCACCACCCGGATGATCCTCGGCCACCGGGCCGGCATCCCGGCGCTGGACGCGGTGCTGCCCTTCGAGGAGGTCGCCGCCTGGGAGCCGGTGATCCGCGCGATCGAGGCCCAGCAGCCGATCTGGGAGCCGGGCACGACCTACGAGTACCACGGCCATGTGCTCGGCTTCGCGGTCGGCGAGGTGATCCGCCGGATCACCGGCCTGACCCCGGGCGCGTTCCTGCGCGAGGAGATCGCCGAGCCGCTCGGCCTGCCGCTGTGGATCGGCCTGCCGGATGGCGAACTCCCGCGCCTGGCCAGGCTGGTGGAGGCCGAGGGCCGCCGCCCGATGCCCGGGCCGGAGCACCTGCTGACCCGGATCGTCACCATGAACGGCGCGCTGGTCTTCCCCGGCCTGGACGCGCCGCACGGCTGGAACGACCCGGCCCTGCACGCGATCGAGCTTCCCGGCGCGGGCGCGGTCGCCTCCGCCACCGGGCTGGCCGGCCTCTACGCGGCCGCGGCCACCGGGCTGGACGGCGGGTCCCGCCTGCTCTCCGCCGACACCGTGACCGACGCGGTGCGCGAACTCTCCTCCGGCCAGGGCTTCCTGGGCTTCGACATGGGCGCCCGCTGGGGCTCCGGCCTGCTGCTCGACTCCCCCGCCTTCCGTCCGCTGCTCGGCGCGCGCAGCTTCGGCAACGACGGCGCGGGCGGCCAGTTCGCCTTCGGCGACGACGAGTTCGGCGTCGGCTTCGGCTACGTCGCGAACCGGATGATCGGCCACGGCGACGCCCGTGCCAACCGGCTGATCGAAGCGGTGCGCGGATGCCTGTCGTGATGGACTTCCTGGCACAGCTCACCGGGCTCGCCGTCACCGGCGACTACAGCGATCTGCGCTACGGCGCCTCGCTGCCCGAACTCGCCGCCCGTTACGGCGATCCCTGGGACGCCGGGCGCCTCCACAAGGATTCCCGCTGGCCGCACGCCTTCGGCTGGGGCGACGCCTGGACGGTGTTCTGCCGCTGCCGCCGGCTGCGCTCCTTCTCCCTTCCGGCCTGGCACGGAGAGCTCGAACTCCCCCAGCCGTTCGGCGAGCTGGACACCATCGACACCCGCGTCACCGAGTCCGCACTGGCCGCCTCGCTGACCGCCGCCGGCTGCGCCTGGGAGACGGTGACCTACGAGAACATCCCCGGCCAGCGCACCCTGGAGGTGGCGCCGGCCGAGGAGGTCCGGGTCGGTTTCGTCCTGGTCGACCGGTTCTCCCCGGACGAACCGCCGCTGGACGACTGGCTGTTGCACAAGGTCGGCCTCTGGGGCTACGACCACCCCGACTGCCCGGAGCCCGACCCCGCCCTCCCCGACGACGGCTGGGGCGCGGCCGAACTCTGAGGCGGTGGCGGGCCGTTCCGTCCCCTGTGCGGAACGGTCCGCCACCGACCCACGGCCCGCTACTTCAGCAGGAAGTCGTAGACCGCCTGCCGCCCGGCCGGGTTCGCCGCCCGGGTCTGCACCGAGTGCGAGGCGCCCGGGACGATCACGATCTGCGGGTCGTGCGTCAACTTCGCCTGCTGGTACAGCCATTCGTACGGGGTGGAGAGGTCCCGGTCGCCACCGATCAGCAGCACCGGCACGTTGGGCAGCTTGCGGTGCGCCGGCGGGAGTGGCGGCACCTGCTCGCGCGGCCAGTCCAGGCAGACCAGCAGGCTGCCCAGCCCGGTCGCGGTCGCCGGGTCGTACGGCCAGGTCTCCTCGGCCGTCAGGTCCTGCCGGGTCTCCTCCAGTGCGGCCGCCCGGCCCTCGACCGGGGTGTCCCCGGAGCCCCACGGGTAGCGGCCGTCCGCGCACAGGGTGGCGGCGTGCAGACCCTGGCTGAGCAGCTCGGCCGGGGCGGCGTCGTTCTTGTGGACGTCGTCGATGAAGGACTGGAGCTTCTGCGGGTTGCCGCCGGCGGCTTCGTGCAGGGCTTCCGGCACCCCGCCGTAGTTGGGGTCGGCGAACTCGTAGCTGGTGAGCGCGTCCAGGATCTGCGCCCCGTTGCCGTACTTCCGCACGGTGGTGGCCAGGTCGGCGGCCGGGTCGGTGGTGCAGCCGGTGGCCTGGCAGGCGGCGCGCAGCACCCGGGCGGTGGCGGGCAGCGCGACCAGGTCCATCGGGTCGTAACCGCCCTGCGGCACCACCGAGTCGAGCACCAGCCGGTCCACGTGCGCCGGGTGGGCGAGGGCGTAGCGCTCGGCGACGAAGGTGCCGTAGGAGACGCCGTCCAAGGTCAGCCGGTGGTCGCCGAGGGCCTGGCGCAGCAGGTCGATGTCGCCGACGGTGTCCGCGCTGCTGTAGTAGCGGGCGTTCGGGCCGAGGGCGGCGGCGCAGTCGGCGATGGACTGCTTGCGGGGCACGGCGAGGTCGGAGGAGCCCATGTCCTCCTGGAGGCCGGGGCACTGCAGGGCCCGCTCGCCGGTGCCGCGCTGGTCGTACATGATCAGGCGGTAGTCCTTGAGGACGGGCTCCAGCTTGCTCGCGATCCGGCGGATCAGCGGCACGCCGGGCTGGCCGGGGCCGCCGGCGAGGAACAGCAGGTCGCCCTTGGGGGCGTCGGCGTTGCCGGTCATCGCCACGGCGAGCTGGAGGGTGCCGGGGGTCCGGCCGCTGTGGTCGAGCGGCACGGTGATGGTCCCGCAGGTGAATTCGGGCGCGCCCTGGCAGGGTGCCTGCCCGGTGATGCCTCCGCCGTGCCGGTCCGGTTGGGCCGGGGCCGCGACGGCGGGGCCGGCGAGTGTGGTGCCGGCGACCACCGCGACGGCGCCCAGCAGGGCGGCGATGCGGCCGCGCGTGCTCGTCATGTTCGTCGGGGTTCCTTCCGCTCGCGCCGCGTCCGTGCTGACGCGGTCACGGGAGAAGCCTGCGCCCGGGCGACTTCGATGGCGAGCATTCGTGCCAGGATTCGACCAGGGTCGAAGGGTTGACGACCGAAAGGGCGACAAACCCGACCGTTCCGGCAGGTCAGCAGTTCCGCAGTTCAGCGGTCCAGCAGTTCAGCAGCTCAGCGATTCAACAGAGGAGTGGCGGCATGATCCGGCTCACGATCGACTCGACCGGGCTCGCCCGCACCCGGTTCGTCGTCTCGCCGCTGCACGAGGCCGTCAACACCCTGATGGCCAGCGGCGCCAACTCCCGTACCGGCCCGTACGCCTGGGTCGGCCGGACCCGCCGGGTGCTGCGCCGGGAGAAGCTGGAACTGCTGTCCGGGCTGGCCCTGGAACAGTCGGGCGGCTACATCCCCGACTTCCTCTCCCCCCACCCGACCGGCCCCGAGCCGACGGTGGCGGAGCAGCTGGAAGCCGTCCGCCGTACCCCACCGGAGCGGGTGCGGGCCGAGCTGGACACCGCTCTGCACGGCCTGGCGGCAGCGAATCTGAGTGGCCGCCAGCTGTCGGACGTGGTGCTGCGCACGCTGGAGCGCGGCCCGCGCTACTTCGCCGAACGGGTGGCGGACGAGCTGGGCCGCTACTGGGAGGCAGCGCTCGCCCCGCACTGGCCGGACGCCCGGGCGGTACTGGACGCCGAGATCGACCGGCGCGGCCGCTTCCTCGCCCGGCACGGCTCCGGCTCGCTGTTCAACTCCCTGGCGCCGCAGCTCTCCTGGGCGGACGGGCTGATCCAGCTGGAGAGCCGGTTCGAGGTGTGCCTGCCGGCCCGCATGGTGCTGCTGATGCCGACACTGGTGAGCCAGGAGATCCACGTGATCCTCGACCCGGTCGACGGCCTTGACCGGGCACCGACACTCATGTACCCGATCGCACCGTCCGTGCCCGTGCTCCGCGCACCCGCGCCCGCCCTGGCCCAGCTGGTCGGGCCGACCCGGGCGGACCTGCTGGCCGCGCTGGTCGACCCGACGACCACCGCGGCGCTGGCCGCCCGGCACTTCCTCAGCGCCGGAACGGTCTCGTACCACCTGGGGGTGCTGCACCGCTCGGGCCTGGTCAGCCGGGTGCGCAGCGGGCGGGAGGTGCTGTACCGACGGACGCCACGCGGGGAGGAGCTGGTGACGGCGCGCTGAGGAGCACGGGACGACACCCGCATGAGCGAGCGCGTACGCCTGATCCCGCGCCCCTCAGGCCGGTCTCACACCAACGCGCGCGGAAGCACCACCCGCACCCATTCCTCCGGCTGCGAAAGGTGCGGAGCGTGGCCGGCGCCCTGGTAGAGGTGCCGTTCCGCCTTCGTGAGGGTGAGGTCGATGATGTCCAGCACCTCGCCGTACATCGGCGGGCTGTCGTCGCTCTGCGTGAGCAGCACGGCCTCGTTGAAGCCGCCGAGCGCGGTCAGGTCCAGGTCCAGCGCGTCCGGGTCCCGCAACTCGTCCAGGTAGGTCGGGGCGTTGCGGATGAAGGTGTGCCGCACCGGCGCGGGCAGCTGCGCCCACGCCCCCGGCCCGAAGGCGACCGTCTCCACGAACAGCTCCGCCGCCGCGGCCGACTCCGCCTGCTCCAGCAGCTCCCGGACGGCGGCGGTCCGGCCGGCCAGTGCGGCGGCGATCGGCCGCAGCTCCGGGTCGGTGAGCAGGATGCCGGTGCCCGGCGGCTCGTGCACGGCGACCCCTCGCAGCAGGTCGGGCCGGACGGAGGCGAGCCGCAGCGCGATCAGCGCACCGTACGAGTTCCCGCAGACGAAGGCCGGCGCCAGCCCGAGGCCCTCGATCAGCCCGGCCAGGTCGGCGGCGTCCTCGTGGACCGAGCCCTGGGTCAGCGGGTCCTCGCTGCGGCTGTGGCCCCGGCGGTCGTAGGCGACGACGGTGGTGGACTCGGCCAGGCCCGGCATCACCCGGGCCCAGGAGTCACCGTCGGTCCAGCTGCCGTGCACCAGGACGACCCCGGGGCCTTCGCCTTGGGCCTCGTAGTGCAGCCCGACCCCGTTCACCCTGATCTCGGCCATCACGAGCCTCCCGATCTCGGCGGTGCTCCCTCACCAGCCTGACACAGGCGCGCGAAACGGACAGTCCGGTCGGATCGGGGACTCGAGCAGGTTCGGCGGTGCTGCTAGTCGCACCTCTGGTCTGGACGCTGCAGGGGCCGGCGCCGAGGTCCACGCAGGCCGGCCCAGCCGTGCCCTCGGGTCGCGTCCGGCCCCCTCAGCTGATCCCCCGGACCGGCGGCTCGTCCCTGGTCCCGTCCTCGGCGACCACCGTGAACTGCTCCCGGCCCGCCGCCGAGAGGTCCACCGGGTACAGCGAGGCGGTGTCGTTGACGTCCAGCTCGCGGCTCTGCCGGCCGGTCGCGGCGTCGATCCGGGTCAGCTTGTCGCGGGTCATCGCCCACACCGACGTCCCGTCGACCAGCACGCCCGTCACCTGGTCGTCCAGGCCCGCCGTCCACTGCCGGGTGCCGTCCGCGAGGGAGTACGCGACCAGCCGGCCGGTGGCCGTGCGGCTCGGGTGCGGGCCGCCGCTGATGCTGACGTCGCCCTGCCTCTCCCCCGGCACGATGAACAGGTCCCCGACCACCACCCCGCCGAGCAGCGGCCGGGCGGTGAACTCGTCGAAGGCGTGGACGCCGCCCAGCATCACGTCCAGGTCGTACTCGTCGCCGGAGACCGCTATCGCGGCCCGCTGCTTCCCGGCGCGGTCGAAGCTGAGCACCGCGTGGGTGCCGTGCTCGGCCTGGGCGTCGACCCAGACCGCGAGCGGGTCGACGGACACCACCATGAAGTTCTTGAGCCCGCCCTCGGCCGGCATGGCGGCCCGCGTCCGCCCCTGCCCGTCCCCGGGCGCCACGGTGCGCACGACCGCCGTCCCGTCACCGCACTCCGCGGCCGTCACCACGTCCTGGCCCCCGCCCGCGACCTCGATCGGGGTGCACCCGGCGTCGGGCGCGCTGCGCCACAGCTCCCGGCCGTCGGTCAGCCGTACGGCCCGCCAGCCGTCGGTGCCCTGCAGCACGGCCTGGGTGCCCGCCACCGCGACGAGGTCGGAGTCCGCGGTGTCCCCGTCCCGGGCGGGCGCGTTCACGGTGGCGGTCCAGCCCTGCTTGCCGTCCGCGAGGTCCAGCGAGGTCACCGCCGCGCAGGGCTTGCCGGGCGGCGAGTGCCCGACCAGGCCGATGCCGCCCGCGCCGATCCCCCGGCTCATCGTGCACACCGAGTCGGAGCCCGGCGGCGTCCACTGCCAGGCGACCGACCCGCCGCCACTGCGGTAGGCCACCACCTGGTCGGGGCGGACCCGCACCACCAGGCTGCCGTTGGTCCAGCTGCCGATGGCGCGGACGGTGGCCGGGTGGTCCGCCGGGGCCTTCCAGGAGTCGTTGAGGCCGTCCCCGGCGAAGCCGAGGAAGATCCCCAGCCCCAGCACGGTGCCGACGGCCGCCGCGGGGAGCCCGCGCCTGGGGTGGATCAGCGCCCAGACGAAACCGGCGCCGCAGGGCAGCAGGCCGAGGATGCTGATGGCGCCCATGTACCGGAGGCTGGCGCCGCCGAACCCGTTCGCGGGGCCCAGCAGCACGGCCAGGCCCATGCTCGCGAACAGGGCCCCCAGCACACCGCCGGCCACCACCGGCCCGGTCTCCTTGTGCCTGGCGAGTCCGGCCAGCCACCTCGTCCTCGCCCGGACGACGCCGTCCGCGGGCCCCTTGGCCATGCCCGTCTCTCCCCTGCGAAGCGCCGCCCCCGCAGTAGGGCGACGATCATCGGATCGTCGCAGAACGGGACAAGATCCTAAACAAAGAGCAGGGAAAACCCCTCCCTTCCCTGCGCATGGGAGGCCCTGACCGGCGCGATCGTTACGAATCACGCCCAGCGGCCCCACACCCACCAGCCCCTCGTCCACCAGCCCCACACCCATCAGCCCTGGACGCCGCAGCCCCGCGCGCCGCCGCCCACACCTGCCCGGCCAGCATCTCCGGAGCCCGCGCACCGTCGACCACCAGGTCGCACCCCCGCCGCAGCGGCTCGACGTGGCGCTCGTGGGCGGCCCGCCGGTGCAGCACGTAGTTGCGCAGCAGCACCTCCAGCGGGAAGCCGCCCCCGACGCACTTGCGATCGATCTTGCGCACCAGCCGGAGGTCCGCCGCCAGGTCGACGAAGACGTCGAACCGGCGACAGGGGCGCTGCGGGGCGACCCGGCGGGCGAACAGCCCCTCCACGACCACCACCCGGGCCCGCGCGAGCGCGGCGTCGACGTCACCGGCGAGCCGCGCGCCGTCCACCGAGCCCGGATCCCCCACGTCCAGCCGGGGCACCCCGGCCTCGTCCGACGCCCACACACCGCCCTGCCCGGGCTCGGCGAAGTAGTAGTCGTCCCCGTGCAGCACCCGCACCCGCTCGGGCCCGACTATGGCCGCCAGCGCCGCGGCCAGGGTCGTCTTGCCCGCGCCGGCCCCGCCGGTCAGGGTCACCAGCATCTGCGCCCCCTCCTCGTCGGCCGCGGCCGCGTCAGCCCGCCGCCCAGCCAGGGAGGCCCGGCAGTACCGCCTCGGCGAGGCGGTAGAGGGCGGCGTCGTCGATCGGCAGGGAGTCCTTGCGCCAGACGCTGAGCTCGAAGCTGCCGCCGGTCCCGTCCGGGTTCTTCGCGACGGCGAGCGCGTGGGCGGGGGCGCCGGTGCCCGCGGTGGACTTGCCGCCGCCGAGGGAGAAGGACAGCGTCATCGTGGGGGTGCGGTAGAACAGCGCCTTGTGCCCGAGCACGGGTGCGCGCGGGTCCGCCGGCGGGTAGAGCCGGGCGTAGTCGTCCACGTCGATGTCCGTGCTGTCCGCGAGTTGCACGTAGAGCTCGTTGAACTGCACCTCCGCCGCGCCGTAGCCGTCCTTGTCCGGGCCCGGACCGCCGCCCAGGGTCATCCCGGGCTGGGCCGCCAGTACCCGCTCCTTCGGCACGCCCATCAGCACCGGCAGGTCGGGGCGGTTGAGCGCGGCGCACAGCGCCGGGTACCTGGCCGAGTCCGTCGGCTTCGCCGGACTGCACTTCGCCGGCTCGTTGTTCGGCGCGAGGCCGCGGCCGTCCCCGGTCAGGTACCAGAGGCCGGCGAACAACGCCCCCACCAGGACGACCGCTAGGGCGACTTGCAGGCCCACCCGCGGCTTCCGGCCTTCGGCCTCGGGCCCGGGCTCCGGTCCCGACTCCAGCTCCGCCCCAGGCCCCGGCTCGGCGGCGCCGGTCTCCACGATTCCCCCACGATCACCAGTCACCGGCGGACCCTACCCCCGCCGCGGCCCGTCCGCACCGGCATTTCCCCGGTTGCCCGCGGCTGGCTCCCACCCCCGTGGGGAGCCGGCCTCGAGCAACCCGGTCAGGCCGCCCCCGGTCCATCACGTTGAGCTGCACGTGGTCCGAGCCGTACCGGAAGGCGAGCGAATGGAGTTCGCCGGTGTGCGGGTCGTGGATCGAGTGAGCGTCGGCACTGCGCCCCTCGGACGCGGCACCTCACGACCTCGGCCGTCGCCCCACCGAGGAGGGTGCCGAACGGCCTTGCCCCCGGGGTAGGTTGAAGCGGGACCGGGGCACGGGCGCCGGATCGCGGAAGGGGCGGGGGATGCAGCCGGGCGAGGTACTCGACGGGCGGTACGAACTGGTCGAGCAGATCGGCGAGGGCGCCTTCGGCGCGGTCTGGAAGGCCCGGGACGCACGCATCCGACGCCTCGTCGCCGTCAAGGTGATGCTCCCCGGCGCCACCGGCTCCGCCAAGGACGCCGCCCGGTTCGCCCGGGAGGTGGCCACAGCCGGCGCGCTCAACCACCCGTCCATCGTCACCGTGCACGACTTCGGGCAGCACCGCACCGCCGAGCGCCCGCTGTTCTTCCTGGTCATGGAGTTGCTCGACGGCGCCCCGCTCAGCCGTCACCTGGCCGACGGGCCGCCGCCGCTGCTCCGGGCGCTCGACTGGGCCGCCCAGATCGCCGGGGCACTGGCCACCGCGCACCGGGCCGGGGTCGTCCACCGGGACGTCAAACCGGCCAACGTGATGGTCCAGTCCGCCGGTACGGTCAAGGTGGTCGACTTCGGCATCGCCCGCACCGGCACCGCCGACGACGGCGTGACCAGCACCAACGTGATCGTCGGCACGCCCGCCTACATGGCCCCCGAACGCTTCGAGAACCGCGCCCTCGACGCCCGCTCCGACCTCTACGCCTTCGGCTGCCTGCTGCACGAACTCCTGACCGGCCGAACGCCGTTCAGCGGCACCCTGTACGAGCTGATCCGCCGGCACGGCGAAGTCCCGCCGACCGCCCCGAGCGCCCTGCGGCCCGGGCTGCCGGCCGAACTCGACGCGCTGGTGCTCGGCCTGCTCGCCAAGGACCCGGCCCACCGCCCGGCCGACGCGGACGGCGTGGCCGAACGCCTGCGCCGGATCGCCGAGCCGCAACGGGCCGCCGGGCACCGGCCCACCCTCCTGGACGCCCACACCGCCGAACCGGACCCGTACGTCCTGGCCCGCCGCCAGGAGGCGGACGCCCTGCTCGAGAGCGCCCGTACCGAAGTCGCCCGGCTTCGCGAGCAGTTCGAGGCCGAGGCCACCTTCCTCCGCCGCCAGGCCGAGCAGGACGTGACCGACATCCGGACCCGCACCGAGTCCGCGGCGCAGCAGATCATCGCGGACGCCCGGGCCCGCGGCGAGCAGCTCGAACGGGAGTCCGCCGCGCGGGCCGCGGCCAGCCTCCAGCAGCTCGGCGAGACCGAGCAGCGCGACGACCTGCTGAGCCGTCAGGCCGACAAGCTGCGCGGCGACGCCGAACAGCTGCGGCGCAGCGTGGACAACGCCCGGCGGCAGGCCTCGGACTTCCTGGCCGACGCGGTCGCCAAGGCCGGCCTCGGCCCGGTCCCGGAGCCCCGGCAGCAGTCGATCGCCCCGCCCACGCAGCAGCGGCGGCGGCTCCCGAGCATGCAGGAGCTGCTGGCCGGGCGCTCCCGGGCGGCCGAGCGGAACGGGACGAACCCCGAGAGCGGCCGCCGGGGTCGCGGCTAGGCCAACTTCGGTTTGCTTTGGCCAAGTTGACGAGGGGACGAGCTCGACCCGTCGCGGCACCACCGTCCACGCTCACCCGACCGGGTGAGCCTCAGCGCCCGGCCGCACGCGCCCGCACGGCCGCTCGTCGGATCCTGCGGTCCCTCC
Source organism: Kitasatospora sp. NPDC058162 (assembly GCF_042884005.1). NCBI lineage: Bacteria > Bacillati > Actinomycetota > Actinomycetes > Kitasatosporales > Streptomycetaceae > Kitasatospora > Kitasatospora sp. NPDC058162. The sequence continues at coordinate 82,617 of NZ_JBHVUS010000010.1, forward strand.
TCACGCACCGCGACCCGCCGCCGGAACCGTAGAATCCGGCTGTCCCCTCCGGACACCACCACCCCGACCGTCATCTCCCGACCGTCACCCCCTGACCGTCCCCCAGGAAGGACCGGCGTGTTCCGAGCGCAGCGCCCGCACACCGCACAGCTCACCCCGTGGGAGGGCGACGGACCGGTCTCCGGCGTCGCCCTGCTGCTGCCCGGCGGGTTCATCCGGAGCAAGCTCGGACCACTGCGGATCGCCGAACTCGGCCTGCAGGGGCTCGCCATCGAACTCACCGACCGCGGCCGTCCGCACGGGATGGCGGTGCACCTACTGCGCTACCGCTACAGCGGCTGGAACGGCGCCGACGCCGACACCGCGGTCGACACCCGCTGGGCACTCGACGAACTCGACCGCCGCTACCCGGGCGCGCCGGTGGTGCTCGTCGGCAACTCGCTCGGCGGGCGGGCCGCGTTCTGGTGCGCGGGCCACCCGAACGTCGTCGGGGTGGCCGGGATCGCCCCCTGGCTGCCCACCGGTGACCGGGTCGACCAGCTCGCCGGACGGCGGGTGCTGATCGTGCACGGCACCGCCGACCACAGCGCGGCCAACGCGGCCCAGTCCCTGGAGTACGCGCTGCGCGCCCGGCAGGTCGCGCCCGACCTCGCGCGGTACGAGGTGCCCGGCGGAAGCCACTACCTGGTCCGGCAGAGCGCCGACATCAACGCGCTGACCACGGACTTCACCCTGGCCGCACTGGGCGCCGGGGATACGCCGCTGGCGACGGGGGCGGTCTGCACCCGGCTGCCGGCCCGGGCGTAGCCGCGGGACGGACTCCCGGTCCGACCCTGCCGATCGGCAGGGTCGGACGCCGGAATCGGTGATCGCATTATGCCGATCGGCACATGCGCGGAGGGGTCGTCAGCGATCAGTCTTGGAGTCACCGAGACGGCGGCCACCGGGGCCGCCGCAGAAGGGGGGCCTCCACCGTGTTCCGCACTCTCCGTACCACCTCCGCCCTCCGTACCGCCCGCACCTTCCGCACCCGGGCCGCCCGTACCGCCGCGGCCGCCCTCGCGGGGCTCGCCGTCGTGGCGGTCACGGCATCCGCCCCGGCAGGAGCGGCCGCCTCCACCGACCCGACCACCACCACCACCGCCACCGCCAGCGCCACCGCCCGGGTCAGCGGTTCCGGCCGGATCCACTACGCCCTCCGCCCGGACGACGACATCCGCTTCACCGTCGACGCGGAGGGTGCCCCCAACAGCCGCCCGCTCCCCGGCATCCCGCACGGACTGCCCACCGATGCCCGGGGCACCGTCCACTTCTCCCACCACGTGGTCGGGACCACCGAGGTCCACGAGGCCGATGCCACCGTCGACTGCCTCGCCACCGGCGGCCCCGTCGCCACCCTGACGGCCGTGATCACCAAGTCCGACGTCATGCCGGTCGGCCAGCGCATAGGCCTGAGCGTCTACGACGCCCACGGCCACGGGCGGGACCGCCTCGGCTTCTCCTGGGGCGTCGGCAATGCGGACGTGGACAAGGACGGCAATCCCTACCAGCCCGTCGTCGGCACCTGCATGGCGCTGGCCCCCTTCGCCCCCGTCACCGGCGGTGGCTTCGCCGTCCACTCCGTCGAACTGCCCACCCCGTCCGCCCCCTGACCCAGGCCGAAGCACCTGCTGTGCTGGTAGCCGCTGTCGTGGGCCGCAGTCTGCGCCAGCGCGTACTGGAACGGCACCGCGACGGCCGCGACCGGCAGCACCACCCAGAGCGCCAGCTGCCCCAGACCGGTCCGCAACGCCTTCCGCCGCCCGGACGCAACGAGCTGCCGACCACCCCAGCCCACCGCGACGACCCCCAGCACCAGGCCCGCCCAGGCCAACGGCAGTACGTACGCGGCCGCGCCCGGACTGTCCTGACAGCGGCTCACCAGCGCCCGGACGCCATCGTCCGCGATGAGCGTCGGCACGCTGCACAGCCAGCCCACACCCGCGAGCACCAGCGGGCCACCGGCCCGGAACCACCGAGGCGAACCATGCCCGTGACGCACCGATCGCACCGACCGCACCGACTCAACACCCATCCACACCCGCCCACGCCCGTCCACACCCACGCGACCGAAGTGCCGCCCCGTCCACGACGCCCGCCACCGACCGCCGGTTCCCCGACCGCGGCACCGAACCGGAACGCCTGACGACCGATTGCCGGAGGACAGAACTGACTTGACGCCACAACGCTTCCCTCCAAGGCTGACACCGCAGAACCCACCAACCCCACCAGCCCCGGAGAACCCATGTCCATCGCCAAGCGCACCGCCCTCGCCCTCGCCGGCCTGCTCCTCGCCGCCACGCCCACGGCTGCCCTGGCCGACGGCACCGCGCCCGGAGCCGGCCCGGACCGAGCCGCCCTCGACGCCGCCATAGCCGCCCGACCAGGAGATCCCACCGCGGGTGCGCTCGCCCGGGTGACGGTCGACGGCCGGACCTGGCGCGGTACGGCCGACGACCCGGTGAGCGGGCAGCCGGTCGCACCGAACACCGCCTTCCGGATCGGCAGCATCAACAAGACCTTCGTGGCCGCCGTGGTGCTCCAGCTGGCCGCCGAGCAGCGGATCGACCTGGACGGCACCGTCCAGCAGTACCTGCCCGGGGTGCTGCCCGACGGCGCGGGCGGCAGCCCGGTCTACCAGCCGGTCACCGTCCGCCAACTCCTCGACCACACGAGCGGACTGCCGCAGGCCGTCGAGGGCCCGGCAGGTGTCAAGGACGGCGACCACGACGGCCTGATCGCCCAGCGCTTCGCGATCGAGACCTTCGACGAGGTCGTCCAGCGCACCCTGCGGCCCACCGACCGGCCCTGGCCCGTGCCGACAGCGCCCGGCACCGAACAGGAGTACAACAACTTCAACTACCGCCTGGCCGGCCTGCTCGTCGAACGCGTGACGGGCCACTCGCTCCAGCAGGAGGTGAGCACCCGCATCCTCGACCCCCTCCACCTGCGGCACACCGAACTGACCGGGGGCGCGCCGCAGATGCCCGAACCGCACCTGACCGGATACCTCGACAGCAACGCCGGCGTCCCGACGGACGTCTCCGAGCAGGGTGGCAACTCCGAGTCGATGATCTCCACCCCGGCCGACCTGGACCGCTTCCTGCGCGCCCTGTTCGACGGCGAGCTCCTGCCCCCGCAGCAGTTGCACGACCTGTTCACCCTGCCGCGCGACGCCTCCGGGCAGCTGCTGCCCTACCACGGCACCGGCGACTGCCAGTTGGGGCCGGACAAGGGCAAGGCCTGCTACAGCGCCGGGCTGCTGTCCCTCCTGCTGCAGGACGGCACCGTGGTCTGGGGCAAGACCGGGCACGACCTCGGCTACTCCGGCGGCTACTTCGCCACCCCGGACCTGCGCAAGCGCCTGGTCTACTCCGTCGGCTCCAGCGGCGGCACGCCGCCCCAGGCCCTGCGCCTGGCGGCCACCGTCTTCGGCCCCTTCGCCCGCTGACCTCCATCAAGGAATCCCCACCGGTTCAGCGCCCGGCCGCGGCCTCACGCCAGCGGCCGGGCGACTCCCCGGCGAGCCGTCGGAAGAAGGCGGCGAAGTTGGCGGCGTCGTCGAAGCCGACCCGCTCCGCGCACCGGGCCAGCGGCAGGTCCGTGTGCGCCAGCAACCGCTTGGCCTCCAGCAGGATGCGCTCGTCCAGGAGGCGCTTCGCCCCGAGCCCACTGGCCGCACGGCTCGCCCTGGTCAAGGTCCGCACCGTGTAGCCGAGTTCGCGGGCGTAGTCGGCGACGTGGTGCCGCCCGGTGAAGCCCTCCTCGACCGCCGTACAGTACCGCCGGAAGACCTCCCGGTCACCGGCCGCCGCCGACGGCCGTACCGACTCGGGCGGGCCCACCCGGAGCAGCAGCGCCGCCAGCAGGTGCCCGAGCAACGCCCTGGAGAAGGGCTCCTCCCGGGCCACCACCGCCGCGTGCTCCTGCGCCAGGTGCTCGACCCCGGCCAGCACCAATCCCCAGTCCTCCTCCCCCACTTGCCAGCAGGACGCCCCGAACGCGGCAGCCCCAGCCACCCCCGCAACCCCGCCCACGCCCGCAACCCCGCCCACGCCCGCAACCCCGTCCGCCCCGACCACTCCCGCCAGGACCTCCGGCTCGAACAGCACCAGCGGCCCGTCCACCCCGTCGACCTCCGCCCACCGGTGCACCACACCCGGGCGGATCCAGACCACGCTCCGCTCCCCGAGCGGATGGTCGACGAAGTCCGCCACCTGCCGACCGCTGCCCGACCGCACCAACGCCAGCACGTGGAAGTCCGGTCGCTGCGGCCGCTCCCGGCGCCGGGCCCGGTCCATCCGGCGCAGCCGCTCGAAGCTCAGCACCTCCACCCCGAACCCCGCCGACCCGGCCTCCGGGCTGTACCGCACCTGCCGGATTCCGGGCGCCTGTCCGTTTTCCACCATCACCGTGCACCTTTCGACCGGGCCTCAGGCCCGCTCCCGACCGTAGCCTCCGAGGACCACCCACTCCGAGGAGACCACCATGCTGCCGGAATCCACCAGCCGTCTCACCCCTGCCGACGCCCCAGTTCCCGTCCCCGTCCCCGTCGCCGTCCCCGTCGACGGCGGCACCCTCCACGTCCAGCGCCAGGGCCGACACCAGGGCCCGGGCGGCCCCGCCCTGGTCCTGGCCCACTACTGGGGTGGCTCGGCCCGTACCTGGGACGCGTTCGTCGACCACCTGCCACCCGGCCGCAGCACCGTGCGCTACGACCAGCGCGGCTGGGGCCGGTCCCGCGCGCTGCCCGGCCCGTACCACCTGGAGCAGCTCGCCGAGGACCTCCTCGCCGTCACCCGTCGGCTCGGCCTGGAGCGCTTCGTCCTGGTCGGCCACTCCATGGGCGGCAAGGTGTGCCAACTCGCCGCCGCGCGACGGCCGGAGGGCCTGGCCGGGCTCGTCCTGGTCGCCCCCGCCCCGCCGCGCCCGGCCCCCACCGCCACCCTCGACCACCGGCAGGCACTCGCCCACGCCTACGACTCGCCGCAGTCCGCGGGCCACGCCCTCGACCACGTCCTGACCGCCGCCCCGCTGCCGCCGGAGGTCCGCGCCGCGGCGGTCCGCGACAGCCTGGCCGCCGACGCCCCGGCCCGCGAGGAGTGGCCGCTGCACGGCCTCGCCACCGACATCACCGCCGCCAGTGCCCGGATCCGGGTACCCACCCTGGTCCTGACGGGCCGCCACGACCGGGTCGAACCGGCGGGCCTGCTCCGCACCCACCTGCTCCCCCACCTCCCGCACGCCCTCCTCACGGTCGTCCCCGGCGCCGGCCACCTGCTCCCGCTGGAAGCCCCCGCCGCCCTCGCCGACGCGGTCGAGTCCTTCACGGCAGGCCTCCCCGCCCCGACCCACCGCCGGTGAACCCTGCCCGCCCCGCCCCTGCCCCTCCCGACCGCGAAATCGCATTGGCGATCCGCCGCCCCCACTGCCTATCGTCGGGGCATGACCACCCGAACCTTCCGCATCATGGTGCGCGGCGTCTTCGACGCCCTCAGCGACGAGCAGCGCGCCGAACTCCTCGCCGCCGCCCCCGAGCACGACGTCCTGCACGCCGCCTTCACCCGCGAGGGCCACCTCAGCTACGACCTCACCGCACGCACCGCCTTCACCTTCCGCTTCCTGGACGCGGGCGAGGCCGAGGAGGACATCCTGGAGGCCACCGAGCGGGCCGAGCAGGCGGCGCAGTCCTGGCTGACGGACCGCGGCTACGGCTACAAGAACCTCCGCTCCCAGGCCGAGGACCTCTCCCAGGCGCCCCTCGGCAAGCGGCAGCGCCGCGCCGCCAACACCACCGGCTGACCGAGCCCCTCCCCCCTCTGCCATCTCCTTGACGGCTCCGCGCATGCCTATACTTGAGCAGTCAAGGAGGTGGCAATGACAAGCCCCACGAACCCCAGCACCAACCCCGGCACCGGCCCCGGCACCGGCCCCGACCCTGCGACCGACCAGGTCACCGACCCCGGCGCCGACCCCCGGCCCGACCCGCTCGACACCGCCCTGCGCCTGGTCCGCGCCCAGACCGCCGTGGTCAAGCGCTTCGACGCGAGCCTCAGCGGCCTGCACGGCGTGAGCCTGTCCGACTTCACCCTGCTGCTGCACCTGGCCCAGGCCCCCGGCGGCCGGATGCGCCGGGTCGACCTCGCCGAGGCCCTCGGCCTCACCGCCTCCGGCGTGACCCGCGGCCTCGCCCCGCTGGAGCGGATCGGCCTGGTGACCCGCGAGGCCGCCGCCCGTGACGCCCGGGTCGCCTACGCCGCCCTCACCCCGACCGGCCGCGAGCGGCTCGCCGAGATGCTGCACACCGCCCGTCAGGTCGCCACCGACCACTTCGCCCCCGGCCAGTGGAGCAGCGAGGACCTCACCCAGCTCTCCGCCCTGCTCACCCGCCTCGGCGGCACCGCCCCCGAACACCGCCACATCCCCAGGCCCTAGGCTGGACCCGGAACGCCCGCACCACCTGCACCACCAGACTCACCCGCACCACGACGCACCCCCGCGAAGGGCAGCACAGCGCCATGACCCGCACTCCCGACCCGACGCCCGCCGCGTCGCCGCGCCGGGAGCCCGCCCTCGCCGAGGCCCAACGCGCCCACTGGCAACGGACGTACGGCTCCCACCCCGGGATGTACGGCGAGCAGCCGTCCGCCCCCGCCCGGTACGCCGCCCGGGCCTTCGCCGCCGCCGGCGCCCGCGAGGTGCTCGAACTGGGCGCCGGCCACGGCCGGGACGCCCTCCACTTCGCCCGCACCGGCTTCTCCGTCCTGGCCACCGATTTCAGCCCGACCGGCCTGGACCAATTGCGCACCGCCGCCACCGAACGGGGCTTGGCCGCGCGGGTCCGCACCACCGTGCACGACGTCCGCGACCCGCTGCCCCTGCCCGACGCCTCCGTCGATGCGGTCTTCGCCCACATGCTGCTCTGCATGGCGCTCACCACACCCGAGCTAGAGGCAGTAGTCGCCGAAGTCCGCCGGGTCCTGCGCCCGGGCGGCACCTTCGTCTACACCGTCCGCCACACCGGCGACGCCCACTACGGCGCCGGCACCGGCCACGGGGACGACATCTGGGAACACGGCGGCTTCGCCGTCCACTTCTTCCCCCGCGAGCTGGTGGACCGGCTCGCCGAGGGCTGGCACCTCACCGAGGTCCACCCCTTCGAGGAGGGCGACCTGCCCCGCCGCCTCTGGCGCATCACCCAGGAGATCCCCCGATGACCACCCCCGACGACGCCGTCCACAACGCCGCCGCCTCCGCGAACACTGCCTCCGACGACACCGCCCCCGACCTCACCGTCGACGGCACCGGCCTGCTCTGCGTCCAACTGCTGCTCCGCCTGCGCAAGCAGATCGCCCACCTTCCGGCGGGCGCGGTGGTCCACATCCTGACGACCGACCCGGCCGCCCCGCTCGACCTCCCCGCCTGGTGCCACCTGACCGGTCACGAGTACCTCGGTCCGGTCCCCTCCCCGGCCCCGGACCACGACGTGTACGCCCTGCGCCTCACCTCCGCCCCCGTCCAGACCCGCCCCGACCGCCCGTGGCACCCGACCCCCGCCGCCACCCCCTCCCCCACCACCGACTGAGCCCGGCCGAGCGGAAATCCCCGCGCGCCCGCCCCCTCCCCCGGTGAAGACTGCCCCCATGCCCACCGCAGTCGCCACCCCGGACGGTCCGCACGCCAACCGCCTCCTCGGCCACCCGCCCGAGGCCCGCCTCCTGCTGATCAACTGCGACGACCTGGGCCTGGACGAGTCCGTCAACCTCGCCGTCGTCGAGGCGGTCCGGCAGGGCATCGCCGCCTCCTGCAGCCTGATGACCCCCTGTCACGCCGCCCCGCACGCGCTCCGCCTGCTGCGCCGCCACCCGGAGATCCCCTTCGGCATCCACCTCACCCTGGTCTGCGAGGCACCGCACCTGCGCTGGGGGCCGCTCACCGCCCGCGACCGGGTGCCCTCCCTGCTCGACCCGACCGGCGAGTTCCACGCCCCCACCCCGGCCGGCCGGGCCGCCCTCGCCGCGAACGCGCAACTCGACCACGTGGAGCGCGAGTTCCGCGCCCAGATCGACGCGGTCGCGGCGAGCGGCCTCAGCCCGACCCACCTGGACTTCCACTGCCTGGCCGACGGCGGCCGCGAGGACGTCCTGGACCTCACCCTCGCCCTCGGCGCCGAGTACGGCCTGGCGGTACGGGTGTGGCTGCCGCCCGCCCTGGACCGGCTGCGCGGGCGCGGCCTGCCGGTGGTCGATCACGGCTTCCTCGACAGCTTCGCGATACCGCTGGAGGACAAGCCCGCCCATTACGCCCGCCTGCTCGCGGCCCTCCCGCCGGGCCTGACCGAGTGGGCCGTCCACCCGAGCCTCGCCACCGGCCCGGCCCCCCACATCCCGGACCCCCGCATCCCAACCACCGACACCCCGACCACCAACCCGGCCGACGACGGCTGGCGGGTCCGCCGCACCGACTACGAGTTCCTGGTCTCCCCCGAGGCCCACCGCCTGCTCGCCGAACACGCGATCACCGTGCTCGGCTACCGCGCACTGCAGGAAGCCTGGCAAGCCGCCCGAGGACGGGTCACGCCGCGCGACCCCCGCCCGCCCGGTGTGCCACGATGAGGAGAAAACGTAACGGCCCGGCCCCACAGGAAGGTTGACCACCATGGATCCGATCCTCAGCTGCCAATGGTTCGACCAGCAAGGCGAGTGGGAATTGACCGTCCGTCACAACGGCTCGGAGTGGGAGCTGTTGGCGTCCGCGCCGTCCTGGTCGGAGTCGCTCCCCTTCGCCGGCCCGGACGAGGTCCGCCGGCTGGCCCAGGCTTTCCTCGACCTGCCCGCCGAGCCCGAGCCGTACGAGTTCGAATGGACGCTCTCCCGCACGGAGTTCGCCCGCACCGAGCAGGAGCGCACCCTCTTCGCGACCCTCGCCGTCGGACTGGACCCCGACGACGGCCACCGCCCGTACCTCGCCTACCAGTCCTCCCACCACCTGGGCGGGAACGCCTCGCTCGGCCTGGAGGTGATCTGCGAGGACCCGCCGGTCGACCACCTCCGCGCCCAGGCCCACGCCTTCCTCACCAACTGCCCGGGTCCGCCTCCCCTACGACCCTAGGCCCGAAACCCCAGGCCCGAAACCCCAGACCCCAGGCCCCAGGCCCCAGAGGCACCGACGGCCCGCACCGCCCAGTCCAGCACCTCAGCCGAACTCTCCGGCGCCACCCATTCGTTGACCACCGCGAGCAGCACCAGGTACCGCTCCCGCCGGGGATCCGCCATCGCCCTCAACCGCGCCGCCAGCCGGGCGCGCAAAGGAGCGTCCACGCCCTCGGCACCCACCATCCCCGCGTACCGCTCCAACAGGGCGGCCACCACCGGCGCCGCCTCAGCCGCGTCCGGGTCCACCCCGGCCGCGACCGCCGGACCGACCGACTCCCGCACCAGCACGGCCAGACCGGGTCGCGGCAGCGGATTCCCACCGCCCTCCACGGCCTCGCCCTCCGCCAGCCCGCGCAACAGCTCCCGGAACCCGTCGTCCCCGGCCAGCTGCGCCAACTCCACCCAGGCCTCGACCTGTTCGACCGACGGATCCTCCGGCAACTCGGGTGTCAACGACCGGGCCACCCCTGACCGGGCCATCCGTCCGGAGCTGCCCTCCGAACCGAACACCTCAGCCAGGAACTCCCCGATCAGGCGCCCCCGTTCGTCCTCCGTCAAGCGTGCCAAGCGGTGCACGAGCGTCAACTCCTCCTCGGTCGCCCCGCGCGCGGCCACCGCCCGCAACACCGCCTGCCGCAGCCGCAGCACCCGGATCCGGACGTCGAGCGCCGCGGCGTGCGCCGCCGCGACCTCCGACAGCGCACGCTCGCGCTCCAGCACCTGCCGGACCTCGGGCAAGCCGAGCCCGAGTTCACGCAGCGTGCGCACCAGATCCAGGCGGGCGACGGCGTCCGCGCCGTACCGCCGGTGGCCGGCCGGGGTGCGGTCGGCCGGCGACACGATCCCCTGGTCCGAGTAGAAGCGGACGGTCTTCACCGTCAGCCCCGTCCGCCGGGCCAGCTCCCCGATCGTGTGCAACTCACCGACCGCGCGCACCGGGTGGACCGAAGGGAGGATGTCGCCGTTCATGCCCACCACCCTGCCGCCTCCCCCTACGGGAGATGCAACCCGAGGGCGTCGACAGGGCCGGCCTCAGGCGGTCCGCCGCAGCAGCGCCAGGTACATCGCGTCCGTCCCGTGCAGGTGCGGCCACAGCTGCACGTCCGGCCCGTCGCCGAGCGCCGGAACGCCGGGCAGCAGCGGCCGGGCGTCGATCCACTCGACCCGCCCGCCCTCCTCGCGCAGCACGTCGTCGACCACCGCCCGGGTCTCCGCGAGGTGCGGCGAGCAGGTGGCGTAGCCGACCACGCCGCCGACCCGGGTGGCCTCGATCGCCGAGCGCAGCAGGTCCCGCTGGAGCGGACCGAAGGCCGCGACGTCGGCGGGCCGGCGGCGCCAGCGCGCCTCCGGGCGGCGGCGCAGCGCGCCCAGGCCGGAGCACGGCACGTCGACCAGCACCCGGTCGAAGCCGCCGGAGCGCCAGGCCGGGCGCGTCCCGTCCGCCGCGATCACCGTGTACGGACCGGGGTTGCCCTCCAGCGCCCGCGCCACCAGCCGGGCCCGGTGCGGCTGCTTCTCGCTCGCGACCAGTCCCGCGCCCCGCTCCGCGGCCAGGGCGCCGAGCAGCGCGGCCTTGCCGCCCGGCCCGGCGCAGCCGTCCAGCCAGAGCCGGTCCGGCCCCTCCAGCGGCGCGGCGGCCAGCGCGAGCGCGACCAGCTGGCTGCCCTCGTCCTGCACGCCGGCCCGGTTCTCCTGGACGGCGGTCAGCGTGCCCGGGTCGCCGCCCTCGGCGAGCCGCAGCGCAAACGGGGACCAGCGCCCGGGCTCGGCCTCGGGCAGCACCTCGGCCAGCTCGCCGACGGTGGCCCGGCCGGGCCGGGCGACCAGGGTGACCTCGGGCCGCGCGTTGTCGGCCCGCAGCAGTTCCTCGATCGCGCTGCGCCCGGAGGCGTCCGGCTGCCAGCGGCCGAGCGAGTCCCAGAGCGCGGAGACCACCCAGCGCGGGTGCGAGTGCACGACGGCCAGGTGGTCCTCGGCGTCCTTGTCGTACGGCGGGGCGACCCGCTCGATCCAGGCGTCCAGGTCGTGGGCGCTGATCCGGCGCAGCACGGCGTTGACGAACTTGGCCTTGCCGTCGCCGAGCACCACCCGGGCCAGCTCGACGGTCGCCGAGACGGCCGCGTGGCTGGGGATGCGGGTGGTGAGCAGCTGGTGGGCGCCGAGCGAGAGCACGTCCAGCACCGGCGGGTCGACCTTGCTCAGCGGCCGGTCGATGCAGGCGGCGATGACCGCGTCGTAGGTGCCCTGGAGCCGCAGGGTGCCGTAGACCAGCTCGGTGGCGAGGGCGGCGTCGCGCCGGTCCATGCCCTTCTGCTCGGCCTCGCGGAGCAGGGAGGGCAGGATCAGGTTGGCGTACGCGTCCCGCTCGTCGACGGCGCGCAGCGCGCGGAAGGCGACGATCCGGGCCGGGTCCTTCTTCGGCCGCCGGTGCGGACGGGGGGCGCGCTTGCCGCCGGACGCGCTGCTGCTGGCCGTACTGGGAGTGCTCAAAGGTGCCTCAAAGTGCTGCGGTGGTTATCACGCCTACGATATCCCGCCCGGCACGTCCCGCTCGAACGCCGACGGTCCGGGACCCGGAGCCGTCCGGCCGCGGCTCCGGTTCCCGGACTCCCGGCCCGGACGGTTCGTCACTGGCTCTCGCAGAGGGCGAACGCCGTCGCCCCGCCGGCTCCGGTCGCACCGGCCAGCCAGGTGTCCGCCTGTTGAGCGGAAGGGGCGTTGATCGTCAGCAGCACCGGCTGGGGCGTGTTCGTGGAGGGGTCGACCGTGACGTTGCCCATGTCAAAGCCTCCGCCGATCAGGTGGGTGCCCTGGGGGCAGGTCGCGTGCGAGACCGAGCCGGGGGCGGCCTGGTCGCCCTGGACCACCGTGGTGGTCACGGCGCCCGCCGGAGGTGCGGTCGCGAGGCCGTAGACCCCGGTCACCAGCAGCGCGCCGGCCACAGCGGTCCAGGCACGCGGTCTCGTCCAGGTGAGTCGGGCCATGGGATCAGCCTTCCTGGTGAGGAATCCCCCACTCGGACCAAGGTAGGCCCGCCCACAGCACCCCGCGCGGCGAGCCGGGCCACGCCCCGACCCACCGTCCCGGCCGACGCCCTCCGACTCAGCCCCCGAACCGCTCCCCCTCCTCCAGCCGCGCCCCGCGCGCCCAGTCGGCCGCCCGCATCTCCTTCTTGCCCTGCGGACGCACCTCCCCCAGCTCGATGTCGTGCGACCCCGTCCCGACCCGCACGCTGTTCTTGCCGACCATCGCGACCTGACCGGGCGCCAGCTCGGCGGCCTCCGGCAGCAGCTTGACCGGCCCGGTGACCTTGAGCCGCTCGCCCCGGAACTCCGTCCACGCACCCGGTGCGGGCGCGCAGCCGCGCACCACCCGGTCGATCCGCAGCGCGGGGTGGTTCCAGTCGATCCGGGCGTCCTCGACGGTGATCTTCGGCGCGAGCGTGACGCCCTCGGCGGGCTGCGGCACGGCGTTCAGCGAGCCGTCCGCGATGCCGTCCATGGTGGCCACCAGCAGCCGGGCGCCGGACAGGGACAGCCGGGTGAGCAGCTCACCACTCGTGTCGCTCGGCCGGACCTCCTCGGTGATGACGCCGTAGACCGGGCCGGAGTCCAGGCCCTGCTCAATCAGGAAGGTGGACGCGCCGGTCACCTCGTCGCCGGCCAGCACCGAGTGCTGGACGGGGGCCGCGCCGCGCCAGGCGGGCAGCAGCGAGAAGTGCAGGTTGACCCAGCCGTGCTTGGGGATCTCCAGGGTGCCGGGGCGCAGCAGCGCGCCGTAGGCGACCACCGGGCAGCAGTCGGGGGCGAGTTCGGTGAGCCGGGCGACGAAGTCCGGGTCACTGGGCTTCGCCGGCTTGAGGACCTCGATCCCGGCCTCCTCGGCGCGCTGGGCGACGGGGCTGGCGACCAGCTTGCGCCCGCGCCCGGCGGGGGCGTCGGGGCGGGTGACCACCGCGACGACCTCGTGCCGGTCGGAGGCGATCAGCGCGTCGAGGGCGGGAACGGCGACCTCGGGGGTGCCGGCGAAGACGAGACGCATCAAGTGCCTTTCTGCATACGAGGATCGAGGAACGAACTCAGCGCGCGGAGCCGAAGGTGCTGTGCGGCGAGACCTTGACGACGGGCGCCGGCCCGGCGCCCCACTCGGCCTCCCGGATGGCCTTCAGCGCGGCCTTGCGCTGCTCCCGGTCGAGCCGGTCGATGAAGATGATGCCGTCCAGGTGGTCGGTCTCGTGCTGGATGCACCGGGCGAGCAGCTGGGTGCCCTCCAGCGTGACCGGATCGCCGTACATGTTGAAGCCCTTGGCCACCACGCCGTACGCGCGCTTGGTGTCGTAGCGCAGCCCGGGCAGCGAGAGGCAGCCCTCCGGGCCCTCCTGCTCGTCCTCGCTGAGCGACAGGTCCGGGTTGATCAGGTGCCCGGTGACACCGTCCACGTGGTACGTGAACACCCGCAGGGAGACGCCGAGTTGGGGCGCGGCGAGGCCGGCGCCGGGGGCGTCGAGCATGGTGTCGGTGAGGTCGGAGACCAGGTTGCGCAGTTCCTTGTCGAAGGTGGTCACCGGCTGGGCGGTGGCCCGCAGGACGGGGTCTCCGAAGAGACGGATCGGCTGGATCGCCACGGGGTACGGGCTCCTGTCCGGGGTGGGCGCGGGCTGTGGGCAACGGCTGGTTCCCGGCAAGTCTATGCAACCCGCCCGGGCGCTCCGACGGGCCGTCCCCGGACACCCGCACCGGCTTCTGGCATATCCCGAGTCTGCGGAGCGGCGTTACCCCGGCCCCCGCTTCGGCGTTGGTCAAGAGAGATTGACCGGGGCCGGGCGCACGGGACACCGCGCCCCGGCCGAGCTGAACCGTACGGAAGGTGGCACGTAGGCCATGGCCGAGCAGATCAACCACGACGCCCGGGCGCGGGCGAGCCTGCACCTGCTGGTGCGGGACATCGAGCGGGTGAGGCGCCAGGTCGACGCGCTGCGGACGCTCACCGCCCAGCTGGGAAACGTCTACCGACCGCGCCGTCCGAGCACCTCGGCCGGCTTCGTGGTGTACGGACGGGCGCCCGCGCCGACCGTGCGCCTGGCGCAGGAGCTGCGGGAGAGCGTGGAGACCCTGGTGGCGGCGGCGGTCGAGTTCGACCGGGCGCTGGGCTTCTCCTGGGACTCGGTGGGCTCCGCCCTCGGGGTCACCAAGCAGGCCGTCCACCGCCGCTACGGGATGCGCCGCCCGACCAGCGAGCTCCTCGCGGCCAGCGGCGCCGTCCCGGGCCCCGCCCGCCCGGACCGCTCCGAGGACCTGCCCGCCCCCATCGAACGCGGCGGCCTGGCCGCCACCGTCCCCGCCGCCCGCCAGGGCGGCCTGGACCGCTCCAGCCTGGAGCGCAACGCCCTCGACCGAACCCCCGTGGACCGCGGCACCCCGATCGACCGCAGCCCCCTCGACCGCAACACCGTCATGGACCGAACCCCCATCGACCGCACCACCCCCCTCGACCGCCCCGGCCTCGACCGGGTCGGCACCGACCGCCCGCACCCCGACCGCACCGGCATCCCCCTCCGCGGCTGACCCACCCCGCCGAACGCCCGGGCCACCCGGGGCGGGGTGGCCCACTCACCCCGCCCCCGCAGGCCCGTCACCACCCGACGTCGTCCGCCACCCGCCGCCCCCCGCAGGCCCGTCGCTACCCGATCTCCGTCGGATCGATCCGCACGTCCAGACTCGCGGGCCCTCGCACCGCGGTCCGAGTGATCTGCGCCGCCTTCAGCGCGGCGGCCAGCTCTGCCCCCTGCCCCGGCGAGACCCGGAGCAGCGCTCGTTCCCGGTCCTCTCCGCGAACCTGCGCCGTTGGAACCGGTCCCAGCACGTCTGCCCCCTGCGGCAGACGGACGATCTCCAGCAGATCGGCCACCGCCCTCGGGTCCCCGGCCACCGATGCCATCCGCGAGACCGGAGGAAAGTGCAGCTGTGCCCGTTCCTCCAGCTCCGTTCCCGCATGTCCGAACGGGTCCCATCGCACCAACGCCTGGACCGGGCGCGCGGTCGGTTCGGCGACCACCACGACCACACCGTGATCTGCGGCCGGACGTACCAGGGCGGCAGCCGTCAGCCAGCGGTGCAGTGCGTTCTCGCCCGCCCTCAGATCGGGGAACGTGAGCATCGACCATCCGTCCAGCAACAGCGCCGCCGCGTAGCCCGGACCACTCTCCACCAACGGTTCAGCGCCTGGCGTCGAGATGACCAGTGCAGGTTCGTCCGGCACCGTGGCGAGTACCGTTCCCCGTCCTGACACCCGCACCGGCACCCCGGAAAAGGCCCTTCCGAGTTCCTCGGCCGTCCGACGGCTGCCCACCACCTGTGCCCGGAGCCGGAATGAACCGCACTCCGCGCAGTGCCAGTCGTCCTCGGCCACTCCACACCACGCACAGCTCAGCGGAGAGTCCGCCGACGCCGCTTCCAACGGCCCTTCACAGTGCCTGCACCGTGCGGGCTCGCGACAGTTGTTGCAGGCCAATCGCGGAACGTATCCACGCCGGGGCACTTGGATCAGGACCGGCCCGCCACGGGAGAGACCGTCCCTCGCCGCCTGCCAGGCCACCGAGGGCAACCGGGCGGACTGTGCCGCGGCATCACGCGCCTCGTCCCGATCGGTGACCGTACGTACTGCGGGCGCGGCATCCCGCACGGTGGCACGATCCGCCGCGATGGATCTCGCCCAGCCGCTGCTGACCAACTGGGCACCTTCGACGGTCACCGAATGCCCACCGAGCAGTACTCCCGCTCCCGTCTCGGTCGCCCGCAACAACGCGACGTCCCGAGCATGCGGATAGGGGGCGTGCGGGTCGCTGTGACTGCTGTCGCCGTCCGACCACACAACCACCAATCCGAGGTCCCGGACCGGCGCGAACATGGTGGCCCGAGTGCCGATCGCAGCGCGGACGGAACCCCGACTGACCGCCAGCCATCGCGCGTAGCGCTCGCGAGGGCCCAGATCAGCCGCGAGCACGGCGTGGTGCCCTTCACCGAGGATCTCGACCAGCGCCCGATCCACCCGAGCGGTGGCCCGGCCGTCCGGCAGCACCACCAAGGCGCCCCGACCCCCGGCCAGCGCCGCCGCCACCGCCCGAGCGATCTCGTAGGGCCATCCGGGACCAGGCAGTGCCGCCCATACGGCACGCGGCGAGCCTCCTGCCGCGAGCGCGGCCAGGAATTCCGCTCCTGCGGGATACCTGGACCAGCCGCCCGGAGTCGGCGGGACGGGCCTCGGTCGCGGCTCGGACGAGGGTTCCGCTTCCGCCTCGCCGTGCCGGGGCGGCACGGCGAGTTGGAGAACGTCGGCGAGCGTGCCCGCGTACCGGTCGGCGATCGTCCGGCACAGCGTCAACAGCTCACGCGAGAGCACCGGCTCCGGCGAGATGACCTGGGCGATGGGCGCCAGCGCGTACGGGTAGTCGGTCTTCGCCAGACGCTCGACGATGAAACCGTCGTGGAGCGTCCCGCCCTGCCGTTCCCCCTTGACCAGGCGGGCGCCGAACCGTACCCGGACACGCACGCCGGGCTGAGCCTCCTCATCCATGATCGCCGGAACCTCGTAGTCGAAGAACTGGTCGATGCTGAGGACACCCTTGTCGACCACGACCCGGGCGATCGGATTGTGTTCGGCCCGTTTGGCACCCTTCCAGGTCCGAGGTTTGGCCCGCTTGACCGTCTCCCGGATGAACGCCAGCTGCTCCGGTTCCCCTGTGTTGCTCATCGCTCCCCAGTACTACCAGGTCACACCGACAGGACGCACAAAAGCGGCGCCCGCCCCGATCCGGGGCGGGCGCCGCTTCGAGCGACCGGTCAGTCCTGCACAGCCGCCTTGAGCTGCTCGACGCGGTCGGTGCGCTCCCAGGTGAAGTCCGGCAGCTCACGACCGAAGTGGCCGTACGCAGCGGTCTGCGAGTAGATCGGGCGCAGCAGGTCGAGGTCGCGGATGATCGCGGCCGGGCGCAGGTCGAAGACCTCGGAGACGGCCTTCTGGATGGCCAGGACCGGGACGGTCTCGGTGCCGAAGGTCTCCACGAAGAGGCCGACGGGCTCGGCCTTGCCGATGGCGTAGGCGACCTGGACCTCGGCGCGGCGGGCGAGGCCGGCGGCGACGATGTTCTTGGCGACCCAGCGCATCGCGTAGGCGGCCGAGCGGTCGACCTTGGACGGGTCCTTGCCGGAGAAGGCGCCGCCGCCGTGGCGGGCCATGCCGCCGTAGGTGTCGATGATGATCTTGCGGCCGGTGAGGCCGGCGTCGCCCATCGGGCCGCCGATCTCGAAGCGGCCGGTCGGGTTGACCAGCAGGCGGTAGCCGTCGGTGGTCAGCTTGATGCCCTGCTCGGCCAGCGCCTTGAGCTCCGGCTCCACGACGAACTCGCGGATGTCCGGGGTGAGCAGCGACTCCAGGTCGATGTCACTGGCGTGCTGGGTGGAGACGACCACGGTGTCGAGGCGGACGGCCTTGTCGCCGTCGTACTCGATGGTGACCTGGGTCTTGCCGTCGGGGCGCAGGTACGGGATGGTCCCGTTCTTGCGCACCTCGGTCAGCCGGCGGGAGAGGCGGTGCGCCAGGGTGATCGGCAGCGGCATCAGCTCGGGCGTCTCGTCGGACGCGTAGCCGAACATCAGGCCCTGGTCGCCGGCCCCCTGCTTGTCCAGGTCGTCCTCGTCACCCTCGACGCGGGCCTCGTACGCGGTGTCGACACCCTGCGCGATGTCGGGCGACTGCGCGCCGATGGACACCGACACGCCGCAGGAGGCGCCGTCGAAGCCCTTCTTGGAGCTGTCGTAGCCGATCTCCAGGATCTTGTCCCGGACGAGCTGGGCGATCGGGGCGTACGCCTTGGTGGTCACCTCGCCGGCCACGTGCACCTGGCCGGTCGTGATGAGCGTCTCCACGGCGACCCGGGAGGTCGGGTCCTCCCGCAGGAGAGCGTCAAGGATGGTGTCGCTGATCTGGTCAGCGATCTTGTCGGGGTGTCCCTCGGTCACGGACTCCGAGGTGAACAGGCGGCGAGACACAGCGCTCCCTGGGGTTGCAGCGGCTGCTGACTGAAGGCCCCCGGTGGACCGGGGACATCCGGAAAGACTTGATTCCTGGAGTCTAACCGGCTGGTTCCGCCGAACGTCACCCGCTTCCGGAAATCGAGAACGTTCTCAAGCGCGAATCCGTCGTTATTCGAGCGGCAATCGATCAGTTCCGACCCGGTTCCATCCGCTTTGCGACCAGGTCCCAGACCACGTCCGCGAGGACCTCCTTGGGGCCCACCGGTACGGGGGTCTCGCTGCCGTCCGCGCCCAGCACCACGGCCTCGTTGACGTCCTGGCCGAAGGCCTTGCCGTTGCCCACCTCGTTCACGACCAGCAGGTCGCAGCCCTTGCGGGCGAGCTTGGCGCGGCCGTTGGCGAGCACGTCGTCGGTCTCCGCCGCGAAACCCACCACCAGTTGACCCGAACGGGGGCGGTGCGCCGACAGCTCGGCCAGCACGTCGGGGTTGCGGACCAGCGCGACCGGCGCCGGCTCGACCCCGTCGACCTTCTTGATCTTGCCGGTCGCGTACTCGGCCGGCCGGAAGTCGGCCACCGCCGCGGCCATCACCACGGCGTCCGCGTCCGCCGCCGCCTCGAGCGCCGCCCCGCGCAGCTCCAGCGCGGTCGAGACGTGCACCACGTCCACCCCGGCCGGGTCGGGCAGCTCGGCGTTGGCCGAGACCAGCGTCACCCGGGCGCCGCGGGCCGCGGCGGTCACGGCGAGCGCGTAGCCCTGCTTGCCGGAGGAGCGGTTGCCGAGGTAGCGCACCGGGTCCAGCGGCTCCCGGGTGCCGCCGGCCGAGACCACCACGTGCCGCCCGGCCAGGTCGGTGGGCACCGCCCCGCCGCGGCGCAGCACGGCCCGGCAGGCCTCGAAGATCGCGGTGGGCTCGGGCAGCCGCCCCTTGCCGGTGTCCTTGCCGGTGAGCCGCCCGACGGCCGGCTCCAGCACGATCACGCCGCGCCGGCGCAGGGTGGCGACGTTCTCCCGGGTGGCCGGGTGCTCCCACATCTCGGTGTGCATCGCGGGCGCCACCACGACCGGGCAGCGGGCGGTGAGCAG
Organism: Kitasatospora sp. NPDC058162; assembly: GCF_042884005.1. NCBI lineage: Bacteria > Bacillati > Actinomycetota > Actinomycetes > Kitasatosporales > Streptomycetaceae > Kitasatospora > Kitasatospora sp. NPDC058162. The sequence continues at coordinate 101,930 of NZ_JBHVUS010000010.1, forward strand.
GGTGTTGGTCAGCAGGTCGTCGGCGAGCCCGTGGGCGGCCTTGGCGATCAGGTCGGCGGTGGCGGGGGCGACCACCACCAGGTCGGCCTGCTGCCCGATCCGCACGTGCGGCACCTCGTGCACGCGCTCCCAGGTCTCGGTGGCGGCCGGGCGGCCGGACAGCGCGGCCCAGGTGGCCTCGCCGACGAAGTGCAGCGCCGCCGCGGTGGGCACCACGGTGACCTGGTGGCCGGACTCGGTGAACCGGCGCAGCAGCTCGCACGCCTTGTAGGCGGCGATCCCGCCGCTGACACCGAGGACCACGCGGGGGGCGTCCGCACTCGCGCTCATCTACCGGCACCGGCCTTTCTCCGCATCGGGCACCCGACGCATCGGGAACCCGCTCACCCTACGACCCCTCGGCGATCACTCGCACCGTGCCCCACCCCGACAAGCACACGGCAAGCGAAAACGCCGGAGGGCCGAGCGACCCCTTCAGAAAATGCCGGAGGGCCCGGCAGAAAGGATTCCGCCCGGCCCTCCGGGAAAAGGTGCGGGGGTGCCTCAGGCGGCGCCCTCGACCGCCTCGGCGGTCAGCATGCCGGCGTTGATCTCGCGCAGCGCGATCGACAGCGGCTTCTCGTGCACGTGGGTGTCGACCAGCGGGCCGACGTACTCCAGCAGGCCCTCGCCGAGCTGGGAGTAGTAAGCGTTGATCTGACGCGCGCGCTTGGCGGCGTAGATCACGAGGCTGTACTTCGAGTCGGTGGCCTCAAGCAGCTCGTCGATCGGCGGGTTGATGATGCCCTCGGGCGCGGTCATGGAAGAGGACACGCGAAAACCTTCCGAAAGGGTGGAAAAGACTGACAGGTCAGGCTACACCGAGCAAGGCTAGCAGTTCGGCCGCTACCTGCTCGACGGAGGTGTTGACAAGGGTCGTGTCGAACTCGGTCTCGGCCGCGAGCTCGATCTTGGCCGCCTGCAGCCGCCGCTCGATCACGTCCTGCGACTCCGTACCCCGGCCGGTCAGCCGGCGGACCAGCTCGTCCCAGCTCGGCGGGGCCAGGAAGACCAGCTGGGCCTCCGGCATCGACTCGCGCACCTGACGGGCACCCTGGAGGTCGATCTCCAGCAGGACGGGCTCGCCGCGCTCCAGCTTCTCCAGCACCGCCGCACGCGGGGTGCCGTAGCGGTTGCCCGCGAACTCGGCCCACTCCAGCAGCTCGCCGTTGGCGATCAGCTTGTCGAACTCGTCGTTGTCGACGAAGTGGTACTGGACCCCGTTCTTCTCACCGGGCCTCGGGTGGCGGGTGGTGGCCGACACCGAGAGCCAGACCTCGGGGTGCATCTTCCTCATATGAGCGACGACCGTGCTCTTGCCGACCCCCGAGGGGCCGGAGAGCACGGTCAGCCGCGGACGCTCACTCATGCACCGATTATCCCGGATCGCGGACGATCCTGGGACCACGGGGGCACGGTCAGGCGGCGCCACCGCCGAACTCCCGCTCCAGGGAAGCGATCTGGTTCGTTCCGAGACCACGGACACGGCGGCTCTCGCTGATGCCGAGGCGCTCCATGATCTGCTTGGCACGAACCTTGCCGACGCCCGGAAGGGACTCCAGCAGGGCCGACACCTTCATCTTGCCGATGACGTCGTTGTCGTTCTTGCCGGCCTTGATCACCTCGTGCAGGGAGGCGCCGGAGTGCTTGAGCCGGTTCTTGACCTCGGCGCGCTCCCGGCGAGCCTCGGCGGCCTTGGCGAGCGCGGCGGTGCGCTGTTCAGGGGTAAGGGGCGGAAGAGCCACGCCGTTCACCTCAGGGTGTGGAAGGAAGGGATTGAGCTATGACTGGTTTGGTACCGAGGACACCGTCCGCAAGGGGAGCCCAATGGGGAACCACAGGGCCCTGACCTGCGGGAGCTACGGGTTTCGCGGCTCGCCGATGACCTATCGCCGGACACTACCCGCATTGCGGCGCCGCGTCAGGAAAAGAACACGAAAAGTCCTGGTCAGCCAAGGCCGACCAGGACTTTCCAGGGCAAAATGACCGCGATTGCGAGACTTTGGCGGGGTCGATGTGACGGCGCTCACGTCAACTCCGGTGCCGCCCCGCCGTCCTGCGGACACTGCGCACGGTCACCGATCGGCTACCGCTCCCCTACCGGCCGGACCGCTTCCGCTACTTGACGGCTCCCGCCCGACGGCGTCCGCTCCTACTTGACGGCGTCCGCGAACTCCCCGACGAAGCGCTCCGCCGCCTCCCGCAGCGCCGGCACCGACGGACCGTGCTTGAGCACGTCCCGGCTGACGCTCGGCACCACGTTGATCACCGAGGCGCCGAACACCCGCGGCAGGTCCGCCATGGTCGCGCCCTGGGCGCCGATCCCGGGGGCCAGCAGCGGGCCGTTGATGGCCAGGTCCACGCCCGCGTCGGCCAGCGTCGCGCCGACCACCGCGCCGAAGGAGCCCAGCGGAGCGGCGTCCGCGTTCTCCGCGGCCAGCTGGCGCAGCACCGAGGCGGCGACCGGCTCGCCGTCCGCGCCGACGGCGCGCTGCACCTCGGCGCCCTCCGGGTTGGAGGTGAGCGCCAGCGCGAACACCCCGCAGCCCTGTTCGCGGGCCAGGTCCAGGGCCGGGCGCAGCGAGCCGAAGCCCAGGTACGGGCTGACCGTGAGGGCGTCCGAGAAGAGCGGGCTGGCGGGCGACAGGAAGGCCTCCGCGTAGGCGGCCATGGTGGAGCCGATGTCGCCGCGCTTGGCGTCCATCAGCACCAGCGCACCGGCCGCCCGGGCCTCCTCGACGGCCTTCTCCAGCACCGCGACGCCCTTGCTGCCGAAGCGCTCGAAGAAGGCGGCCTGCGGCTTGAGCACGGCGACCCGGTCGGCCAGGGCCTCCACCACGGTGCGGCTGAAGGTCTCCAGCCCGGCGAGGTCGTCGCCGAGCCCCCAGGCGGAGAGGAGGGAGGCGTGCGGGTCGATGCCGACGCAGAGCTGGCCTCGGGTGTCGAGGGCCTGGCGCAGCCGGGCGCCGAACGGGGCGAGGGTCATGTCGTCCTTTCCAGGATTTCCGGGTCCAGTACGGGGGTTCAGGAGCTGCGGACGGCGCTGCCGACGGCCGCGGCGAGGTCGCGGAAGCCCGCGCCGCGGAGCCGGGCGGAGAGGCCCCGGTGGATCCGGCGGCACCAGAACGGGCCCTCGTAGATGAAGGCGCTGTAGCCCTGCACGAGGTCGGCGCCGTGGATGATCCGCTGCCAGGCGTCCTCGGCGGTCTCCACGCCGCCGACCGAGACCAGGGTCAGCCGGCCCCCGGTGCGGGCGCGCAGCCGCTGCAGCACCTCCAGGGCGCGGGCCTTGAGCGGGGCGCCGGACAGGCCGCCCATGCCGATCTCCTCGACCCGCTGCGGGTCGGCCAGCAGACCGTCCCGGCCGATCGTGGTGTTGGTGGCGATGATGCCGTCCAGGCCCAGCTCCAGGGCGAGGTCGGCGACGGCGTCGACGTCCTCGTCGGCCAGGTCGGGGGCGATCTTGACCAGCAGCGGCACGTGGTGCGCGGTGGTGCGGTCGGCGGCCTCGCGCACGGCGGCGAGCAGCGGGCGCAGGTGGTCGACGGCCTGGAGGTTGCGCAGCCCGGGGGTGTTCGGGGAGCTGACGTTGACCACCAGGTAGTCGGCGTACTTGGCCAGCCGCTCGGTCGACTTGACGTAGTCGGCGACGGCGTCGGCCTCCTCGACCACCTTGGTCTTGCCGATGTTGACGCCGATCACCGGGGTGGAGCTGGTGTGCGGGCGGGCGGCCAGCCGGGCGGCGACCCGCGCCGAGCCCTGGTTGTTGAAGCCCATCCGGTTGATCAGCGCGCGGTCCTCGACCAGGCGGAACAGCCGGGGGGCCGGGTTGCCGGGCTGGGGCTCGCCGGTGATGGTGCCGATCTCGACGTAGTCGAAGCCGAGCATGGCCAGGCCGTCGATGCCGACGCCGTTCTTGTCGAACCCGGCCGCGAGCCCGAACGGGCCGGGCAGGTCGAGGCCGAGGGCCCGGGTGCGCAGCGCCCGGTCGCGCGGGGCGAGCACCAGCCGCACCAGGGTGCGCAGGCCGGGCACCGAGGAGGCCAGCCGGATCCAGAAGAAGGCGAGGTGGTGCGCCTTCTCGGGGTCCATCTTCTTGAAGACGAGGTCGAACAGGAACTTGTACAAAGCGGGATCAACTCCGAAGGCGGCAGCGGGTTCAGGGCATACGAGTGGGGGGCACCAATCCGGCTCCGGTGCCCCCCACTGCGGTGGTGCTACTTGCGGCCGGCGTTGATCAGCTCGGCGTGCTCCTGGAGCGACATCACTCCGACCTCGTCGCGCAGCAGCGCGTCCATGCCCTGGACCGCCGCGCCCATGGCCTGGACGGTGGTCAGGCAGGGCACCCCGCGGGAGACCGCCGCGGTGCGGATCTCGTAGCCGTCCAGGCGCCCGCCGGTGCCGTACGGCGTGTTGATGATCAGGTCCACCTCGCCGTCGTGGATCAGCTGGACGATGGTCTTCTCGCCGTTCGGGCCCTCGCCCTCGCTGTGCTTGCGCACCAGCGTGGACGGGATGCCGCCGCGCTGGAGCACCTCGGCGGTGCCGGCGGTGGCGAGCACCTCGAAGCCGAGGCCGACCAGCGCCCGGGCCGGGAAGACCAGGTTGCGCTTGTCCCGGTTGGCGACGGAGACGAAGACCTTGCCCTTGGTCGGCAGCGCGCCGTACGCGCCGGCCTGGGCCTTGGCGTAGGCGGTGCCGAAGACCTTGTCGATGCCCATGACCTCACCGGTCGAGCGCATCTCCGGGCCGAGCACGGTGTCCACGCCGCGGCCGTGGATGTCGCGGAAGCGGCTCCACGGCATCACGGCCTCCTTGACCGCGATCGGCGCGTCGGCCGGCAGCGTGCCGCCGTCGCCCTCGGCCGGAAGCAGGCCCTCGGCGCGCAGCTCGGCGATGGTGGCGCCGAGCGAGATCCGGGCGGCGGCCTTGGCCAGCGGCACCGCGGTCGCCTTGGAGGTGAACGGGACGGTGCGGGAGGCGCGCGGGTTGGCCTCCAGCACGTAGAGGATGTCCCCGGCCAGCGCGAACTGGATGTTGATCAGGCCGCGGACGCCGACACCGCGCGCGATGGCCTCGGTGGAGGTGCGCAGGCGCTTGATGTCGTAGCCGCCGAGGGTGATCGGGGGCAGCGCGCAGGCGGAGTCGCCGGAGTGGATGCCGGCCTCCTCGATGTGCTCCATGACGCCGCCGAGGTAGAGCTCGGTGCCGTCGTAGAGCGCGTCGACGTCGATCTCCACCGCGTCGTCCAGGAAGCGGTCGATCAGCACCGGGTGCTCGGAGATCAGACCGGCGTGCCGCTCCAGGTAGGAGGCGAGCGAGGCCTCGTCGTAGACGATCTCCATGCCGCGGCCGCCGAGCACGTAGGACGGGCGGGCCAGCACGGGGTAGCCGATCTCGTCGGCGATCGCCTTGGCCTCCGCGAAGGAGAAGGCGGTGCCGTGCTTGGGGGCGGGCAGCCCGGCGTCGCGCAGCACGCGGCCGAAGGCGCCGCGCTCCTCGGCGAGGTCGATCGCCTCGGGCTGGGTGCCGACGATCGGCACGCCGTTGTCCTTGAGCGCCTGCGCCAGGCCCAGCGGGGTCTGGCCGCCGAGCTGGACGATCACACCGGCCAGCGGGCCGGCCTGCTGCTCGGCGTGGACGATCTCCAGCACGTCCTCCAGGGTGAGCGGCTCGAAGTAGAGCCGGTCGGAGGTGTCGTAGTCGGTGGAGACGGTCTCCGGGTTGCAGTTGACCATGACGGTCTCGAACCCGGCCTCGGCCAGCGCGAAGGAGGCGTGCACGCAGGAGTAGTCGAACTCGATGCCCTGGCCGATGCGGTTGGGGCCCGAGCCGAGGATGATCACGGCCGGCTTGGTGCGCGGGGCGACCTCGTTCTCCTCGTCGTAGGACGAGTAGAAGTACGGGGTCTTGGCGGCGAACTCGGCGGCGCAGGTGTCGACGGTCTTGAACACCGGGCGGATGCCGAGCGCGTGGCGCACCTCGCGGACGACGTCCGGGCGCAGGCCGCGGATCTCGCCGATCTGCTGGTCGGAGAAGCCGTGCCGCTTGGCGTGGCGCAGCAGCTCGGGGGTGAGCTCGGCGGCCTCGGCCAGCTCGCCGGCGATCTCGTCCAGCAGGAAGAGCTGGTCGACGAACCACGGGTCGATCTTCGTGTACTCGAAGACCTCCTCCGGGGTGGCGCCGGCCCGGATGGCGTCCATCACGGTGTTGATCCGGCCGTCGGTCGGCACGGTGGCCTTGACCAGCAGCTCGGTCTTGTCGCCGAGCGGGCCGGTCCAGTCGAACTGGGAGCCCTTCTTCTCCAGCGAGCGCAGCGCCTTCTGCAGCGCCTCGGGGAAGTTGCGGCCCATGGCCATGGCCTCGCCGACCGACTTCATGGTGGTGGTCAGCGTCGCGTCGGCGCTCGGGAACTTCTCGAACGCGAACCGCGGGACCTTGACCACGACGTAGTCGAGGGTCGGCTCGAAGGAGGCCGGGGTCTGCTCGGTGATGTCGTTGGGGATCTCGTCCAGCGTGTAGCCGACGGCCAGCTTGGCGGCGATCTTGGCGATCGGGAAGCCGGTGGCCTTGGAGGCGAGCGCCGAGGAGCGGGAGACGCGCGGGTTCATCTCGATGACGATGACCCGGCCGTCGTCGGGGTTGACGGCGAACTGGATGTTGCAGCCGCCGGTGTCGACGCCGACCTCGCGGATCACGGCGATGCCGATGTCGCGCAGGATCTGGTACTCGCGGTCGGTGAGGGTCATCGCCGGGGCGACGGTGATCGAGTCACCGGTGTGCACGCCCATCGGGTCGAAGTTCTCGATGGAGCAGACGACCACGACGTTGTCGTTCTTGTCGCGCATCAGCTCCAGCTCGTACTCCTTCCAGCCGAGGATGGACTCCTCCAGGAGCACCTCGGTGGTCGGCGAGAGGGCCAGGCCCTGGCCGGCGATGCGGCGCAGGTCCTCCTCGTTGTGGGCGAAGCCGGAGCCGGCGCCGCCCATGGTGAAGGAGGGGCGCACCACGACCGGGTAGCCGCCGAGCGTGTCGACGCCGGCCAGCACCTCGTCCATGGTGTGGCAGATGACCGAGCGGGCGGACTCGCCGTGGCCGATCTTGGCCTTGACGGCCTCGACGACGCCCTTGAACAGCTCGCGGTCCTCGCCCTTGTTGATCGCCACCACGTCGGCGCCGATCAGCTCGACGCCGTACTTCTCCAGCGTGCCGGCGCTGTGCAGCGAGATCGCGGTGTTGAGCGCGGTCTGGCCGCCCAGGGTCGGCAGCAGCGCGTCGGGGCGCTCCTTGGCGATGATCTTCTCGACGAAGTCCGGGGTGATCGGCTCGACGTAGGTGGCGTCGGCGATCTCCGGGTCGGTCATGATCGTGGCCGGGTTGGAGTTGACCAGCACGACCCGCAGGCCCTCGGCCTTGAGGACGCGGCAGGCCTGGGTGCCCGAGTAGTCGAACTCGGCGGCCTGGCCGATGACGATCGGGCCGGAGCCGATCACCAGGACGGACTTGATGTCAGTGCGCTTAGGCACGCTGGCCCTCCATGAGCTTCACGAAGCGGTCGAACAGGTAGGCGGCGTCGTGCGGGCCGGCGGCCGCTTCGGGGTGGTACTGCACGCTGAAGGCGGGGACGTCGAGCGCCTGCAGGCCCTCGACCACGTCGTCGTTGAGGCAGACGTGGGAGACCTCGACCCGCCCGTAGGGGGTGTCGCTCACCTTGTCCAGCGGCGCGTTCACGGCGAAGCCGTGGTTGTGGGCGGTCACCTCGACCTTGCCGGTGGTGCGGTCCTGCACCGGCTGGTTGATGCCGCGGTGGCCGTACTTGAGCTTGTAGGTGCCGAAGCCGAGGGCGCGGCCGAGGATCTGGTTGCCGAAGCAGATCCCGAAGAACGGGGTCGCCCGCTCCAGCACGCCCTGCGCGACGGCGACCTGGTGGTCGGCGGTGGCCGGGTCGCCCGGGCCGTTGGAGAAGAACACGCCGTCGGGGTTGACCGCGTAGACGTCCTCCAGCGTGGAGTTGGCCGGCAGCACGTGCACCTCGATGCCGCGCTCGGCCATCCGCTGCGGGGTCATCGCCTTGATGCCGAGGTCCAGCGCGGCGACGGTGAACTTCTTCTCACCGACGGCGGGCACGATGTACGGCTCGGTGGTGGCGACCTCGGCGCAGAGGTCGGCGCCCTTCATCTCGGGCGACTGCTGCACCCGGGCGAGCAGGGCGGCCGGGTCGGCCAGCGCCTCGCCGGAGAAGATGCCGCAGCGCATCGCGCCGCGCTCGCGCAGGTGGCGGGTCAGCGCGCGGGTGTCGATGCCGCTGATGCCGACGACGCCCTGGCGGGTCAGCTCCTCGTCCAGCGAGCGGCGGGAGCGCCAGTTGGACGCCACCCGGGCGGGGTCGCGGACGACGTAGCCGGCCACCCAGATCTGCTTGGACTCGTCGTCCTCGTCGTTCCAGCCGGTGTTGCCGATCTGCGGCGCGGTCATCACGACCACCTGGCGGTGGTACGACGGGTCGGTGAGGGTCTCCTGGTAACCGGACATGCCGGTGTTGAAGACCGCCTCGCCGAAGGTCTCGCCGGTGGCGCCGTAGGCCTGGCCGCGGAAGGTCCGGCCGTCCTCCAGGACGAGCACGGCGGGGATGCGCTCCCGCCGTTGGCGCTGCGTGGTGGGGGCAGGTGCGGTCATTGCGCGGCCTCTTCCGTCTTCTTCGTCTTCGTAGTACGTGTTGCGAGCTCGTTGATCGCCTCGACCCAGGCGGCGTGCTCATCGGGGTGGTCGGCCCGGAAGCCGGAGTCCAGCTCGGCGCCCTCGTGGGCCCAGGTGACGACGAGCAGTCCGGAGGGGACGACCTTTCCGGCGATCCCGGAGTCCGTCCGGGCACCGGTGAGGTGCTCGGCCGGGATCCAGAAGTCGACGTCGCCGGGGCGCTGCACCAGCAGGCCGTCCGCGCCGAGCGTGAGGTCGGCCCGGCTGCGGGTGCCCAGGCCGTGCGCGACGACCCGGTCGAGCCAGTTCCCGGCGGTGGTGGTGCCGTGGTACCGGCCGCTGGTCTCCAGGATGGTGCGTCCGGCGCGGGCCGGCACGGCGGGCAGCGGCGGGATCCCGGACTGCAGGGTGCGCCGCCAGTTCCAGCCCTGGCGCATCAGCCAGTAGACCAGGCCGATGATGATCAGCAGCCCGATCGACCAGCCGATGTAGCCCGGCCAGTCGGTGACCTTCGCCTGCTCCCTGGCGAGCGTGGCGTAGCCGGTCACACCAGCCCGCCCTGCTCGGCCAGCTCGCCGGCCAGCACGGTGGCGCGGCCGCGCAGGAAGGTGGCGTGCACCCGTCCGGGCAGGTCCATGCCCTTGTAAGGGGTGTTGCGGCTGCGGGTGGCGAAGGTCTCGGGGTTCACGGCACCACGGTACGCGGGATCGAACAGCACCAGGTTCGCGGGCTCACCCACCGAGATCGGCCGACCGTGGCCGGTGAGACGGCCGATCCGGGCCGGGCGGTGCGACATCCGGTCCGCGACGCCCTCCCAGTTCAGCAGGCCGGTGTCGACCATGGTCTGCTGGACGACCGACAGCGCGGTCTCCAGGCCGACCATGCCCATCGCGGCCACGGCCCACTCGCAGTCCTTGTCCTCGGCCGGGTGCGGCGCGTGGTCGGTGGCGACGGCGTCGATGGTGCCGTCGGCCAGCGCCTTGCGCAGCGCCTGGACGTCCTCGGCGGTGCGCAGCGGCGGGTTCACCTTGTACACCGGGTCGTAGGAGCGGACCAGCTCGTCGGTGAGCAGCAGGTGGTGCGGGGTGACCTCGGCGGTGACGTCCCAGCCCTTGGACTTGGCCCAGCGGACGATCTCGACCGAGCCGGCCGTGGAGAGGTGGCAGACGTGCAGCCGGGAGCCGACGTGCGCGGCGAGCAGCACGTCGCGGGCGATGATCGACTCCTCGGCGACGGCCGGCCAGCCGCCCAGCCCGAGCTCGCCGGAGACCTGGCCCTCGTTCATCTGGGCGCCCTCGGTCAGCCGCGGCTCCTGGGCGTGCTGGGCGACGACGCCGTCGAAGGCCTTGACGTACTCCAGGGCGCGGCGCATCAGCACCGCGTCGTCCACGCACTTGCCGTCGTCGGAGAAGACCCGGACGCCGGCCGCGGACTCGTGCATCGCGCCGAGCTCGGCGAGCTTCTTGCCCTCCAGGCCGACAGTGACGGCGCCGACCGGCTGCACGTCGCAGTAGCCGGCCTCCTGGCCGAGCCGCCAGACCTGCTCGACCACACCGGCGGTGTCGGCCACCGGGGTGGTGTTGGCCATCGCGTGCACGGCGGTGAAGCCGCCCATCGCGGCGGCCTGGGTGCCGGTGAGCACGGTCTCGGCGTCCTCGCGGCCGGGCTCGCGCAGGTGGGTGTGGAGGTCGACCAGGCCGGGCAGGGCGATCATGCCGGTGGCGTCGATCTCGATGTCCGCCTCGACCGCCAGGCCGGTGCCGATCGCCTGGACGACACCGTCGGCGAGGTGGAGGTCCTGCGGGGCGCCGCCCAGGATCTTGGCGTTGCGGATCAGGTAGCTGGTCACTGAGCGGTCTCCACGGAGTCGGTGCGGGGGGCGGCGGGGGCGTCTGCGAGGGTGGCGCCGCCGAGCAGCAGGTACAGGACGGCCATCCGGACGGAGACGCCGTTGGCGACCTGCTCGACCACGGTGCAGCGCGGCGAGTCGGCGACCTCGGCGGTGATCTCCATGCCGCGGACCATCGGGCCGGGGTGCATCACGATGGCGTGCCCGGGCAGCTGGGCCATCCGGATGCCGTTCATGCCGTAGCGGCGGCTGTACTCGCGCTCGGTCGGGAAGAACGCGGCGTTCATCCGCTCGCGCTGCACCCGCAGCATCATCAGCGCGTCGGTCTTGGGCAGCACGCTGTCGAGGTCGTAGCTGACCTCGCAGGGCCAGTTCTCGATGCCGATCGGCAGCAGGGTCGGCGGGGCGACGAAGGTCACCTGGGCGCCGAGGGTGGTCAGCAGGTGCACGTTGGAGCGGGCGACCCGGCTGTGCAGGATGTCGCCGACGATGGTGACCCGGCGGCCGGCCAGGTCGTTACCGAGGCCGGCGTTGAGGTGGCGGCGCATGGTGAAGGCGTCGAGCAGCGCCTGGGTGGGGTGCTCGTGGGTGCCGTCACCGGCGTTGATCACGCTGCCGTGCAGCCAGTCGGACTGGGCCAGCCGGGCCGGCGCGCCCGAGGCGTGGTGGCGGATGACGACCGCGTCGGCGCCCATCGCCTGGAGGGTCAGCGCGGTGTCCTTGAGGCTCTCGCCCTTGGAGACGGACGAGCCCTTGGCGGAGAAGTTGATGACGTCCGCGGACAGTCGCTTCTCCGCGGCCTCGAAGGAGGTCTTGGTGCGGGTGGAGTCCTCGAAGAAGAGGTTGACGACGGTGCGGCCGCGCAGCGTGGGGAGCTTCTTGACGGCCCGGCCGGAGAGCTGGGCGAGCTCCTCGGCGGTGTCCAGGATCAGCAGCGCGTCGTCGCGGCTGAGATCTGCGGCGGAGACGAGGTGGCGCTTCACGCGGCTACTCCGGGAGGTGCGGTTCGGTGGGCTGGGAGGCCAGGGCCTGCGAGCTGCGGGAGGCGTGGTCGCGGTCGCCGACCAGGACGGCGTCCACGCCGTCGGTGTCGGCCAGGCGGACCTGCACGGCCTCGCGCAGCGAGGTGGGGAGGTTCTTGCCCACGTAGTCGGCCCGGATCGGCAGCTCGCGGTGGCCGCGGTCGACCAGGACGGCGAGCTGGACGGCGCGCGGGCGGCCGATGTCGCTCAGCGCGTCGAGCGCGGCGCGGATGGTGCGGCCGGAGAACAGCACGTCGTCGACGAGGATGACGAGCTTGCCGTCGATGCCGCCGGGCGGGATCTCGGTGTGCTCCAGGGCGCGGGCGGGCTTCAGCCGCAGGTCGTCCCGGTACATGGTGATGTCCAGGGTGCCCAGCGGGATGTCGCGTCCGGTGATCTGGGCCAGCCGGTCGTGCAGGCGGCGGGCGAGGTGGACGCCCCTGGTGTGGATGCCGAGCAGCACGACGTCCTCCGCGCCCTTGGCGCGCTCGACGATCTCGTGCGCTATCCGGGTGACGACCCGGGCGATGTCCGTGCCGTCCAGCACCTGGTGCGGCGGTCGCGGCGTCTGTTCCTGGTGTGTGGTCATGCCGAAGCGGACCTCCTTCCCCGCCTCACTGGACGGGCCTTAAAGGATGTCTGGGATTCGCCCCCGCCGACCGGGCGCGGGCTTCGGGTCATCCTATCAGCGCGCCGGGAGGCAAACGGACCTCCATCATTCCGCTTCACCGGGTTCACGCAGCGGACGCGCCGAGGATGCGGGCCATTCGCACGACTGCCCCATTCGGCTTGACGCAACTACCTTACTCTACGTAACCTCACAGTGAGTTACGAGACAGGCGTCGAACCCACCGGTAACGACGCCGGCAACGCCCGTGACCCACCACTGAACGCGAAGCAATCTCGTCCGGGGAGATCAATGTCCAGCGACTACGCGAAGCAGCTCGGAGGCAAGCTCCGAGCGATCCGCACCCAGCAGGGGCTCTCCCTGCACGGTGTCGAGGAGAAGTCCCAGGGGCGCTGGAAGGCAGTCGTCGTCGGCTCGTACGAGCGCGGCGACCGTGCGGTCACCGTGCAGCGGCTGGCCGAACTCGCCGAGTTCTACGGCGTGCCGGTGCAGGAGCTCCTGCCCGGCGGCACCCCCGGCGGCGCGGCCGAGCCGCCGCCGCGCCTGGTCCTCGACCTGGAGAGACTGACCCAGGTCCCGTCGGAGAAGGCCGGACCGCTGCAGCGCTACGCTGCGACGATCCAGAGCCAGCGCGGCGACTACAACGGCAAGGTCCTCTCGATCCGCCAGGACGACCTGCGCACGCTGGCCGTGATCTACGACCAGTCGCCGTCGATCCTCACCGAGCAGCTGATCTCCTGGGGCGTGCTCAACCCCGACGCGCGCCGCGCGGTGCGCGAGGAGGACGCGAGCTGACGCTCGCCCGCACCCGGTTCCCCCCGCGGGGACCGAGCATTGGCAAGCAGAAACGTCACGGCGCGGTGCCCCGGACCCGGGGTGCCGCGCCTTGGCGTTCCCTACCGCCACCGGCTCAGCAGACCGTCCCCAGGCTGTAGCCCGGCTGCGCCGCGACCCCGTCCAGCCGGACCGGGCGGGCGGCCGGCGCCCAGTCCGGCCCGCCGCTCGACCAGGCCCAGGCGGCCGGCAGGTACTCCCCGCAGGAGGCCGCCGAGCCCTGCGAGCCGTGCAGCACCGCGACGGCCGGCAGCTCCAGCGCCAGCCCGGCGCACAGCACCGCGCAGACCAGCTCCAGGTCCTCGTCGTTGATCCGCACCACGCCGTCCTCCCACTGCAGGACCCGGGCCGCCGCGGCCAGCCGCCCGCCCGGCGCGTCCACCCGCAGGCGCAGCTCGTACACCCCGGCGCCCGCGCCGACCAGCATCCGGCGGAACACCTCGGCACCGCGCTGGTAGGCGGCCCGCACCCAGCGCGCGTGCTCCTCGTCGACCTCCTCGGCGCCCCCGTACAGCCCGCCGTCGAGCAGCAGGTCGGCATGGCAGAGCGTCAGCCCGTTCTCCCGGGCGCGGACCAGCCGCGGCACGAAGTCCCCCGCCAGTTCCTCGCCCTGATAGGGCAGCAGCTGGGTCTGCAGCGGCGGGTTGACCAGGTATCGGTCGCGGGCGGCGGGCTCGGCCGGGTCCAGGCCGTGCAGCAGGCAGAACTCCTCGAAGTCCTGCGGGTGGAACATCCGGGCCCGGACGGTCTCGAACCGCTCCAGCGCGTCGGCCAGCAGCTCGGCGGTGTCGGCCAGGTAGTGCTCGTAGTCGGGGGCGTCACAGACCCCCTGGGCGCGGGCCCGCGCGAAGTCCGCGGCGTTGGTGAGCACCCCGAGGACGAACGCCTGCTCGGCCCCCTCGACCCGCTGCGGCCGGTGCGGCGCCCGTAGCGCGGGGCGCAGGCCGCCGGCCGTGCAGTCGGAGTTGCGGCGGGCGCGGCCCTTGCGGCTGGTCATCGGTGGCTCCTTGCGTCGGCGGGCGGCTGTCGGGTGGTCACGGTCAGCGGCTGGGCTCGCCGCTGACCGTGTTACTCCCCAGTTCCGCGCGCCACACACGTACGGCGTGTCACAGGAATGTAACCACCGGTAATAGGCCGCACGGCGACCCCGCGCGAGGACCTCAGCGCGGCACCCGGGCCAGCTGGCGGGACTGGGCGACCAGGCGGCCGGCCTCGTCCCAGACCTCGGCGTCCTCCTCGAAGTAGCCGCCGGCCACGTTGCGGGTGGAGTGGACGACCCGCAGCCAGCCCGGGGCGGGCTTGGCCCGCAGGTGGACGGTCAGTTCGACGGTCGGCGCCCAGCCGGGCAGGCCGAGGTCGAAGGTGACCGGCGGCAGCGCGTCGGCGACCAGCAGGAGCAGCAGCGGGTCGGGGTCGCGGCCGTCGGCGAGCCGGAACCAGCCCTGGATCCGGCCGTTGCCGGAGGGCTGGCCGAGCGCCCAGCCGACGGTGGCCGGGTCGAGCCGCAGGTCGAAGCGCTCCAGCAGGGCGGCCTGCTCGATCAGCTGCCTGGGCGCGTGCTCGATGCCGATGCACTGGTCCGGCGGCGGCAGCTGCGGCGGGGTCGCGGTGGTGCGCACCTCGCCGTCGGCGGTGGCGAGGTCGCCGTGGCTGGCCACCACGCGCAGGCGTTCGACGCCGTCCTGGCTGAGCGAGGCGGTGCCGGTGGACAGCCCGCGGCCGGTGCGCAGCACCTCGGTGCGGACGGTGGCCGGGCCGGGGGTGGAGGCGGACAGGTAGTAACCACTGATCGACACCGGGTCGGGGTGCTGTCCGTGCTCCAGCGACAGCGCGTGTCCGGCCACGGCGAGCAGCAGCCCGCCGTTGACCCCGCCGCCGATCTGCCAGCCGGCGCCGAGCTCGGCCTCGTAGCGGCCGGCTTCCTCGGGGTGTCTGGTGAGGGCGATGCCCCGGTCGAACTCGCTGCGGGTCGCGGTGGTCATGGGTGTGGCCTGCCCTTCGGGTCGCCGGCGGGTTCACCAGCGAAGTTACTGACGAGTAGGTCCCACATTACGCCCCCCGGGTGAAACGCGAAACGGCCGTCGGACCCGAAATTCTCGGGTCCGACGGCCGTCGGCGGGCATCACCGGTTACCGGCGGATGCTCGGCTTCAGCTCCAGGAAGCGGGCGAGCATGCCGTTGACGAAGGCCGGGGAGTCGTCCGTGGAGAACTCCTTGGCGATCTCGACGGACTCGTCCAGGACGACCGCGTCCGGAACGCCGTCCTCCCAGATCAGCTCGTACGCGCCGAGCCGCAGGACGTTGCGGTCCACGATCGGCATCCGGTCGAGGGTCCAGCCCACCGCGTACTGCTCGATCAGGTCGTCGATGCGACGCGCGTGCTGGACGTACCCCTCGATGAGCTCCATGGTGTACTCGCCCACCTGCGGGGTGCCCTCGTCGGGCTTGGGCTCGCGGGCGCGGGCCACCCAGTCGGCGAGGACCTGCTGCGGGTCGACCCCGCGGTGGTCGGCCTCGAAGAGGATCTGGAAGGCCCGAGTGCGGGCCTTGCTACGTGCGGCCGACACGGACTTACTTCACCCGGCCGAGGTAGCTGCCGTCGCGGGTGTCGACCTTGACCTTCTCGCCGGTGACGACGAAGAGCGGGACCTGGATCTCGGCACCGGTCTCCAGGGTGGCCGGCTTGGTGCCACCGGTGGAGCGGTCGCCCTGGACGCCCGGCTCGGTGTGGGCGATGGTCAGCTCGACGGAGGTCGGGAGCTCGATGTAGAGCACCGCGCCGTCGTTCTGCGCGACCAGGGCCTCGAAGCCCTCCAGCAGGTAGTTGGCGGCGTCACCGACGACGGCCGGCTCGATGGTGAGCTGGTCGTAGGTGTCCATGTCCATGAACACGAAGTTCTCGCCGTCCTTGTACGAGAACTGCATGCCGCGCTTGTCGACGTTGGCGGTCTCGACCTTGGTGCCGGCGTTGAAGGTCTTGTCGACGACCTTGCCCGTCAGGACCTCCTTGAGCTTCGTACGCACGAAGGCCGGGCCCTTGCCGGGCTTGACGTGCTGGAACTCGACGACGGACCAGAGCTTGCCGCCCTCCAGCTTGAGGACCATGCCGTTCTTGAGATCGTTCGTGGAAGCCACGGGCGCACTAACTCCTGGATATAGCTGTCAAGGAACCAAGGGTTCGCGTCCTGTCGCCGACGGCCTTCCGGGGCCGCCGTCACAGGGCGAGGAGCTCCTTGGTGGTAATGGTGAGCAGCTCGGGCCCGCCCTCTTCGATGGGGCGAACGACGAGCGTGTCCTCGATCCGGACCCCGCCCTTGCCCGGGAGGTGGACCCCTGGGCCGACGGTGACCGGCACGCGGCTGTCCAGTTTACCCATGTCCGACGGACCGAGGCGCGGCGCCTCCCTGATCTCCAGCCCGATGCCGTGGCCCACCGGGTGCGGAGAGGCCTCGGTGTGGCCCGCCGCCTCCAGGACCTGCCGGGCGACCCGGTCGGGTACGCACTGCTCCACGCCCGGGCCGAGCGCCTCCCGGCCGGCCCGCTGGGCCCGGAAGACCAACCGGTGCAGCTCGACCTGCCAGGGCGCCGGGGCGGCGCCGATCACGAAGGTCCGGGCGGTCGAGACGCCGTAGCCGCGGTACTGGGCGCCCATCACCACGGTGAGGAAGTCGCCCTCCTCCACCCGGCGGTCGGTCGGCTGGTGGGCGGCCTGGCCGGAGTGGCTGCCGGTGCCGACCGACACCGGGAAGGCCGCCCGGTCGGCGCCGTGGTCGATCATCCGGCGCTCCAGCTCCATCGCCAGGTGCCGCTCGGTCCGGCCGACCAGGATCGACTCCAGCAGCTCGCCCAGCGCCTGGTCGGCGATCTCGGCGGCGATCCGCAGGTCGGCGATCTCGTGCTCGTCCTTGACCACCCGCAGCCGCTCCACCACCTGGCCGAGGTCCGCCAGCCGGGCCCCCTCCACCAGTCCCGCGACCGCGCGGTGCCGGGTGACGGTCAGGTCGTGCTCCTCCACCGCCAGGTCCCGCACCCCCAGCCGACCCGCGGCGGCCGCGGCCGCCAGCGCGGTGTCCGCCCCGGCCGACACCGGCACCTGGGTGACGTCCGGGGCGATCAGGTGCTCCCCCGCGTCGTCCGGCGGCAGGTCGTCGGGCAGCGACAGCAGCGCCCGTTCCCCGGTCAGCAGCAAGGTCGCCCCGCAGGGCGCGCAGCCCGTCAGATACCGCACGTTCGCCGCCCGGGTGATCAGCGCCGCATCGGCCCCGGCCGCACTGCAGTGCTCCCTCACCCGCTCCCGCCGACCCGCGTACGCATCCGCCATGCGTCGAGCCTACGAACCCCCGGCCCGAACCGCCCGCCGAGCACCCCCGACGGACGCGCCGACACCCCACTGCGCCCCCCGCGCTCCTCCCCCAGCAACACCGGGCACCGCCCCGGACCACCCCTCACCGGGCGGGGCCCACACCCCGCCCGGCGGCAACCGACCGACACCCGGGCCCCACGCCCGCTCCCTGCTAGGGGGTTTCCGGTTCGAGCAGGCCCCGGCGGTAGGCCGGGACGAGGTTCTTCGGGACGAGCAGCTCCCGCCCGTTCAGGGTGATCGGTACGAGCTTCGGGGCGGTCGCCTTCCACTGGGCGCGGCGGTGCCGGGTGTTGCTGCGGGAGGTCTTGCGCTTGGGGACTGCCATCGGGGGCTCCTAACGGGTGGTGCCGGAGGCGTACGGGAGGAGGGCCGTCTCGCGGGCGTTCTCGATCGCCCGGGCCCATCGCACGGGGTCCGGTCAGTGGACGGGGTCGAGGAGGTCCTGGAAGGCGTCCGGGAGGGCCTTCCAGCCGGGTTCACCGGCGGCCAGTTCGGCGTCGGTGAGCAGGCAGGAGTCGAGCAGTCCGGTGAGGCCGTCGACGTCCAGGCCCTCCGCGGTGAAGCTGAGCTGCTGCACCCGGTCGCCGTGCAGCGGGTGCCAGTCGAGGGCGGCGGCGGCGCGTCGGGCTGGCGGGTAGAGCTCCCAGGCCGCGTCGGGCAGGGAGGTGAGCCACGGCCCGCACTCCTCGACCGCGAGGTTGGCCCCGGCCGCGTCCCAGGCGAGCATCAGGTCGGGCCGGTTGGCGAGCCAGAACCGGCCGCGGCTGCGCTGGGCGGCCGGGACGAGCAGTTCGAGGGCCCGGTGCAGCCGTTCCGGGTGCAGGGGGCGGCGGCGTTCCCAGACCAGGGTGGTCACCCCGGCCTCGTCGCTCTCCTGGGGGAGCAGCGCGATCGCCGGGTTGACGCGGTCGCGGGCGGCGGCCACGTCGAAGCCGCCGAGGGCGGCCCGGGTGAGCGCGCCGGTGCCGAGCCGCACCACCCGGGCCGTCGGGTGGAGCTGGCGCAGCAGGGCGAGCCCCGGCGCGTGCGCCGTGGCGCGCGGCACGGCGAGGGTGGTGGCGTACTCGACCTGGTGGGCGAGCGCCTCGGCGCGGGTGCGCTCGTCCCGGTCGGCGGTGTGCTCGCCGTGCTCCACCAGCTCGTCGGGGACGGAGAGTTCGCCGATCAGCCGGTCCGGGTCGACGGCGGTGACCACGCCCGCGAGCTCGATCGCGCTCGCCATGGGCCGGCCGTCCACCTCGGCCCCGGCGAGCACCTCGACGGCGGGGTGCGGGTCGCTGCCGCCCCAGAGTTCCACCACCGCGAGCCCGTACCGGCCCTCGTCGGCGAGGGCCAGCAGCCGGGGCAGCAGATCCTCGCGCAGGGCGCAGCAGGCGCAGTCGTTCACCAGCGGGACCGAGTCAGTGTCGAACGCTCCGCCCGCGTCGCGCAGTTCGCGGTGGACGAGGCCCTGCGAGGCGTCCCGCAGGTCGTGCCGCAGCACCACGGCGTCCACCGCGCCCGCCGTCAACTCTTCGACGGCGGAGCGCCGTTCGTCCTGGTGCAGCCCGGCGACCACGACCACCGGGAGCCTGGTCCCGTCCATGCCGCTCACCAGCTCGCCTTGCGGACGCCCGGCAGGTGTCCGGCGTGGGCGTGGACGCGCAGGTTGACCCGGGAGAGGCCGAAGGCGCGCAGGTAGCCGCGGGGCCGGCCGTCGACGGCGTCGCGGTTGCGGACCCTGGTGGCGCTCGCGTCGCGGGGCTGGCGGGCGAGTTCGGCCTGGGCGGCGGCGCGCTCGGCGGGGGCGGTGCCGGGGTGGGCGACGATCCGCTTGAGTTCGGCCCGGCGCCCGGCGTAGCGGGCGACGACGACGCGGCGCTGCTCGTTCTTGGCGATCTTGCTCTGCTTGGCCATCAGACCTTCCCCCCTCGGGCGCGGATGCGGGCGACGGCGGCCTCGACGCCGATGGTGTCGACGGTCTTGATTCCCTTGGCGCTCAGCACGAGCCGGACGTAGCGGCCCTCGCTGGGCAGCCAGTAGCGCTTGCGCTGGATGTTGGGGTCGAAGCGGCGCGGGGTGCGGCGGTGCGAGTGCGAGATCGCGTTGCCGAAGCCGGGCCGGCGGCCGGTGAGCTGGCAGTGGGCGGACATGGGTGCTCCCTGGCGTCCGGGAATGGGCAGGACGGAGGTCACGTTACACCAGATGAAAATGACATCCATTTCGGTGTACGGTTTCGACCCAGCCCCGCGAACCCCGCACCCCGAGGCCCCAGGAGGACGCCCGATGGCCCGCAGCGAACTGCGCCCCGTGATCAAACTCCGCTCCACCGCCGGCACCGGCTACACCTACGTGACCCGCAAGAACCGCCGGAACGACCCGGACCGGATGGTCCTGCGCAAGTACGACCCGGCCATGGGCCGGCACGTCGACTTCCGCGAAGAGCGCTGACACCCGACCCAGGAGGAGCCCCGCCATGAAGCCCGGAATCCACCCCGCCTACCGCCCGGTCGTCTTCCGCGACAAGGTCGGCGACCTCGCCTTCCTGACCCGGTCGACCGCCACCAGCGACCGCACGGTCGAGTGGGAGGACGGCAACACCTACCCGGTGATCGACGTCGAGATCTCCTCGGCGAGCCACCCCTTCTACACCGGCCAGTCCCGGGTGCTCGACACCGCCGGCCGGGTCGAGCAGTTCCGCCGCCGGTACGGCGACCGGCACTGACCACATGCCGAGAGCGGCGCCCCCCTTCTCCAGGGGGCGCCGCTCTCGGCATGTGTGCGCAGGGGGCCTCAGCGCGGCGGCGGCACCGACACCACCATGGTCAGCCGCAGCTCCCGCTCCCCCGCGTTGCGGTAGGCGTGGGCGAAGGAGGCGTCGAAGGAGACCGTGCTGCCGGCCGGCACCGCGTGCTCGCGCTCGCCGTGCACCAGGGTCAGCTCGCCCTCGACGACCCGGAGGATCTCCACCGTCCCGGCCGGGTGCGGCTCGGAGGCGTACTCCTCACCGGGCGCCATCCGCCAGTCCCACAGCTCCAGCGGCCCGGGCGCCTCGATCCCGTGCAGCAGGGTGCCGGTCCCGCCGTCCGGCCCGTTCCAGAGCGGGACGGCCTGGTCGCCGGGCACGATCCGGACGTCCGGGCCCTCCTCGTAGTCGAGCAGGGTGGCGATCGAGACGCCGAGGGCGTCGCCCAGCCGGACCACGGTGGCCACGCTGGGGTTGGTGCGGCCCTGCTCGATCTGGACGATCATGCCGCGGCTCACCCCGGAGCGGGCGGCGAGGGCGTCCAG
Source organism: Kitasatospora sp. NPDC058162 (assembly GCF_042884005.1). Taxonomy (NCBI): domain Bacteria; kingdom Bacillati; phylum Actinomycetota; class Actinomycetes; order Kitasatosporales; family Streptomycetaceae; genus Kitasatospora; species Kitasatospora sp. NPDC058162. Next base: position 122,632 of record NZ_JBHVUS010000010.1, read on the forward strand.
GGTGTGGCCGCGCCCGGCGCGCAGCCGCTTGAGGTTCCGGGCGAGGGCCCGGGAGACCAGGTCGGGGTCCGGCACGCGGGCAGTCCTCCGGTGTCTCACCGTACGAGAAGTACAGAATATTGTTCGGCCGAGTTCAGTTCAGTGCACTACGCTGCCGTTCCGGCAACAAGTCCATCCGACTGTACTTCGGAGTGCATTGTGCTGTCCTCACCCCCACCGTCCCCGCTCCCCGGGTCGCTCCGGTGACCGCCCTGCTCGCCCTCGCCGCCAGCCTGCTGACCGGCCTCGCCGACTTCGGCGGCGGCCTCCTCACCCGCCGACTGCCCGCACTCGCCGTCGTGGTCGTCTCCCAGGCCGCGGCCGCCGCCGTGCTGCTGCTCGCGGTCCTGGCCACCGGCGGCTGGACCGACGCCTCCCCCGCGCTCTGGTACGCCGTCGCCGCCGGGGTGATCGGCCCGTTCGCGATGCTCGCCTTCTACCGGGCGCTCGCCCTCGGCCCGATGGGCGTGGTGTCCCCGCTGGCCACCGTCGGCGTCGCGGTGCCGGTCGGCGTCGGGCTCGCGCTCGGCGAGCGGCCCGGCCCGGCGCAGTTGGCCGGGATCGCGGTGGCGGTGGCCGGCGTGGTGCTGGCCGGCGGCCCCGAGCGCGGCGGACCGGCCGCCGCCCGCACCGCCCTGCTGCTCACCCTGGCCGCCGCCTTCGGCTTCGGCGCCAACATGTCCCTGCTCGCCCAGGCCTCGGCCGGCGGCGGGCTGCTGCTGGTGCTCTGCGTCCAGCGGCTCGTCAACATCGTGGTTGGCGGCGCCGCGCTGCTGTGGTCGCTGCGCGGCGCCGACACCACCGGACTGCTGCCCGGGCTGCGCTCCCGACTGCCGCTGCTCACCGGCATCGGACTGCTCGACGTGGCCGGCAACGCCGCGTACGCGATGGCCTCGCACGGCGGCTCGGCGGCGGTGGCCGCCGTGCTCGCCTCGCTCTACCCGGTGGTCACCGCGCTGCTGGCGCGCGGGGTGCTGAAGGAGCGGCTGCGCCCGGTCCAGGTGGTCGGCGCCGGGCTCGCCGTGGCGGGCACGCTGCTGCTCGCGGCAGCGTGACCCCCTTCGCTACTGCTTCGCGGGCGTCCAGCGCTTCTCGACGCCCGCCAGCTTCCAGTACGCGATGGCGATCGCCCACACCACCACGAACAGCCCGGCGATCGCGTAGCCCACGTTGTCCAGCGAGATGTCCGCGATGAACCCGGTCACCGGGTCGGTCAGGTCGAGCTTCTCGTGCAGCACGCCGACCAGCTCGATGGTGCCGATGATGAAGGCCACCGCGATCGACAGCCCGGTGATGGTCAGGTTGTAGTACACCTTGCGCACCGGGTTGGAGAAGGCCCACTGGTACGCGAAGTTCATGAACGTCCCGTCCAGGGTGTCGAACAGGCTCATCCCGGCCGCGAACAGCAGCGGCAGGCAGATGATCGCGTACCAGGGCAGCCCGGCCGCCGCGCCCGAACCGGCCATCACCATCAGGGTGACCTCGGTCGCGGTGTCAAAGCCCAGGCCCAGCACCATGCCGACCGGGAACATCTGCCCGGGCCGGGTGATCGAGCGGGTCGCCCGGTTGAGGATCCGGGCCATGAAGCCGCGGGAGTTGAGGTGCTCCTCCAGCTCCGCCTCGTCGAACCGCCCGGCCCGCATCGAGCGGAACACCTTGAGGATGCCGAGCAGCGCCGCCAGGTTGAGCGCGCCGATCAGGTAGAGGAAGGCGCCGGAAGCCGTGGTGCCGACCACCCCGAGCCACTTGTGGGTGGCCGAGTCGTCGTCCATCAGCGTGTTCGCCAGTTGGGCGCCGCCCGCCACCAGGGCGGCCATGATGACCACCATCGAGGAGTGGCCGAGGGCGAACCAGAAGCCGACCGAGACCGGCCGCTTGCCGTCCGCCATCAGCTTGCGGGTGGTGTTGTCGATCACCGCGATGTGGTCGGCGTCAAAGGCGTGCCGCATGCCGAGGGTGTAGGCGGTGATGCCCAGGCCCACCCCGAAGACCTGGGTGCCGACGGCGTAGTTGTGGGGCGCCACCAGGAAGAAGAGGGTCCCGAAGGCCACCACGTGCATGGCCAGGATCACCCCCATCAGCCCGGCGGTACGGACGGTGTCCTCGCGCTTCCACCGGAAGGTGGGCAGTACGGAGGGGGCGGCGCCGGCCTCGGCGGGCGCGGCGGTTTCGGGCAGGGTCATCTTCGGATCACGCTCCAGCACCTCGTGGAATGACTTCGTGAGATGCCGTGGCCGGTCTCCTGGCTTACGGGGCTTCCGGACCCGCCTTCCCAAGCGCACGAAGCGCCCAGTGGCACGTGGGTCCGGACTTCTCTCCCCCGATCACAGTGGCGAGGGCCGCTCCGGAACAGGACCCGTTGAGGGTCCGTCACCGGTATTCCCGAGCACCACGGCGGGGAACACCGTAGGGGCAGGACACCACCCTCGCAAGGTTGCGCACCTGTGCAGGTGTCCAGGATCACAGGTCGTGAGCTGCCAGAATGTCCGCATGCATCTCGTACCGGCCGACCGCGCGGGCCACCGCACCATCGACGGACACCGGGTCTGCGAGGCCATCGCCGCCATCGGGGACACCGCCCACGTCCGCTCCTGGGCCGAGCGGTTCTCCCTGCTCTCCGACCCCGGACGGCTCGCCCTGCTGCTCGCCCTGCACCGGGCCGGCCCGCTCGCCGTCAGCGACCTGGCCGTCGCCACCGGCATGCGCGACCCCGCCGTCTCCCAGGCCCTGCGACTGCTCCGCACGGCCGGCACGGTCACCGGGGACAAGGACGGACGCGTGGTGCGCTACCGGCTCGTGGACGACGCCATGCGCCCCCTCCTCGACGAGTGCGCCGCCGCCGAACACGAAGAGCCCCACGAGGAGCCGACCGCGGCGGCGGGCTGACCGACACTCGGCAAACCACGCCGCGGGCGCAGCCGGATGAGTACGATCTTCGTGTGCTGATCCGCCTCCGGCCCCGGCCTTGGCCCGACGACTCACGCTGGGATTCCCGTCCGGTCACGGCGCGCGTCCTCGCTGTCACTCGCACGCTCACCTCGGCCACCCGGGTCCTCGACGTGCTCATGCTGTTGCGCGGTCAGGACGGCATCCGGTTCTACATCACCGTCAACCCCGGCTCGCAGTTCGCCTCCGGGCTCGACGACTACCTCCGCACCCTGCCCGGCAACATCACCGTGCTGCCGTGGGAGGAAGCCGTCCGGCGCGAGTTCAACCTCGCCGTCGCCTGCGCGGTCCACGCCTCCATGCACCGCCTGCACGCACCGCTCGTCGTCCTCCCCCACGGCGCCGGCTACAACCGCCTGGTCACCGAGTCCACCGGTGACAAAGCGAGCGCCGCCGGTCTGTCCCGGCGGGAACTCACCCACCGGCGGCGGGTGTTCCCCAGTGTCATCGGAGTCAGCCACTCCGAGCAGTTCGACCGGCTCGCGCAATGGTGTCCCGAGGCCCTCCCCCGCGCTCGCGAGGTCGGCGATCTCTGTCACGACCGGATGCGGCACAGCGAGGACTCCCGGGACCGCTACCGCGAGATGCTCGGCGCCGTCGACGGGCGGCGTCTGGTCGTGGTCAACTCCACCTGGAGCGAACATTCGTTATTCGCCCAGGCCTTCGACCTCCCGCTCCAGCTCGTCGCCCAGCTCCCGGCCGACGAGTACACCGTGGCGGTGATCCTGCACCCCAACATCTGGGAAAAGCACGACCCGGAGGCGATCCTCGCCCCCGCCACCCGCTCCGGGCTGCGGCTCATCCCCCCGCACCAGGGCTGGCAGGCCACCGTCGTCGCCGCCGACTGCCTGATCGGCGACCACGGCTCGGTCTCCTTCTACGGTGCGGCCCTGCGCCACCCGACCGTGCTGGTCACCACCGGCGCTGCCGAACTCGACCCGCAGTCCCCCACCTACACCTTCGGTCAGGCCGCGCCCGTGCTCGATCCCCACGGCGACCTGCTGGCCCAGATCGAACGGGCCATGGCGAAACACGATCCGACCGCACTGCAGTCGATCACCGACCGCTCGCTCGGCCAACGCGGCCTGTCCAGCGAGGTCCTGACCAGCCTGCTGTACGACTTCCTGCCGACCGTCGTCCGGCCGGCCAAGGCCCCGGCCCTGCGGCCCTACCCGGATCCCGTCTCCCTGCCCACCGAAGTGCCGACGGCCTACGACGTCGAGGGCGAATGCCGGGGCACCGAAGTCAGCCTCCGCCGATTCCCGATCATCGACCCTGAGCACCACCTCTCCCGCGGCTTCCATGTCGCGAGCATCGAGGAACCCGTCCGAGAGCTGAAGTTCACGGCGGAAGTCCTGGCCCGCACCACGATCCGCGCCGAACGACCCGCCGAACGCTGGCTCGCCGAAACCTCCATGGACTGGCCGGGCGCCGGCGTGCTCGTGGCCGCTCTCGGCCAGGCCCGCCACCTGCTCCGGTTGCCCGACGGCCTGCTCCTGGAGGCGCACGCCGAGGAATCCTGGGGCACCACCAAGCCGCTCCTGGACCCGCTCCTCCTGGGCTCCGCACTCGTCCTGTGGCTCTCCGACGGCGGCGAACCGGCCCGATTGCCGGACTCCGGCCTCACCATCCGCACCGGCACCCACCTGACCCGGGTCGCCTTCACGGCACGGCCGGCCTAGGACTCCGGCTCTCCGAGCCAAGCCCGGCTGCGTGCCGCGAGCGTCGCGTCTCCGAGTTCCCCCGCAAGCGAGACCAGCAGTCGGTGCGCCTCCCGCTCCTTGGCGAGGTGGCCAAGTTCCGCCGCACGTCGCACGCACTCCTCCGCGCAACGGACGGCCGCCTCCGTGTCGCCCAGGTCGCGGTACGCACGAGCCCGCACCAACGGCAGCCGCATCAGCATCGGCTCGTCGTCGGTGCGCTCCGCGATCACCACCGCCTCGTCCAGCACACCGATCGCCTCGGCCGCACGCCCGGCCGCGATCAGCGCCTGGGCGATGTTGTAGCTCTGCACGACCACACCGTGCGGGTCACCCTCGTTCGCCGCCCTGGCCAGGGTGAACAGCTCCACCGCACGCTCCGGACGCCCGTCGGCCAGGCAGAGCAGACCGTCGGTCTCGTACAGCACTCCGCTCAGCCGCGGCTCGTCGACCAGCGGCAGCAGCTCCGACGCCATCGCCACCTGCTCGGCGGCGAGCGGGAACTCCTTCAACTCGTAATGGGCCCTGGCGAGTTGGTTGCGCATTCGAATCACCGCGTCCGGGCGGTTGTCCCACTGCGCCGACTCCACTCCGAGCCGGTGCGTCCCGATCCAGTCGCCGTAGTTCTTGTCACTGTGGTAGAGGGCCCAGAGCGACTCGCACAGCCGCCACACCTCGCCGTGCCAGCCCTGCTCCGCCGCCGCCCGGACCGTCTCGCGCAGGTTGGCCCGCTCGGCCCGGAGCCAGCCGAGCGCGCTCTTCTTGTCAGCGAACCCCGGCAGCCCCGCACCGGACTGCTCCTGCAGCCGGAACCGCTCCCCGAGCACCAGGGCGTCCGCCAGCGCGGCGCGGCCACGGAAGTATCCGACGATCCGGGCCAACAGCTCGAGGCGTTCGGGCAGCTCACGGGCGCACCCGTGCGCGTGCAACCGGACCAGGTCATGAGCGCGGTAGCGCCGTCCCGGGCCGTCGTCGACGACGTCGTCCAGAAGGTGCGCGGAGCGCAGCTCACGCAGCCCGTCCGGTGCCCGATCGATCCCGCTCGCCTCGGCCAACTCGGCTGATACGAACGGCCCCGGGTTGACACCCACCAGGTGGTAGAGCGCCTCGGCGTGCGGGGACAGTCGCCGGACGACTGGGTCGAGCATCCTGTCGATCCCGCCCTCCTCGTTGTCCAGCGACACCAACCGGCGTGCCGGATCCGAGAGTTCGGCCAGAGCCTGATCGATCTCCAGCTCGCCGTCCAGCAGTTGGTAGCCCACCGCGTTCAGGGCCAGCGGCAGGCCGTCACAGAACCCGACCAGCTCGGCCACCTCTTGGTCGGTCCCCCGGCCCGGACCCAGCCAGCAGCGCACCAACTTCACGCCGGCCGCTGAACTGAGCGGATCGAGCTGGAGCACCTCGGCACCGTCCAGGCTCAGTCCCGGCAGCCGTCGGCGGCCCGCGACGACCACCAGACCGCCGGCCGGCAGCAGCCCTCTGACCTCGGCCGCGTGCTCGACGTTGTCCAGGAACACGAGCACCCGCCGCACAGCCGTGATCGTCCGGAACCGCGCCACCCGCTCCGACATGCTGCCGGGGACGTCCGCCACCCCGAACTCCCGGAGGAAACCGGCCAGGACCTCGCTGAGGTCGACTCCGCCGAGATGACGGTACGCCGCGAGATCGGCGTAGAGGTCCCCACCGGGGAAGAGGTCGCCGTACTGCGACACGAAATGGGCGATCAGCTCCGTCTTCCCGACCCCACCGAGCCCGGTGAACGCCACGATCCGGGGCTTGCGCTCCTCGACCCGGCCGATCGCCGCCACAAGGGCAGCGAGCTCGCGCTCCCGGTTGACGAAGGTCGGGCGGGCAGGACGCACCTGATGCGGAATCCGATCCTTGGGCCCCACGTTCACCGTGACGTTCCCGCCCTGGATCACATCGCCGTGCACCGTCGTACCCGACAAGCTGTTGGACACCTCGTAGCCGTCCACCCGTCCGCTCCCTCCGACCGGCCCGGGCCCCAGCCTACGGCGTCGGGCGGTCCGTGGTGCCTGAATCCGCCTCAGGCCGCCTGGCAGGTCGGGCACCAGAACAGGTTGCGGGCCGCGTGCTCCTCCGTCCGCACGTCCGTGCCGCAGACCAGGCAGGGCATCGCGGCGCGGCGGTAGACGTACACCTCGCCGCCGTGGTCGTCCACCCGGGGCGGACGGCCCATCGCCTCGGGGGTGTGCTCGGGGCGGACGGTGTCGATCCGGCCGGCGGCGACGCCCTCGTGCATCAGGGCGACCAGGTCGGCCCAGATCGCGTCCCACTCGCGGCGGGTGAGGTCGCGGCCGGCCCGGTGCGGGTCGATGTGGTGGCGGAACAGCACCTCGGCGCGGTACACGTTGCCGACCCCGGCCAGCACCTTCTGGTCCATCAGCAGCGCGGCGACGGTCGTGCGGCTGCCCGATATCCGGCGCCAGGCGGCCTCCGGGTCGGCGTCGGCGCGCAGCGGGTCGGGGCCGAGGCGGGCGGCGACGGCGGCCTTCTCGGCCTCGGTGACCAGCGCGCAGGTGTTGGGACCGCGCAGGTCGGCGTAGCCGTCGTCGTTGGCCAGCCGCAGCCGGACCAGCCCGACGGGCTCGGGCGCGGGGCCGGTGCCGAAGGTGAAGCCGCCGTAGAGGCCGAGGTGGATGTGCACCCAGCCGCCCTCCTCGAAGCCGAGGAAGAGGTGCTTGCCGGTGGCCTCCGCGCCGGTGAGCAGCTGCCCGTCGAGCGCCTTGGCCTCGTCGGCGAAGCGGCCCTGCGGGCTGGAGACCTGCACCGGGCGGCCGCCGAAGGCCGTCCGGTTCTGGCCGGCGAGGCGGTGGATGATGTGGCCTTCCGGCACGGGCGTCAGCTCCCCGGGTGGTTCTGGCGGGACCGGTCCATCATCGCAGCCGCCCCCGACAGGGTCGCGGCGCCCCTGGCCAGTGGGGTTGGCCTGGTCAGCGGACCGGCATGCCCATCAGCCGGGCCAGGATGACGCGGTCCAGCTCGGCGGCCGTACCGGCGACGTCCAGGTAGGAGTTGTCGATGATCGGCAGCCCGGAGTTGTACCAGCCCGCCATCCGCCCGTGGATGCGCGCGACCTCCTCGTCGCCGAGCCGCCTGGTCCCGCCGCGGCGGGCGTTGCGGCGCAGCACCGAGTCCAGGCTGGGCAGCAGCACCACCGGGATCATGCCCGGGCCGATGTGCCGCTTCCAGCCGCCGAGGCCGATCGCCGGGCGGTCGGGGAAGACGGCGTCGTCGATGATGCAGGAGATGCCGTTGGCCAGGTAGTTGCGGCAGGCGAAGCCGCAGGTGCGGCGGGCCAGCCGGTACTGGGCCTCGGAGGCGTTGTTCCAGCCGGCCTGCGGGTTGGCGAAGCCGGCCTGGACCCACTCGCGGACGTCGTCCAGGCTGATGTGCGCGGTCGGGGTGCCCCGGCGCTCGGCCCAGTACCGGGCGACGGTGGTCTTGCCCGCTCCGGCCGGGCCGATCAGCAGGACGGCGATGGGACCGGCGGGCGCGTGCCGCTGCGACGGGTGGGCGGGGAGCTGGACGGGCGTGCCGGCGGGCAGCACGAAGTGCCCGGTCCCCCCGGCCGGGACGGGGGCGCTGGGCGCGGGCGGCGGCGCGGCCTGCACGGGTGCGGGGGCCGGGGCCGGGGCGGGTGCCGCAGCAGGAGCCGGAGCCGGGGCGACGACGGTGCCCGGAGCCGGCCGGGGCGCGACCGGCGGCGCGGCGACCGGAACCGGCGCCGCGACAGGAACCGCAACGGGAACAGGAACAGGAACAGCCGCCGGAGCCGGAGCCGGCATCGGAGCGGCCGGAACAGCCGCCGGAGCCGGAGCGACCGGCGGCGGCGGAACCGGCGCCCCCGCCTGGGACACTCCCGCGCCGCCCCCCGGCGGCACCGGCGGAGCAGCGGGACGCGGCGGGACCTGCCCGCCTCCGGCGTACTGCGTCACGGCACCCTCCCGACACCTCTCAGCGGGGACATTACACGGCGGCCCGGCAGCGGGCACAGTCCGCCGCCGGGGCCTCGACCGCCCCCGGCTCCCCCGGTCACGGCCGGTTTCAGCTCAGGTCGACCCGCGGTCGACTCGCGTCAACTCAGGTCAACCGTCGGCCAACCCCCGCCCATCCCACGGTCAACTCACGCCGACTCAGGTCGGTTCCCGTCACAGGTGATCAGCCACCGCCGCCGAAGCCTGCGCGCGCCCGTCCCGGCTCAGCGCGCCGCGAGCTGCTCCGCCAGCGCCCGCAGCGCCAGCTCGTACGACCCGATCCCGAAGCCCGCGATGGTGCCGGAGGCCACCGCCGCGATCACCGAGGTGTGCCGGAAGGTCTCCCGCGCGTACGGGTTCGAGATGTGCACCTCGATCAGCGGCGCGGTGCGCTGCGCCGCGGCGTCCCGCATCGCGTACGAGTAGTGGGTGAAGGCGCCCGGGTTGATCACCACGGGCACCTGCCCCTCGGCCGCCTCGTGCAGCCACTCGACCATCTGCTGCTCGGAGTTGGTCTCGTGCACCTCGACCTCGAAGCCGAACTCCTTGCCCAGCGCCGTGCAGCGCTCGACCAGTCCGGCGTACGAGGTGGCGCCGTAGACGTCCGGCTCCCGGCTGCCCAGCCGGCCGAGGTTGGGGCCGTTGAGCACCATCACCCGGGTCACGCCGAGACCTCCGCGTAGGCGGCGACCAGCAGGGACGGGTCGGGGCCCTCCAGGACGGAGGTCTTGCCGAGGCCGTCCAGGACGATGAAGCGGATCAGGTCGCCGCGCGACTTCTTGTCGATCTTCATCGCGTCCAGCAGCTTCGGCCAGGCGTCCGCCCGGTAGCTCAGCGGCAGGCCGACCGAGGCCAGTACGGTGCGGTGGCGGTCCGCCGTCGCGTCGTCCAACCGGCCCGCCAGGCGGCCGAGTTCGGCGGCGAAGATCATGCCGATGGAGATCGCCGCGCCGTGCCGCCACTTGTAGCGCTCGTTGCGCTCGATGGCGTGGCCGAGGGTGTGGCCGTAGTTGAGGATCTCGCGCCGGCCGGACTCCTTGAGGTCCCCGGAGACCACGTCGGCCTTGACCTGGATGGCCCGGCGGATCAGCTCGACGGTGTGCGGGCCGGCCGGCGTCCTGGCGCCCTCCGGGTCCGCCTCGATCAGGTCGAGGATGGCCGGGTCGGCGATGAAGCCGCACTTGATGACCTCGGCGAGGCCGGAGACGTAGTCGTGCTTGGGCACGGTCTCCAGGGTCCCGAGGTCGGCCAGCACGCCCACCGGCGGGTGGAAGGCGCCGACCATGTTCTTGCCCTCGGCGATGTTGATGCCGGTCTTGCCGCCGACGGCCGCGTCGACCATGCCGAGCAGCGTGGTGGGCATGGAGATCCAGCGCACGCCGCGCAGCCAGGTGGCCGCGACGAAGCCGGCCAGGTCGGTGGTGGCACCGCCGCCGAGCCCGACGACGACGTCGCTGCGGGTGAAGCCGGTCTGCCCGAGCACCGACCAGCAGTACGCGGCGACCTCGGCGCTCTTCGCCTCCTCGGCGTTCGGCACCTGCAGCCCGATCGCCTCGTACCCTTCGCCGGCCAGGTCCTCGCGGATGGCGTCGGCGGTGGCGGCCAGCGCCTCCGGGTGGATGATCGCGACCCGCTTGGCCCGCGTCCCGATCAGCGGCGCGAGCTCGCCGAGCAGCTGGTGCCCGATCAGCACGTCGTACGGGTCGTGGCCGGCGCTGCCGCCGACGTGAATCCTGACGGTGGTGTCAGTCATGGGGGGTCTTCAGCTCCAGTGCTTCCAGTACGGCGTCCGCGACCTGCTCGGGGGTGCGGTCGGCGGTGTCGACGACGGCGGTGGCCACCTCGAGGTAGAGGGGGCGGCGAGCGTCCATCAGCTCGCGCCAGCGGGCCCGCGGGTTGACGGCCAGCAGCGGGCGCGGGGCGTCCAGGCCGACCCGCTTGACCGCGTCGCCCAGCGGGACTTCCAGGAAGACCACCGGCAGCTCGCGCAGCAGCGCGCGGGTGGCCTCGGCCATCACCGCTCCGCCGCCGAGCGCCAGCACCCCGTCGTGTCCCTCGGCGGCCGCGCGCACGGCGCGGACCTCCAGCTCGCGGAAGTGCGGCTCGCCCTCGTCGATGAAGATCTCCGGGATGGGCTTGCCGGCCAGCGCCTCGATGTCGGCGTCGGTGTCCCGGAAGCCGACGCCCAGGCGCTCGGCCAGGGCCCGCCCGACGGTGGACTTGCCACTGCCGGGCGGGCCGACCAGCACGATGACGGGAGAAGTCATCGGATGATCAGGTTGTCGAGGTAGCCCTGCACATTGCGCCGGGTCTCGGACACGTTGTCGCCGCCGAACTTCTCGTTCACGGCGTCCGCCAGCACCAGCGCGACCATCGCCTCGGCGACGATGCCGGCGGCTGGCACCGCGCAGACGTCCGAGCGCTGGTGGTGCGCCTTGGCCGGCTCACCGGTACGCACGTCCAGGGTCTGCAGCGCCCGCGGCACGGTGGCGATCGGCTTCATCGCGGCGCGCACCCGCAGCACCTCGCCGGTGGACAGGCCGCCCTCGGTGCCGCCGGAGCGGCCGGAGGTGCGCTTGACGCCCTCGGGGGTCGGGACGATCTCGTCGTGCGCCTGCGACCCCGGGACCCGGGCCAGGTCGAAGCCGTCGCCGACCTCGACGCCCTTGATCGCCTGGATGCCCATCAGCGCAGCGGCCAGCCGGGCGTCCAGGCGGCGGTCCCAGTGCACGTGCGAGCCGAGGCCCACCGGCACGCCGTACGCGAGCACCTCGACCACGCCGCCGAGGGTGTCACCGTCCTTGTGGGCCTGGTCGATCTCGGCGACCATCGCCTTCGAGGCGTCCGCGTCCAGGCAGCGCACCGGGTCGGCGTCCAGCCGGGCCTCGTCCGAGGGCAGCGGCAGCACGCCGGCCGGCGCCTTGGCGGCGGCCAGCTCGACCACGTGGCTGACGATCTCGATCCCGGCCACCTCGCGCAGGTACGCGCGGGCGACGGCGCCCAGCGCGACCCGGGCGGCCGTCTCCCGGGCGCTGGCGCGCTCCAGGATCGGCCGGGCCTCCTCGATCGAGTACTTCTGCATGCCGGCCAGGTCGGCGTGGCCGGGCCGGGGGCGGGTCAGCGCCTCGTTGCGGGCCAGGCCCGCCAGCACCTCGGGGTCGACCGGGTCGGCCGACATGACCTGCTCCCACTTCGGCCACTCGGTGTTGCCGACCATGATCGCGACCGGGCTGCCCATGGTCAGACCGTGCCGGACCCCGCCGAGGAAGGTCACCTCGTCCTGTTCGAACTTCATCCGCGCCCCGCGGCCGTAACCGAGCCGGCGGCGCGCCAGCGCGTCGGCCACCACGTCGGTGGTGACCGGTACACCGGCGGGCAGGCCTTCCAGCGTCGCGACGAGTGCGGGACCGTGCGACTCCCCCGCCGTGAGCCAGCGCAACGTACCCAACGGAGCTCCTTCATCAGCGGGCCGGCCCACGGCACCGCCGCGGCCCGCCCGAGCGTGCCTTCTCTCCGAATCCTTTCATGACCCAGCGGCACCCGGCGGCACCGTCCGGGTGACGGACGGCAACCGGTCACTCCACGAAACGCTCCGGAGCCGGGCTCCGGGCTCAGCTCCGCGCTCAGCTCCGCGCTCAGCGCCCGGCCAGCGCCTTCTCCCCAGCCTCGCGCATCGCCGCCAGCGGCCCGGGCGTGTGCCCGGTGAAGGCCTCGCTCTGCAGCACCGCCTGGTGGACCAGCAGGTCCAGCCCACCGAGGACGGTCGCCCCGCGCGCGGCGCAGGCGGCGGCCAGCGCCGTCGGCCACGGGTGGTACAGCACGTCGAACAGCGCGCCCGGGGCCGCGGGCAGCCCCTCGGCGAAACCGTCGGTCGCCCCGACCGGGGTGGTGGAGACGGTCAGCGGCCGCTCCAGCGCCTCGGCGCCGCGCTCCCAGTCGGCCGTCCGCACCGCGACACCGAGCCGCTCGCCCAGCTCGGCCATCTCCCGGGCCCGCTCGGCGCTGCGCACGTAGACCGTCACCTCGCCGGTGCAGACCTGGGCCAGCGCCGCCAGCGCCGAGGAGGCGGTCGCCCCGGCGCCCAGCACCGCGGCGGCGGACACCTCGGCGATGCCGCGCTCGCGCAGCGCGTTGACCAGCCCGGGGACGTCGGTGTTGTCCCCGGTGCGTCGCCCGTCGGCGGTGAACACCACGGTGTTCACCGCGTCCACCACGCGGGCCGTCGCGCTGACCTCGTCCAGCAGCGGGATGACGGCCCGCTTCAACGGCATGGTCAGCGACAGCCCGGCCCACTCGGCCTCGTCCAGCCCGGCGAGGAAGCCGGGCAGGCCGTCCTCGTCGACCTCGAAGCGGTCGTAGCGCCAGCCGTCCAGCCCGAGCGCCGCGAAGGCGGCCCGGTGCAGGTCGGGCGAGAGCGAGTGGGCGATCGGCGAGCCGAGGACGGCCGCCCGGTGCTTGCTGGTCAACGCTGCATCTCCGTGAACTGCGGTGCGGTGGCGGCTACTTGGTGGTGCAGTGCAGGCCGACCTTGTCGAAGCCCTGACCCGCCGCCTTGCAGTACGCCTCGACGTTGGCCGCGTGCTCCTTGTCCGTCTCGGCGAACAGGGTGTTGGTCGGGGACATCGCGATGAAGTACAGCCACTTGCCGTCCGCCGGGTTGAGCACCGCGTTGATCGCCTCGTCGCCGGGGTTGGAGATCGGCGTCGGCGGCAGGCCCGGGTTGATGTAGGTGTTGTACTTGTTGGACCCGTCGTTGATGTCCTTCGACGAGAGTTCCTTGCGGCCCAGCGAGTACTGCAGCGTGGTGTCCATGCCGAGCGTGTGGCGCACGGCGTCGCTCGCCAGACGGTTCTGGATGGTCCTGGCCATCTTGGCGAAGTCGCCCGGGTTGTTGCCCTCGCGCTGCAGGATGCTCGCCTCGGTGATCACCTCGTAGGCGTTCTTGAGGCCCGCCTTGGAGGCCTGGCCGTCCAGGTTGGCGTACTTGTCGACGGCGGTCTTCACCATCTGCTTGAGCAGGTCCTCGGGCTTCATGCCGTCGGCGATGTTGTAGCGGGTCGGCCAGAGGAAGCCCTCGATGTTGCCGTTCGCGTACGCCGGCAGCCCGAGGTCGTTGACCTGCGCCTTGGCGACGCCCGCCGTGGTGCCCTTCTGCAGCTTCAGCTTGTCGTCGATCTTGGCGAAGATCTCGGAGGAGTTCTTGCCCTCCGGGAACACGATCGCCGCGCCGCCCGCCTGGTCCAGCAGCTCCTTGAGCGCGGCCGCGGCCGGCATCTCCTTCTTCAAGGTGTAGAAGCCGTACTGGATCGTGGCGCACTTGGGCTCGGCGTCACAGGCCTTGGTGAAGGCGTCGACGCTCTTGACCACGCCCGCGGTCTTCAACGCGGAGCCGATCTGCCCGCCGACCGCGCCCTGCTTGACCTCGATCTGGACGGAGCCGGTGCCCTCGCCGGTGAAGTCCGGCGGCGGGCCGAAGTGGCTCTGGTAGAAGCCGTAGCCCCACCAGCCGGCGCCGCCGAGCAGCCCGAGCAGCACCACCGCGACCACCAGGCAGGCGCCGCCGTTGCGACGGCCCGCCTTCTTGCCGCTCTCCTTGCGCTTCTTCTTCGCCTCGCGGGAGTCGTCCTGCTCCCCGAGGAAGCCGCTCTGCTCGGACTCGGCCTCGGCGTGCTCGTCGAGGTAGAGCTCCTCGCCGTGCTGCGCGTCCGCGTGCCGGCCGTCCCACTCCTCGGCCTCGGGCTCGTGCGCGCCGCCGACCGGGGCGGCGCCGGACTCCAGCGCGGCGGCCTCGGCCTCCCAGTCGATCCCGTCCGGGCCGGGGCCGGCCGGCTCGGGCGCCGGGGCCGGGCGGGCGGCCCGCTGCTGGACCTGCTGGGGAACGGGCTGCTGCATGCCGGGCTGCTGCTGGGGCATCCCCTGCTGCGGCACGCCCTGTTGCGGCATCGGCATCTGCTGCTGGCCGTACCCCTGCTGCGGCATGCCCTGCTGCATCTGCTGCTGCGGGTAGGCCTGCCCCTGCTGGCCCATGCCCTGCTGCTGGTAGGCCTGGTCATAGCCCTGCTGCGGCATCTGCTGCTGCGGGTATCCCTGGTCGAAGCCCTGCTGCTGGTACCCCTGCGGCCCCGTCATCTGCTGGGGGTAGCCGTTCTGCGGCATCTGCTGCTGCACGTACCCCTGCTGCTGCCCGTCCCCGTACGGCTGCTGGCCGTGCTGGTCCGGCTGCGGGTACTGCTGCTGCCACTGGCCGTCCTGCTGGCCGGGGACCGGCTGCTGGCCGCCGTACCCGGGATCACCGGGGTGCCACGGCTCGCCCTGGGGGCCGTAGCCCCGACCCAGATCGGTCATTGATCCCCTTAACCGACGGTGACGACCGGAGGATCGGACCGGCCGTCCGGGACGACGCAGTCCCGGCTGATTCTCGAACCGGCGTGCTAGCGCAGCGCCTGGGAGGAGACGTTACCGTACCGCAGCCGCACCCCCGCCCGGGCGGACGCACTGTCAGTGAGCGACCTCACGCTCGGCGCACGGGCCCGTCACGGTGCGGTGGCGCCCGGCGTCGAGGGCGCGGCGGCGGACGGATCGGAGGAGGCCGGGGCGCTCGGTTTGGCCGCCCGGACGGCGTTGAACTCCGCGACGTTCTTCTGTTGCACGTCGAAGCTGTCGGTGAAGCGGGTGTCCCCCGGCTTCACGGTGACGAAGTACACCCAGTCCCCCGGCGTCGGGTCCAGCGCCGCCATGATCGCCTGCCGGCCCGGGTTGGAGATCGGGGACGGCGGCAGCCCCGGGTGGAGGTAGGTGTTGTACGGGGAGTCCAGCCTGGTGTCGGTGACCGTGGTGTTCAGGGTCGAGCGGCCGAGGGCGTAGTTGATGGTGGAGTCCAGCTGCAGCGGCATCCCCTTGGCCAGCCGGTTGTAGATGACCCGGGCCACCTTGCCCATGTCCTCGGTGTTGTCGGCCTCGCCCTGGACCATGCTGGCGACGGTGACCAGCCCGTACAGGCTCTGCCCGAGGTTCTGCGCGACCACGTTGGCGTCGTCCCGGCTGAACTCCTTGCCGGCCCGCTCGACCATCTGCTTCAAGAGGTCCAGTGCGGTGGTCCCGTCGGTGACGGCGTAGGTCGCGGGGAACAGGTAGCCCTCCGGGCTGCCCTTGGCGAAGTCCGGCAGCCCGAGTTCGGCGCCCTGGTCCTGGGCGGCCTTCTGGGTCGTGCCCGCGGGGAGGTTCAGCTTCTTGTCGATCGCCGCGAAGATCTGGTAGCCGCGCCAACCCTCGGGAATGGTCAGGCCGTTGGCGTTGGCCGGGTCGATCAGTACGGACAGCGCCGCGGCGGCCGACATCTTCTGCTTCAGGGTGTAGGTGCCGGGCTGGATCCGCCCGGCGGCGGCCGCGCTGCCCTTCGCCGCCCGGGTGAAGGCGAGCGAGCTGGCCACCACCCCGTTGCGGACCAGCGCGGAGGCGATCTGGGACAGGCCCGCGCCCTCCGGCACCGAGACCTGGACGCTCCCGTTGCCCTGCCCCGCGTAGTCGGCGGCCGCCGGGGGTTTGCGCTGCTGCTGGAACCAGGTGTAGCCGGTGAGCCCGATCCCGCCGAAGACCGCGATCAGGGCGAGGGCGGTGAGCCCGCAGGCCAGTCCGTTACGCCGTCGGTGCGGATCCGGCGCATCGGAGCGCGGCCGGGGCGCACCCGGGGGACGGCCCTCCGGCTCCAGCACCGGCGCACCCAGGTGTCCCGGAGTGAGCCCCGGGTGGAAGTCCTGGTCGGTCATGGCTCGCGGCCCCCTCGGCGGTCCCGAATCGCTGAGAATCGCTCCGGGCCGAAGAAACGATCCAGAACAATCCGGATCGGTCCGAAACAGACACGGAAACGAACGAAAGAGGGGTCCGTGCGGACGCGTCCGCACGGACCCCTCTTCGGGACGTTAGATCAGACCGGTCAGCCGACCGCCTCGACGCTCTCACCGGGCGGGCGTCCGCTCACCCGTTCGGACTCAAGGGCGGTCTGCAGGATCACCACCGCGGCGGCCTGGTCGACCACCGAGCGGCCCTTCTTCGCCTTGACCCCCGAGGCGCGCAGCCCCTGGGTCGCGGTGACGGTGGTCATCCGCTCGTCCACCAGCCGCACCGGCACCGGGTAGAGCCGGTTGGCCAGCCGCGTGGCGTACGCCCGGACCTTCTCCGCCGCCGGGCCCTCCTTGCCGCTGAGCGAACGCGGCAGCCCGACGACCACCTCGATCGCGTCGTACTCCTCGACGATCGCGGCGATCCTGGCCTGCGACTTCACCCCGGCCGGGACGGTCTCCACCGGCGTGGCGAGCACCCCGTCGGGGTCGCAGGACGCGACCCCGATCCGGGCGTCACCGACGTCGACGGCGATCCGCCGCCCACGGCGGAAGGGCCTCTGCTCCTGCTCCATCAGCTGGCGCGCTCCGCGACCAGGCCGCGCACCGCGGCGATGGCCTCGCCGACCGCGGCCGGGTTGGAGCCGCCGCCCTGGGCGACGTCGTCCTTGCCGCCACCGCCGCCGCCGAGGGTCTTGGCGGCGGTGCGGACCAGCTCGCCGGCCTTGATGCCGCGGCCGCGGGCGTCCTCGTTGGTGGCGATCACGGTCAGCGGGCGGTCGTTGGCCACGGTGAACGCGGCGACCACGGCCGGGCGGGCGCCCAGGCGGCCGCGCACGTCCAGGACCAGCTTGCGCAGCTCGTCCGCGCCCACACCGTCGGCGACCTGCGCGGCGACCACGGCGATGCCGTGCACGTCCTCGGCCGAGTCGGCCAGGCCCGCCGCGGCGACCAGCACCTTCTCGGCGCGGAAGCGCTCGATCTCCTTCTCCGCGTCCTTGAGCTTGGTGAGCATGCCCGAGATCTTCTCCGGCAGCTCCTCCGGGCGGCCCTTGACCAACTCGGTCAGCTGGGCCACCACGGTATGCTCGCGGGCCAGGAACTTGTAGGCGTCGACGCCGACCAGCGCCTCGACGCGGCGCACGCCGGAGCCGATCGAGGACTCGCCGAGCAGCTTCACCAGGCCCAGCTGGGCGGTGTTGCCGACGTGGGTACCGCCGCACAGCTCCTTGGAGAAGTCGCCGATGGAGACGACCCGCACCTCGTCGCCGTACTTCTCGCCGAACATCGCGATGGCGCCGGCCTTGCGGGCCTGGTCCATCGTCATGACCTCGGCGGTGACCTCCAGCTCGCGGCCCAGCACGTCGTTGATCTTCTGCTCGACGTCCACCAGCACACTGCCCGGAACGGCGGCGGGCGAGCCGAAGTCGAAGCGGAAGCGGCCCGGGGCGTTCTCGGAGCCGGCCTGGGCGGCCGTCGGGCCGAGCGCGTCGCGCAGCGCCTGGTGGGTCAGGTGGGTGGCCGAGTGGGCGCGGGCGATCGCCCGGCGGCGGTCGATGTCGATCGTGGCGTACGCCGAGGCGCCGAGCACGACCTCGCCGAACAGCACGCCGCCCGAGTGGACGATGACGCCCGGGACGGGCTGCTGCACGTCGCGGATCTCGACGACCGCGCCGGACTCCAGCCGGATCCGGCCGTGGTCGGCGAGCTGGCCGCCGCCCTCGGCGTAGAACGGCGTGCGGTCGAGGATCAGCTCGACCTCGTCGCCCTCGGAGGCGGCCGGCGACGGGACGCCGTCCACCAGCAGGCCGACGACGGTGGCCTCGCCCTCGGTCAGGCTGTAGCCGGTGAAGACGCTCGCGCCGGACTTGTCGGCGACCTCGCGGTACGCGGCGACGTCGGCGTGGCCCATCTTCTTGGCCTTGGCGTCCGCCTTGGCGCGGTCCCGCTGCTCCTGCATCAGACGGCGGAAGCCGGCCTCGTCGACCTGGAGGCCCTGCTCCTCGGCCATCTCCAGGGTGAGGTCGATCGGGAAGCCGTAGGTGTCGTGCAGCTTGAACGCCTGGTCGCCGGAGAGCACCACGCCGCCGGACTGCTTGGTCTCGGTGACCGCGACGTCCAGCAGGTTGGTGCCGGCCTTCAGGGTCTGCAGGAAGGCCGCCTCCTCGCCGACGACGACCGTCTCGATGCGCTTGCGGTCGCTCTCCAGGTCGGGGTACTGCGGCGCCATCGCCTTGATCGCGACGTCGATGAGCTCCTTGGCCACCGGCTCGGTGGCACCCAGCAGGCGCATGTTGCGGATCGCGCGGCGCAGGATGCGGCGCAGCACGTAGCCGCGGCCCTCGTTGCCGGGGGTGACGCCGTCGCCGACCAGCATCAGCGCGGTGCGGATGTGGTCGGTGACCACGCGCAGCGAGACGTCCGACTTGTGGTCGGCGCCGTAGGTGTGGCCGGTGAGCTCGGCGGCGCGGTCCAGGATCATCCGGCTGGTGTCGATCTCGAAGAGGTTGTCGACGTCCTGCAGGATCGCGGCGAGGCGCTCCAGGCCGAGACCGGTGTCGATGTTCTTGCTCGGCAGGTCGCCGAGGATCTCGAAGCCGTCCTTGCCGTCGCCGTGGCCGCGCTCGTACTGCATGAAGACCAGGTTCCAGATCTCCAGGTAGCGCTCGCCGTTGACGGCCGGGCCGCCCTCCTCGCCGTACGCGGGGCCGCGGTCGTAGTTGATCTCCGAGCACGGGCCGCACGGGCCGGGGACGCCCATCGACCAGAAGTTGTCCTTCATGCCCAGGCGCTGGATGCGCTCCGAGGGCACGCCGATGACGTCACGCCAGATCTGCTCGGCCTCGTCGTCGTCCTTGTAGACGGTGATCCAGAGCTTCTCCTTCTCCAGGCCGTAGCCACCGTCCGCGACGGGAGTGGTGAGCAGCTCCCAGGCGAACTTGATGGCTCCTTCCTTGAAGTAGTCGCCGAAGGAGAAGTTGCCGCACATCTGGAAGAAGGAGCCGTGCCGGGTGGTCTTCCCGACCTCCTCGATGTCCAGGGTGCGCACGCACTTCTGGACGCTGGTGGCGCGCGAGAACTGCGGCTTGACCTCGCCCAGGAAGTAGGGCTTGAACGGCACCATGCCGGCGTTGACCAGCAGCAGGGTGGGGTCGTCGGCGACCAGGGACGCCGACGGAACGACGGTGTGGCCGCGCTCCTCGAAGAAGCGCAGCCAGCGGCGGCGGATCTCAGCCGACTCCATTAGTGGTCCTTCCGGTTCGTTCCGCCCCGCGGCAGGGCTCGGCGGGGCGTCTCTTCAATGGTCTGTGGGGTGGTACGGGCACTTCTGGCGGGAGGCAGGGCGGCGGCCGGGCGACCGGGCGCCGCCGAGATAGCTCGGTACTGCGGCTCCCCGCGCAGGACCCGGCGGGTGCTGCGCGTGACGGCACTGCGGGGCTCCGCCACGGCGGTGCCGTGCAGTCCGAGGTCGTCCTTGAGCTGCTCCTCGCGCTCGGCCATGCCGGAGCGCACGTCCTGGGCGAACTGCTTGGCGAGGTCGCCCAGGTGCAGCGCACCGCGCGCGGCGGTGCCGGAGAGGCTGTCGGGGGTGAGCCGCTGCACGGCGTCGTTGGCCTTGTTCATGGCCCACACCGCGGCGCCGGCGCCGACGGCCATCCAGAAGATCCGTGCCATGCCGTCAGCTCCTCACCGCTCGCCGGACCCGGGAGAACAGGCCGCCCCGGGGCGCGGTCGCGGCGCGCACCTCGGCCCGGACCAGTCGCGCGAGCTCGTCGCGCTCGCCGGGCTGCAGCGGGCCGGTCGGCAGGGTCCCCTGCTGCTTGGCGACGGCCTTGCGGACGCCGTAGCTGAAGGCGGCGACCTTCACCAGCGGTCCGCCCAGCGTGGCGGCCACGGTGGAGGAGAGCGCGTTGGCGTTGGCGGCGGCGTCCTGCACGTTGGCGGTGATCTCGTCCACCCGCTCCAGCTGCTCGTTGGCGCTGCGCACCGCGGCGCCCGCGTCGGCCAGCAGCGGGACGGCCTGCTCGGTGACCGCGGAGACCAGGACGGTGGCCTCCTTCAGCACCCGGGAGAGGCGGACCAGCACCACGGCGAGCAGGGTGACCAGGACCGCCCAGAACACGGCGACGAGCAATCCGGCCAGCTCTCCCACGGACACTTCTGCGCGCTCCTCGCCTTGCCGGTTACCAACCGAACCCTATCGCGCCCGGCCTGCGTTTCCGGACCGGGTCACGGCCGTGGCCTCGCCCGGGTGTGCGAACCGTGCGCGTAACCTACCGGCCGGTCACCTCGTTCTGCCAGGCGGGCCGTCGCCCGTACGGCCCGACGCACGTCCGGACCGGCGCGGTCCGGGCCGGAGCAACGGGGAGCAGCGCTTGGCCGGCGACTGGACAGCACAGCCCGCGGCGCGGCCGCGCGAGCCGGAACCGGGCCGGCTGCCGGCCGAGGTGACGGGCTTCGTCGGGCGGCAGCGGGAACTGACCGATCTGGCGGGCCTGCTCGCCAGCGCCCGGCTGGTGACGGTGACCGGGCCCGGCGGGGTGGGCAAGAGCCGGCTCGCGCTGCGGGCGGCGGCCCGGGCGGCCGGGGCCTTCCCGGACGGCACCTGGCTGGTGGACGTGGCCCCGGTGCAGGACCCGCTGCTGCTCGGCCACGCCGTGCTGGAGGCGCTGCGGCTGACCGACGGCACCGCCCGGCCGCCGCTGGACGTGCTGGGCGAGCACCTGGCCGGGCTGCGCCTGCTGCTGGTGCTGGACGGCTGCGAGCACCTGGTGGAGGCCTGCGCCGAGCTGACCGACGCGCTGCTGCGCGCGCTGCCCGGCCTGCGGGTGCTGGCCACCAGCCGCGCCGCGCTGCGGGCCTCGGGCGAGCACCTGCTGACGCTGGCGCCGCTGCCGGTCGACCCGCCGCCGGACCGGCGGACGGGTCCGGGCCCGCTGCCGGACGCGGTGCGGCTGTTCGCCGACCGGGCCAGGGCCGTGCTGCCGTCCTTCGAGGTGACCGAGGCGAACGCGGAGGCCGTCGGCCTGCTCTGCCGCCGGCTGGACGGCATCCCGCTGGCGGTGGAGCTGGCCGCCGGCCGGCTGCGGGCGCTGTCGGTGGAGCAGATCACCGCCCGGCTGGACGACCGCTTCCGGCTGCTCACCGGCGGCTCCCGGACGGCCCTGCCGAGGCACCAGACGCTGCGGACCACGATCGGCTGGAGCCATGAGCTGTGCACTGTGCAGGAACGTTTACTCTGGGCCCGCCTGTCGATCTTCGCCGGCAGCTTCGACCTGGAGGCCGCCGAGTACGTCTGCGCCGGCGAGGGCATCGAGCCCGAGGACGTGCTCGACCTGCTGGACGAACTCGTCGCCAAGTCCGTGGTGCTGCGCGAGGAGAGCGCCTTCGGCGTCCGCTTCCGCCTGCTGGACACCCTGCGCGAGTACGGCGGCCACTGGCTGCGCGCCGCCGGCCGGGAGCAGCGGCTGCTGCGCCGCCACCGGGACTGGTACCTGGGCGTGGCCACCTGGGGCGAGGTGGAGTGGTTCGGCCCCCGGCAGGCCGAGACCGCCGAGCGCACCCGGCTCGCCCACACCAACCTGCGCGCCGCGCTGGAGTTCTGCCTCGCCGAACCCGGCGAGGAGCAGATCGCGCTGCTGCTGGCCGGCACCCTCTGGTTCTACTGGGTCGGCTGCGGCCACCTCGGCGAGGGCCGGCACTGGCTGGACCGCGCGCTCGCCCTGGACCGAGAACCCACCGAGGCCCGGGCCAAGGCCCTGTGGGTGACCGGCTACATGGCCACCCTCCAGGGCGACCTCGGCACCGCCCGCCCCGCGCTGGAGGAGTGCCGCCGCCAGGCCCTGGACACCGGCGACGACCGGGCCCTCGCCTACGCCGTCCACCGCCAGGGCTGCGTCGCCCTGATCGGCGACGACCCGGAGCGCGCCGCCGAGCTGTTCGAGGAGGCGCTCTGGCACTACCGGACCATCGGCGAGCTGAACAGCAACGTGGTGATGGCCATGATCGAGCTGGGCCTCGCCTACCTGTTCCAGGCCGACCCGGACAGCGCCGAGCTCTGGTTCGGCCAGGCCCGCGAGGTGTGCGAGGAGCACGGCGAGCAGTGGGCGTACGCGTACGTGCTGTACACGTCGGCGTACTCGCACTACCTGGACGGCGCCGTCCAGCCGGCCCGCGCGCTGGCCCGCGAGTGCGTCCGGCTGAACCACCGCTTCCACGACCTGCTCGGCATCGTGCTGGGGATCGACCTGCTGGCGCTGCTGGCGACCGAGCCGCCCGGGCCGGGCGAGCCGGCCGACCTGTGCGAGGCCCGGGTGCTGCAGGGCGCCGCGCACCGGATCTGGCGCGCGGTCGGCAACCCCTTCCTGGGCTCGCGCTCCTTCTTCGGCCCGCACCAGGAGTGCGCCGAACGGGCCCGGGCCGGGCTCACCGAGCAGGAGTACGAGGACTGCTACCTGGCCGGCGGCCGGCTGGACCTGGACGCCGCGGTGTGCCGGGCGCTCGGCGACGGGGGCGCGGCGGACGGCCCGGGGCACCGCCCCGGTCCCTGCCCGGCGCCGCCCGCACCGGCACCGTCGCCGGTGCGGAATAGCTGAAGCTTGCCGATTGCTTGAGGAGGCAAGGATCCACCCGGAAGGAGCACCATGGCCGTCCACGACGAGTACCGCCTCGCGAACTTCTACTTCGAGTCCAAGGCGTACAGCGACGCCGCCCGCATGCTGGAGGGCGTGCTGGCCGAGGAGCCGGCCAACCTCTCCGTCCGGCTGCTGCTGGCCCGCAGCTACTTCCACTCCGCCCAGCTCGGCCGCGCCGAGGCCGAACTGCGCCGGATCCTCGACCTGGACCCGGCCGAGGACTACGCCCGGCTGATGCTCGGCCGCACCCTGGAGCGCCAGGGCCGCGCCGAGGAGGCCCGCCCGCACCTGCGGCTGGCCGCCGCGATGGCGGGCGGGGAGCTGTAACCGGAGGGCCGACCGGCACCGGACCGACCGGCACCGGAAAAGGGGCGAGCCCCCGCCGCCTCGAAAGGCGACGGGGGCTCGCTCGTGGTTCCGCGAAGTGCGAACCGAGCGTGGGTCAGCGCGAGTAGTACTCGACGACCAGCTGCTCGTCACAGATCACCGGGACCTCCTTGCGCTGCGGCGCACGGTCCAGGCGGAAGGCCAGGGCCTTCAGGTTGACCTCGAGGTACTTCGGGGTCTGGCCCTCACCCGCGTAGCCACCCTCACGGGCGACCTGGAAGGGGACCTTCTCCTTGGAGCGCTCGCGGACGGTGACCACGAAGCCCGGCTTCATCTGGAACGACGGCTTGTTGACCTTGCCGCCGTTGACCTCGATGTGGCCGTGGACGACCATCTGGCGGGCCTGGTAGATGGTGCGGGCGATGCCCGAACGCAGGACCAGGGAGTCCAGACGGGTCTCCAGGTCGGCGACGAGCGCCTCACCGGTCTTGCCCTCGGCCTTCTTCGCGCGGTCGAACGCGCGCGCCATCTGCTTCTCGCTCAGGTCGTACTGGGCGCGCAGACGCTGCTTCTCGAGCAGACGGACCTTGTAGTCCGAGTTCTGCTTGCGACCACGGCCGTGCTGGCCGGGCGGGTACGGGCGGGCCTCGAAGTACTTGACGGACTTCGGGGTCAGCGGCACGCCGAGCGCACGCGCGATCTTGACCTTGGGACGCTTCTGGTTCGCCATGAACCAAACCTTCCTTGCTTACGAATACGGCTTTCACCAGGTGTTGACGGAGGTCGCATGTCGCGACCCGGAGATAACCCCGACGCCTGCGCGAAGGGATCAGCCGCTCTCCGGAGCCGGGCACATGAAGTGCTGGTCACACGAAGGGCCCGGAAAACCGGGCCGTCCGCGACACCGAAACGGTGCGCGACGCTCCTGGTGCGGGCCTCCCGGAGGAGGCCTACGGCCACTGCCCCGCTGGTGCGGCCGGTCGGTGGGGTCTCCCCCGCCGCCGTCCCGGGACATGGCACTCCGACTGAGTATACCGGTGGATCACTCGCCCTTCTCCACGGGCTTCTGCTCCTCCTTGTCCGCCCGCTTCTCGGCGCTCCGGCGCTCCCCCCGCAGCCGCCCGCGCGTCCACTCCACGGTGTCCGCGTACCGCACCTCGCCGCCGCGCCGGTTCGGCTGGTAGTACTCCCGGCCGTGCACCGAGTCCGGCGCGTACTGCTGGGCGGCGATGCCCTCCGGCAGGTCGTGCGGGTACTGGTAGCCCCTGCCGTGCCCGAGCTTGCCCGCGCCGCCGTAGTGGGCGTCCCGCAGGTGCGGCGGGACGGCCCCCGCCAGCCCCTGCCGGACGTCCGCCAGCGCCGCGTCGATCGCCAGGTAGGCCGAGTTGGACTTCGGCGCCAGGGCCAGCGCGATCGCCGCCTGGGAGAGGATGATCCGAGCCTCCGGGAAGCCGATCAGCGCCACCGCCTGGGCCGCCGCCACCGCCGTCTGCAGCGCCGTCGGGTCGGCCAGGCCGACGTCCTCGCTGGCCGAGATCATCAGCCGCCGGGCGATGAACCGCGGGTCCTCCCCCGCCTCGATCATCCGGGCCAGGTAGTGCAGGGTGGCGTCCACGTCGCTGCCGCGGATCGACTTGATCAGCGCGCTGGCCACGTCGTAGTGCTGGTCGCCGTCCTTGTCGTAGCGCACCGCCGCCTGGTTCACGGCCGTCTCGGTGGTGGCCAGCGAGATGCTCTCCTCGCCCTTCTCCAGCGCCGCCCCGGCCGCCGCCTCCAGCGTGGTGAGCGCTCGCCGGGCGTCCCCGCCGGCCAGCCGCACCAGGTGGTCCTCGGCCTCCTCGGTCAGCTCCAGCGCGCCCTCCAGGCCGCGCTCGTCGGCCACCGCCCGGCGCAGCAGGGCCCGGACGTCCTCGTCGGTCAGCGACTCCAGGGTGAGCAGCAGCGAGCGGGACAGCAGCGGGGAGATCACCGAGAAGTACGGGTTCTCGGTGGTCGCCGCGATCAGGGTGACCCAGCGGTTCTCCACGGCGGGCAGCAGCGAGTCCTGCTGGGCCTTGGAGAAGCGGTGGATCTCGTCCAGGAACAGCACCGTCTCCCGGCCGGACATGCCGACCGCCCGCCGGGCGCCGTCGATCACCGCCCGGACCTCCTTGACCCCGGCGGTGATCGCGGACAGCTCGACGAAGCGGCCCTCCACGGCCTGGCTGATCACGTGCGCCAGGGTGGTCTTGCCGGTGCCGGGCGGGCCCCAGAGGATCACCGAACTGGTGGCGGCCGGCCCCCGGGAGCCGGACACCAGCCGGCGCAGCGGCGAGCCGGGCTTCAGCAGCTGCCGCTGCCCGGCCACCTCGTCCAGGGTGCGCGGGCGCATCCGTACGGCCAGCGGGGCCCGGCCGGGCTCCCTGGTCTGGAGTTCCTCGGCGGCGGCGGTGAAGAGGTCCGGTTCGTCCACACCGGAAGCCTAGTTGAGCCCGCCGACACCAGGACCGGCTACGCCTGCGGGGTCCGGCGGTCCAGCAGGACCACCTCGAACTCCTCCAGCGACCGCAGCGTGCCTCCCAACGCGGCCAGCGCGTGCGCCCTGGAGTCCGCTGTCGGCCCGCGCGCGGCGTCGAAGCTCGCCCGGTCCGCGTAGATCGAGCCCACGGAGAGCCGGCCGGTCGCGCGGTCGGCCAGCATCGCGCCGGTCACGAAGCCGGGCTTCTTCTCCAGCACCGGCAGCACCTGGTCCTGGAAGATCTCGGCCGCCGCGTCCACCTTGGCCGGATCGATGTCGGACCTCGACAGCCGGAACATCGCGCCGGGTCCGGCGACACCGGGCGGCGCCGTCGCCACGGCCTCCCAGACGTCGGTGGTCACGGTGCCGGCCAGCGGCGCCAGCAGCTCACGGCGGCGGGTGCCCAGCGCCGCGTCGCTGTCACGCTCGGCCTGGGCGGACTCCCACCACGAGCCCATCGTGATCTTGCCGACGGTCCGGTCGGCGAACAGCCCGTAGCCGCGGTAGCCCGGCTGTCCGGAGAGCAGGTCGACGGCCTCGGTGGCCAGGCCCTCCAGGGTCGGGCCGATCCGGTCCGGATCACCGGTCGCGTAGACGGTACGGACGAACATGAGCGCCTCCTGTGGACGCCCGGGCGCCACGCGGGGCCGTTCGGTAGCAGCGCCCGGCCGGGGCCCCGTCTACTCCAGTCTGGCAGCGTGGTCCGGAACGTACTTCTGCAGGTCGCGCGGGGGCCGCTGGTAGCCGCGCGGGGCCGGGCGGGGCGGCAGCTCGATCCGCGGCGGGGCGACCTCGTGGTACGGCACGGAGGAGAGCAGGTGGGCGATCATGTTGATCCGGGCCCGCCGCTTGTCGTCGCTCTCCACCACGTGCCAGGGCGACTGGGGGATGTCGGTGTAGACGAACATCTCGTCCTTGGCCCGCGAGTAGTCCTCCCAGTGCGCGATCGACTCCACGTCCATCGGGGAGAGCTTCCAGCGCTTCATCGGGTCCTCCAGCCGGTCCCGGAACCGCCGCTCCTGCTCGGTGTCGCTGACCGAGAACCAGTACTTGCGCAGCAGGATGCCCGCCTCGGTCAGCATCTGTTCGAAGGTCGGGCACTGGTGCAGGAACTGCCAGTACTCCTCGTCGCTGCAGAAGCCCATCACCCGCTCGACCCCGGCCCGGTTGTACCAGCTGCGGTCGAACAGGACGATCTCCCCGGCCGCCGGGAGGTGTTCGACGTACCGCTGGAAGTACCACTGGGTCTTCTGCCGCTCGGTCGGGGTGGGCAGCGCCGCGACCCGGGCGATGCGCGGGTTCAGGTACTCCGTCACCCGCTTGATCGCGCCGCCCTTGCCGGCCGCGTCCCGCCCCTCGAAGACCACCACCAGGCGGGCGCCCTCGACCCGCACCCACTCCTGGAGCTTCACCAACTCCTGCTGCAGCCGCAGCAGTTCCCGCTCGTACGGCTTCTTCGCCAGCCGTTCCGGCTTCGCGGTCCGCTGCTGCTGCTCGGCCACTCCTGGGTCCTCCGTCCGACTGCCGCTGATGACCCTTCACCGTAGGCGCAGAACGGCGGCCCCGCAGGTCGGACGCGAGCAGCGGGTGGACAGGGCGTGCCCTACACCTCGACGAAGGGCTCCGGATAGCGGCACAGCCCGCGCGGGCCGCCGTCGTACGCGGGCAGCGGCAGCACCTGGAAGTAGGCCTCCGGCACCTCGAACGGGCCGGACACCTCGTGCCGCCCGGCCGGGATGAAGCCGAACCGTCCGTAGTACCCGGGGTCGCCGAGCACGACCACCAGCTTCTCCCCCGCCTCCTCGGCGGCCGACAGCGCCGCCCGGACGACGAGCTCCCCGACGCCCCGGCGCTGCCATTCCGGTGCCACCGCGACCGGTGCGAGCGCCAGCGCGTCGCCGTCCCCGTCGCCGTCACCGCCGCCGACCCGCAGCCGGGTCAGCAGGGCGTGCCCGATCACCAGCCCGGTGTCGTCCACCGCGACCACCGACAGCCCGGGCAGCCAGGCCGGGTCGCGGCGCAGCGCGTCCACCAGGTCCGCCTCGTCCGGCCCGGGGAACGCGGCCATGTGCACGCGTCTGGTCGCCGGGGCGTCCTGCGGACATTCGACTCTCGTGGTGACCCGCATCAGTCAACCCTCCCTGTGTCACACGACGTTGTGGACCGGCCCCGGACGGTGGGTGGACCGTCCGGGGCCGTTGCAGGTTAGCGCGTATGACGAGGTGTCAGCTCTTGGGCTGTGCCTCGGACTTGGCGTCCTCGCGGACCTTCGGCTGGGCGTCCACGCCGGCCTCGCGGCGCTGCGCCGGGGTGATCGGCGTCGGGGCACCGGTCAGCGGGTCGCCGCCGGTGGACGTCTTCGGGAAGGCGATGACGTCGCGGATGGTGTCGTAGCCGCCGAGCAGCGTGACGATCCGGTCGAGGCCGAAGGCGACACCGCCGTGCGGCGGCGGGCCGTAGTTGAAGGCGTCCAGCAGGAAGCCGAACTGCGAGGCCGCCTCCTCCTCGGAGAGGCCGATCGCGTCGAACGCCCGCTTCTGCACGTCCCGCTGGTGGATACGGATCGAACCGCCGCCCAGCTCCGAGCCGTTGAGGACCAGGTCGTAGGCGTTGGACAGGGCCGAGCCCGGGTCGGTGTCGAAGCTGGCCAGCGACTCCGCGGTCGGGGCGGTGAACGGGTGGTGCACCGCGTGCCAGCCCTGGAACTGGCCCTTGTCGTCCTCGATCGGCTCGAACATCGGGAAGTCGACGACCCAGAGGAAGGCCCACTGGGACTCGTCGATCAGCTCGCAGCGGCGGCCGATCTCCAGACGGGCGGCGCCGAGCAGCTCCTGCGAGGGGCGCTCCTTGCCGGCCGCGAAGAAGACCGCGTCGCCGTTCTTGGCGCCGGCCGCGGCGGCGAGGCCGGCCAGGTGCTCCGCGGAGAGGTTCTTGGCGACCGGGCCGCGCAGCTCGCCGGTCTCGGCGTCGATCAGCACGTAGGCCAGGCCCTTGGCGCCGCGCGCCTTGGCCCAGTCCTGCCAGGCGTCCAGCTGCTTGCGCGGCTGCGAGGCGCCGCCCGGCATGACCACGGCGCCGACGTACGGGGCCTGGAAGACGCGGAACTCGGTGCCCTTGAAGTACTCGGTGAGGTCGGTGAGTTCCTGGCCGAAGCGGACGTCCGGCTTGTCCGAGCCGTAGCGGCCCATGGCGTCCGCGTAGGTCATCCGCGGCAGCGGGTTGGGGATCTCGTAGCCGTGGACCTCGCGCCAGATGGAGCCGACGATCTTCTCGCCGAGGGCCAGGATGTCCTCCTGGTCGACGAAGGAGGCCTCGATGTCCAGCTGGGTGAACTCCGGCTGGCGGTCGGCGCGGAAGTCCTCGTCGCGGAAGCAGCGGGCGATCTGGTAGTAGCGCTCCATGCCGGCCACCATCAGCAGCTGCTTGAACAGCTGGGGCGACTGCGGCAGGGCGTACCAGTGGCCGGGCTGCAGGCGGACCGGGACGAGGAAGTCGCGGGCGCCCTCGGGGGTGGAGCGGGTGAGGTACGGGGTCTCGATGTCGAGGAAGTCGTTCTCCTCCATCACCCGGCGGATGATGTTGTTGACCTTCGAGCGCAGCCGCAGGCCCTTGGCCGGGCCCTCGCGGCGCAGGTCCAGGTAGCGGTAGCGCAGCCGGACCTCCTCGTTGACCGTGCCCGGCTCGTACTCGGCGACCGGGAACGGCAGCGGGGCGGCCTCGGAGAGGACCTCGATGTCGCTCACGACGACCTCGACCGCGCCGGTCGGGATGTCCGGGTTCTCGTTCCCCTCGGGGCGGACCCGGACGTCACCGACGACCTTGACGCAGTACTCGGCGCGCAGGCCGTGCACCGAGTCGAGGTCGCGCACCACGATCTGCACGGTGCCGGAGGCGTCGCGCAGGTCGATGAAGGCGACGCCGCCGTGGTCGCGGCGGCGGGCGACCCAGCCGGCCAGGGTGACGGTGGTGTCTGCGTGCTCCGGGCGGAGCGTGCCCGCGTCGTGCGTGCGGATCACAGCTGCTTCTCCTTCAGGGTGGTGACGAGTGCGTCGAGGGCGACGGGGGTCTGCTCGCCGGTGCTCATGTCCTTGAGCTGGACGACGCCCTCGGCGAGGTCCCGGTCACCGGCGATCAGGGCGAAGCGGGCGCCGGACCGGTCGGCGGACTTCATGGCGTTCTTGATGCTCTTGACGCCGAAGGCGAGGTCGGTGGCGACGCCGGCCCGGCGCAGCTCGATCACCTTGGCGAACAGCAGGTTCTTGGCCTCCTCGCCGAGCGCGACGGCGTAGACGGAGGTCGCGGGCGGCAGGTCGAGGACGACGCCCTCGGCCTCCAGCGCCAGGTACGTGCGGTCCACGCCGAGCGCCCAGCCGACGGACGGCAGCGCCGGGCCGCCGATCATCTCGGACAGGCCGTCGTAGCGGCCGCCGCCGCCGATCGCGGACTGGGCGCCGAGGCCGTTGTGCACGAACTCGAAGGTGGTGCGGGTGTAGTAGTCCAGGCCGCGGACCAGCTTCGGGTCGTCGACGAAGGCGACGCCGGCGGCGGTGAGCAGCTCGCGCACCTTCTCGTCGTACGCCTTGCACTCCTCGCACAGGAAGTCGCGCAGCATCGGGGCGCCGACCAGCTGCTCCTGCACCGACTCGCGCTTGTCGTCCAGCACGCGCAGCGGGTTGATCTCGGCGCGGCGGCGGGTCTCCTCGTCCAGGTCCAGGCCGGAGAGGAACTCGATCAGGGCGGCCCGGTAGACCGGGCGGCACTGCTTGTCGCCGAGGCTGTTGAGCAGCAGCGAGTAGTCGCTCAGGCCCAGCGCGCGGAAGGCGTCGTCGGCCAGGATGATCAGCTCGGCGTCCAGCGCCGGGTCCTCGGCGCCGATGGCCTCCGCGCCGACCTGGGAGAACTGGCGGTAGCGGCCCTTCTGGGCGCGCTCGTAGCGGTAGTACGAGCCGGAGTACCAGAGCTTGACCGGCAGGTTGCCCTGCTTGTGCAGGTTGGCCTGGAGCGCGGCGCGCAGCACCGAGGCGGTGCCCTCGGGGCGCAGCGCGAGCTCGTCGCCGCCCTTGGTGGTGAGGGTGTACATCTCCTTGGAGACGATGTCGGTGGACTCGCCGACGCCGCGGGAGAACAGCTTCACGTCCTCGAAGACCGGGGTCTCGACGTAGCCGTAACCGGCCCGGCGGGCGGGCGCGGCGATGCGCTCGCGGATCGCCAGGAAGGTCGCGGAGCTGGGGGGCAGCAGGTCGTAGGTGCCCTTGGGGGCGGTGAAGGTGCTCAACTTCTCTTCCGTCACATTCCTCGTCGCGGGAAGGCCGGGGCGCCCGGCGCCCCCGCTGCCTCTCGGAGGTAGGGGTTGGTGGCGCGCTCGCGGCCGATGGTGGTCTGACCGCCGTGGCCGGAGAGGACCACGGTGGAGTCGTCGAGGGGCAGGCACACCCGGGCCAGCGAGCGCATGATCGCTTCGCCGTCCCCGCCCGGGAGGTCGGTACGCCCGATGGAGCCGGCGAACAGCAGGTCGCCCGAGAACAGCACCGGGGGGAGGTCCTCGGCACCGGGCGTCCGGAAGGTCACCGACCCCCCGGTATGGCCCGGGGCGTGGTCCACGGTGAGCCGCAGGCCGGCCAGTTCCAGCACGCTGCCGTCGGTGAGTTCGCGCACGTCGTCGGGCTCGCCGACGGTGAGCTCGCCCATCAGCTGGGTGCCCAGGGAGCGGCCGAGCGCCTTCTCCGGGTCGGACATCATGTACCGGTCCTCGGGGTGGATCCAGGCCGGGACGCCGCGGGCGCCGCAGACCGGGACCACCGAGGCGACGTGGTCGATGTGGCCGTGGGTGAGCAGGACGGCGACGGGCTTGAGCCGGTGCTCACGGATGAGCTCCTCGACGCCCTGCGCGGCCTGGTGCCCGGGATCGACGATGACGCACTCCTCGCCCGCCGCCGGCGCGACCAGGTAGCAGTTGGTGCCCCAGGCTCCAGCGGGGAATCCGGCGATGAACACGCGCGTCCTTCGGGTGTGTGCGGCGGTGAGCTGCGATGGCTACCAGTAGTGATGACGTAAGGGAAGCCTACCGGCGGTCCGGGCCCGGTTGCGAACCAGATAGGCGATGGCGGGCCGGGGCCATGACAGGTTCACCGCGTCCTTACGGGCCCGGTCCCTACACTTGGCCGCCGATGGGTGCGATGATCCGCTCCGTAACCCATCCACTTTTCCCGCACATGCTCAGGAGACACGGCCGGTGGTCAGCAGCGAACAGCGGCGGCGGCAGCTCGCCCGCGAGAAGTACGAGCGCCAGATGCAGCGCCGCGCCGAGGCGGCGTCCGCCCGCAAGCGCCGCAACACGATCCTGGGCGCCGCGCTCGCCGTGGTGGTGCTGGCCGGCGGCGGCGGACTGTTCGCCGGCGGCGCGTTCAGCTCCGACGACAAGGACAAGAGCAGCTCGGCCGCCTCCACCCCGCAGGCCGCGCCGAGCCAGGGCGACCCGACCAAGGCCGACCCGGCCGCCGCCCCGACCCGCAAGCCGGTCGAGGGCTGCGCCGCCCCGGCGCCGGGCTCGCCCAACGGCAAGCAGTTCAAGGCCGAGCCGGCCATGTCGGTCGACGCCGGTGCCGCGTACACCATGGCGCTGGACACCAACTGCGGCAAGGTCACCGTCGCGCTGGACGCGGCCAAGGCCCCGCACACCGTGAACTCGTTCAACTTCCTGGCCGGCGAGCAGTACTTCGACCACACCAAGTGCCACCGGCTCACCACCGACGGCATCTTCGTGCTCCAGTGCGGTGACCCGACCGCCAAGGGATCGGGCGGCCCCGGCTACCAGTTCGCGGACGAGAACCTGACCGGTGCGACCTACCCGGCGGGCACCGTGGCGATGGCCAACGCCGGCCCGGGCACCAACGGCAGCCAGTTCTTCCTGGTCTACAAGGACACCCAGCTGCCGCCGAACTACACCCCCTTCGGCAAGATCACCGGCGGCCTGGACGTGGTCCAGAAGATCGCCGCCGCGGGCACCCTGGAGGGCGCCGGCGACGGCCACCCGATGGCCGACGTCACCCTCAACTCGGTTACGGTGTCGAAGGGTTGACCGGCCCCGGGGTCGGGCGGCGGGCGGCGGACGCGCCTCCCGCCCGGCCCCGGACCGAAATCGCCCGGCCCGGATGCGGACAGCACCGGTCCTGGTCGCCTATGTTGGCGTTGTATAGGGTGCCCGGACCCGCCTAGCCGTCACCCTCGGCAGCAAGGCACGGCGGACGGGGACGGCGGACTCATCGGTCCGCCGCACATCAACTGTGGACGACGATCGCGCGCCGCCCCGGCGCGGGCGCGACGTCATGTGGAGGACGCGCTATGAGCAGCGACCCGTGGGGCCGTGTGGACGAGCAGGGCACGGTGTACGTCAGGACGGCGGACGGCGAACGCGTCGTGGGTTCCTGGCAGGCCGGCTCGCCCGAGGAGGCCCTCGCCTACTTCGAGCGCAAGTACCAGGGCATCGAGGTGGAGATCGGCCTGCTGGAGAAGCGGGTGCGCACCACCGACCTGGCCGCCAAGGACGCCCAGACCGCGCTGGAGCACCTCCGCGCTCAGGTGACCGAGGGGCACGCGGTGGGCGACCTGGACGCGCTGGCCAAGCGGCTGGACACGCTCACCGGTGAGATCGAGAGCCGGCGGGAGGAGCGCAAGGCGGCCCGCGCCAAGGCCCAGGACGAGACCCGCACCGCCAAGGAGGCGCTGGTCTCCGAGGCCGAGCAGCTCGCCGAGTCCACCCAGTGGCGGGAGGCCGGGGACCGGCTGCGCGCCCTGGTGGACACCTGGAAGGGCCTGCCGCGGCTGGACCGCAAGAGCGACGACGAGCTGTGGCACCGCTTCTCGCACGCCCGCTCGGTCTTCTCCAAGCACCGCAAGGCGCACTTCGCCACCCTGGACGCCGAGCGCGAGCAGGCCCGGCAGACCAAGGAGGCGCTGGTCTCCGAGGCCGAGGCGCTGTCCTCGTCCACCGACTGGGGCACCACGGCGGCCACCTACCGCGACCTGATGGCGCGCTGGAAGTCCGCCGGCCGGGCGCAGCGGGACGTCGAGGACGAGCTGTGGGCGCGGTTCCGCGGCGCGCAGGACGTCTTCTTCCAGGCCCGTTCCGCGGTGTTCAGCGAGCGGGACGCCGAGCAGGTGGAGAACCAGAAGCTCAAGGAGGCGCTGGCCACCGAGGCCGAGGCGATCCTGCCGATCACCGACCTCAAGGCCGCCAAGGCCGCGCTGCGCGAGGTCAACGAGCGCTGGGAGGCCATCGGCCACGTGCCGCGCGACATCCGTCCGAAGCTGGACGGCCGGCTGAACGCGGTCGAGCGGGCGATCCGCGAGGCCGAGGACGCCGAGTGGAAGCGCTCCAACCCGGAGGCCAAGGCCCGCGCGGCCGGCATGGTGGGCCTGTTCGAGGCGAAGGCCGACAAGCTCCGGGCCGACCTGGACAAGGCCCGCTCGGCGGGCAACGCCGGCAAGGTCGCCAAGCTGGAGGCCGAGCTCTCCGGTGTGGAGACCCTGCTGGAGCAGGCGCACAAGAGCCAGGAGGAGTTCAGCGGCTGATAGCGGCCCGCTGAGGCCACTGGCCCGCTGCACGAGGAAGGCCCCCGGGGAGCTCCCCGGGGGCCTTCCTCGTGCGCTGCGGCTACTTGCGGGCGGAGGTGACCCGGTAGACGTCGTACACGCCCTCGACGCCGCGGACCGCCTTGAGCACGTGGCCCAGGTGCTTCGGGTCGCCCATCTCGAAGGTGAAGCGGCTCATCGCCACCCGGTCCCGGGAGGTCTGGACCGCCGCCGACAGGATGTTGACGTGCTGGTCGGAGAGCACCCGGGTGACGTCCGAGAGCAGCCGGGAGCGGTCCAGCGCCTCGACCTGGATGGCCACCAGGAAGACCGAGGACTGGGTGGCCGCCCACTCGACGTCGATCATCCGCTCGGGCTGCTGGCTCAGCGCCTCGACGTTGACGCAGTCGGCGCGGTGCACCGAGACGCCGTTGCCGCGGGTGACGAAGCCGACGATCGGGTCGCCCGGCACCGGGGTGCAGCAGCGGGACAGCTTGACCCAGACGTCCTCGACGCCCTTGACGATCACGCCCGGGTCGCCCTTGGCCCGGCGGCGCACGGCCCGCCGGTTGTCGTGGGTCGGGGTGGCCGTCTCGGCCAGGTCCTCGGTGGCACCCTCCTCGCCGCCGAGCGCCTGGACCAGCTTCTGGACGATGTTCTGCGCGGCGACGTGCCCCTCGCCGATGGCGGCGTAGAGCGAGGAGATGTCGGGGTAGCGCATCTCGTGGGCCAGGGTGACCAGCGAGTCCCCGGTCAGGATCCGCTGGATCGGCAGGCCCTGCTTGCGCATCGCCCGGACGATCGCCTCCTTGCCGTGCTCGATCGCCTCCTCGCGGCGCTCCTTGGAGAACCAGGCGCGGATCTTGTTGCGGGCGCGCGGGGACTTGACGAAGCCGAGCCAGTCCCGGGAGGGGCCGGCGTTCTCCGCCTTGGAGGTGAACACCTCGACGGCGTCGCCGTTCTCCAGGGTCGACTCCAACGGCACCAGGCGGCCGTTGACCCGGGCCCCTATGGTCCGGTAGCCGACCTCGGTGTGCACCGCGAAGGCGAAGTCGACCGGGGTAGACCCGGCCGGCAGGGCTATCACGTCGCCCTTGGGGGTGAAGACGAAGACCTCGTTGCTGGCCAGGTCGAAGCGCAGCGACTCCAGGAACTCGCCCGGGTCGGCGGTCTCCTTCTGCCAGTCCAGCAGCTGCCGCAGCCAGGCCATCTCGTTGACGGCGCCGGCCTTGTCGTCCTTGCGGACCTGGGTCGGGGTGTCGGTGCGGATCTTGGAGGCCCCGGCGACGGCGCGCTGCTTGTACTTCCAGTGCGCGGCGATGCCGTACTCGGCCCGCCGGTGCATGTCGAAGGTGCGGATCTGGAGTTCGACGGGCTTGCCGCCGGGCCCGATCACCGTGGTGTGCAGCGACTGGTACATGTTGAACTTGGGCATCGCGATGTAGTCCTTGAACCGCCCCGGCACCGGGTTCCACCGCGCGTGGATGGTGCCCAGCGCCGCGTAGCAGTCGCGGACGGTGTCGACCAGGACCCGGATGCCCACCAGGTCGTAGATCTCGGCGAAGTCCCGGCCCCGGACGATCATCTTCTGGTAGACCGAGTAGTAGTGCTTCGGCCGGCCGGTGACGGAGGCGGTGATCCGGGCGCCGCGCAGGTCCGCCTGGACCTGGTCGATGACGGTCGCCAGGTACTCGTCCCGCTTGGGGGCGCGCTCGGCGACCAGCCGGACGATCTCGTCGTACATCTTGGGGTAGAGGATCGCGAAGGCGAGGTCCTCCAGCTCCCACTTGATGGTGTTCATGCCCAGCCGGTGCGCCAGCGGGGCGTAGATCTCCAGCGTCTCGCGGGCCTTCTTCTCCTGCTTCTCCCGCTTGAGGTAGCGCATCGTGCGCATGTTGTGCAGGCGGTCGGCGAGCTTGATCACCAGGACCCTGGGGTCCTTGGCCATCGCCACGACCATCTTGCGGACGGTCTCGGCCTGCGCGGCCTCGCCGAACTTGACCCGGTCCAGCTTGGTGACGCCGTCGACCAGCAGGGCCACCGAGTCGCCGAAGTCCTTGCGCAGGGTCTCCAGGCCGTAGTCGGTGTCCTCGACGGTGTCGTGCAGCAGCCCGGCCATCAGGGTCGCGGCGTCCATGCCGAGTTCGGCCAGGATGGTCGCGACCGCCAGCGGGTGGGTGATGTACGGGTCGCCGCTCTTGCGCTTCTGCCCTCGGTGCCACTTCTCGGCGACGGCGTAGGCGCGCTCGATGTCGCGCAGCAGCACCGGGTCGGCCTTGGGGTCGTTCGCCCGGATCGAGCGGAACAGCGGCTCCAGGACGGGGTTGAGCACGCTGGAGCGCTGACCGCCGAGGCGGGCCAGCCTGGCGCGCATGCCGCCGCCGGTGCCGGAGCCGCGGCCGAGCGGGGCCAGCTGGCGCGAGGAGGCCGGTGTGGGGCGTGCCGGGGTGGCCCCCGAGGGCGTGGGGCGGTTCTCGGGGGCGGCCGCTGCGGCCGTGGGCACAACCTCGTCGGGCAAGGACACTCCTCGGGGGCACCGGGGCCGACCCCTGCCGAGGCCCGTGCGGTCCGGACGCAACCGGGAGGGGATGAATCTTCATGGTACCGAGCCGGGCGGCCCGGTGTTCATCCGGCCGGGCCCGGAAACGGAAGGACGGCGGTCGGATGATCCGACCGCCGTCCTTCCGTCATGCCCTTCAGACCGTGACCAGCGTCTCCAGCGGAGCGCCGTCCAGGTGCCCGGCCAGCCGCTCGCGGCCGTCCAGGAAGCCCAGCTCCATCAGCACCACCACGCCCGCCAGCTCGGCGCCGGCCTCCTTCACGAGGTCCAGCGAGGCGCCGATGGTGCCACCGGTGGCCAGCACGTCGTCCACCACCAGCACCCGCTCACCGGGCGCGAAGGCGTCGCACTGGACCTCCAGCGTCGCCGAGCCGTACTCCAGCTCGTACGAGCGCCGGAACACCTCGCCGGGCAGCTTGCCGGCCTTGCGGATCGGCACGAAGCCCAGTCCGGCCGCGAAGGCCGCCGGAGCCGCCAGCACGAAGCCGCGCGCCTCCAGGCCCACCACCTTGGTCGCCCCGAGCGCCAGCGCCCGGTCCGCCAGCGCCCTGGTGAGGGCGCCGAAGGCCTCGGCGTCGGCGAGCAGCGGCGCGATGTCCTTGAACAGCACACCCGGCTTCGGGTAGTCCGGGACGTCCCGGATCCGGCTGTCCAGCAGCTCGGCCAGTGCGGTGTCGGCGGTGGTCATGGTGGTGTTCGTCCTCAGGATCGGGTTCAGCGCTTGGTCGACGGACGGCCCTTGGCACGCGTGGTACCGGCCGACCGACCGCGCTGACCGACCATACCCGCAGTCTGGTCGTCCTCCGCGCCCTCGTCCGTCGCCACCGCGTCGCCGGACTCCGCCTTGGCGGCCGCGGCGGCCCGGTGCTGCAGGACGCGCTTGCGCAGCGCCTTCATCTCCGGCTGCTCCTCCTTGAGCTGCGCCAGCAGCGGGGTGGCGACGCAGATCGAGGAGTAGGCACCGGCCGCGAGGCCGATGAACAGCGCGAGCGAGATGTCGTTCAGGGTGCCGGCGCCCAGCAGGCCGCCACCGATGAACAGCAGCGCGGCGACCGGCAGCAGCGCCACCACGGTGGTGTTGAGCGAACGCACCAGGGTCTGGTTGAGGCCCGCGTTCGCCGCCTCGCTGTAGGTGAGCTTGTTCTGCTTGGTGATCCCCTTCGCGTTCTCCTTCACGGTGTCGAAGACGACGACCGTGTCGTAGAGCGAGTACCCGAGGATCGTCAGGAAGCCGATCACCGTACCGGGGGTGACCTCGAAGCCCACCAGGGCGTAGACGCCGATGGTGATCAGGAGGTCGTGGATCAGGGCGACCAGGGCGGCCACCGCCATCCGCCACTCGAAGGCGATCGCCAGGTAGACCGTCACCAGGACCATGAAGACGATCAGGCCGGTGAGCGCCTTGTCGGAGATCTGCTTGCCCCAGCTGGGGCCGATCACCTGGGCCTCGACGGTGTCCAGCGGCACGCCGAGCTTCTGCGAGAGCTGGCTGCGGATCTCGTCCGAGCTCTTCGTCTCGTCGGTGCTGACCTGGATGCGGATCTTGTTGCTGTCCGTCGACTGCACCAGCGGGTGCGAGGAGACGATCCCGTCAGCGGTGTCCTGCGCCTGCGAGATCGTCAGGCCCGGCTTGGTCACGGTGTAGACCGAGCCGCCCTTGAACTCGATGCCCAGGTGCAGACCCATCGCCAGGCCGATCGCCGCGACCAGCACGATGACGCCGGAGATGGAGTACCAGAGCTTGCGGCGCCCGACGAAGTCGAAGCTGACCTCGCCCTGGTAGAGCCGGTGACCCAGATTGGAGAAGCGCGACACGGTGTCAGGCCTCCTTCACGGCGGCAGAGGAGGAGCTACGGCGACGGGTGCTGCGCAGCGGCGGGCGGGCGCCCAGCCGCTTCGGGTCCAGACCGGACAACGGGTGGCCGTCGGAGAAGAACTTCCGGCGGGCCAGCAGCGTGATCAGCGGCTTGGTGAAGAGGAAGATCACCACGACGTCCAGCGCGGTGGTCAGACCGAGGGTGAACGCGAAGCCCTGGACCTTGCCGACCGAGACCACGTAGAGCACCGCGGCACAGAGGAAGGAGACGAAGTCCGAGACCAGGATGGTGCGCCGGGCGCGCGGCCAGGCCCGCTGGACGGCCGGGCGCAGCAGGGCGCCCTCGCGGACCTCGTCGCGGATGCGCTCGAAGTACACGATGAAGGAGTCCGCGGTGATACCGATCGCGACGATCGCACCGCAGACCGCCGGCAGGTTCAGCGCGAAGCCGATCCCGCCGCCGAGCAGGCTCATGATCGAGTAGGTCAGGGCCGCCGAGACGAGCAGACCGGCGATCGAGACCAGGCCGAGGCCGCGGTAGTAGACCAGCGAGTAGGCGACCACCAGCAGCATGCCGATCGCGCCGGCGATGAGGCCGGCCTTGAGCTGGTCGCTGCCGAGCGCCGGGGAGACGGTGGTGATGTCGCCCTTCTGGAACTCGAGCGGCAGGGCGCCGTAGCTCAGCACGTTGGAGAGGTCCTGCGCCTCGGGCTGGCTGAACTGGCCGGTGATCACGGCGCTGCCGCCGGGGATCGCGTTCTTGACCTCGGGGTGCGAGACGACCTGGTTGTCCAGCACGATCGCGAACTGGTTGTTCGGCGGGGCCTGGGTGGCCAGCGCGCCGGTGACCTTGGTGAAGGCGTCGGTGCCGGTGCCGTTGAACTGGATCTGGACCTGCCAGCCACCACCGGACTGGAGGTCGAGGGAGGGCTGGGCCTTGGAGATGTCCGAGCCCTTCACCGCGACCGGGCCGAGCACCAGCTTCTCGTAGTAACCGCCCTTCACGGGCTTCTGCGAGCAGAGGACGACGGCCTTGTCGTCGGCGCCGGTCTGGGCCGTACGGGCCTCCGGCTTGGTGCAGTCGAGGGCGGCGAACGCGGCGGACAGCTCCGGCGGCACGGTGCCCTGGGTCATCGCCGCGGTCAGGTCGGCGGCGCTCGGCTGGGTGGCCTGGGCGCTCGGCGCGCCGGAGGCGGCCGGGGCGGCCGAGCCGGTGGCGGGGGCGGACGGGGCGGTGGTCACGCCCGTGGCGGCGGCGCTCGGGGTGGAGCCGTCGGCGGCCAGCGCCTCACCGACGGAGCGGCCCTGCTTGGTGGCGCTCGCGCTGCCGGAGGGGGTGGGCGCGTGGCTCGCGGAGGAGCTCGCACCGGCCGAGGGGGT
Source organism: Kitasatospora sp. NPDC058162 (assembly GCF_042884005.1). Classification (NCBI taxonomy): domain Bacteria; kingdom Bacillati; phylum Actinomycetota; class Actinomycetes; order Kitasatosporales; family Streptomycetaceae; genus Kitasatospora; species Kitasatospora sp. NPDC058162. The sequence goes on from NZ_JBHVUS010000010.1 coordinate 162,939, forward strand.
GGCACCGGCCGAGGGGGTCGCGCTGCCCGACGGGGCGGCACTCGGGCTACCGGTGGCGCCGGCCGACGGGGTGCCGGTGGGCGCGGGCGGGGTGAAGCCGCTCGGCGCGACCGCCAGGACCGGACGGAAGAACAGCTTGGCGGTGGTACCGACCTGCTCCGCCGCGTTCTGCTTGTCGCCGCCCTTGGGGATGTTCACGATGATCGTGTCCGAGCCCTGGGTCTGGACCTCCGCCTCGGAGACACCCATCCCGTTGACGCGGCGCTCGATGATCCCGACGGCGATGTCCATGCTCGTCTTGTTGATCGCCTTGGGATCCGTCGACTTCGCGGTCAGCGTGATGCTGGTGCCGCCTGCGAGGTCGATACCGAGCCGGGGCTTGGTGTTGCCCGTCCCGAACATGAGGGCGACCAGTCCGACGGTGACGACCAGGATGAGGGCCAGCGCCCGCCCTGGGTAGCCGTCGCGCGGGCGCGACTTGGGTGTTGCCACCTTGCTCGTTTCTCCCTGTCCATGCCACTTAGCCGACCGGACCCCCGTCCGGCTCGTGGCGGGACGGGGGCATGGCGGGTCTGCGGCCCTGAGGTCCTGTGGGCTCGCGGCACTGTGCCGCGCGGCCGGGCGGGTTACCCGGCCGTACTACTTGCTCGCGGGAGCCCCGCCCTCGACATCCCCCTTGACATCGCCCTTCTCGGCGCTGTCCTTGGTGAGCGTCAGCGGCTTGTCCTCGACCGGCGCGGCGTCGGTGTCCTCGGCCTCCGGCTCGGACAGCTCGTCGTCGGCGGGGCGACCGTTGATGATCGCGTCGTACTCCTGGGGGTCCAGGACGGCCGCGATGGCGCTCTTGGTGAAGTGGGTGACCACGCCGGGAGCGATCTCCAGCTCGACGGTCTCGTCATTGACCGCCTTCACCTGGGCGTACAGGCCGCCGATGGTGCGCACTCCCGCCCCGGGCTCCAGCGAGGTCTGCATGCTCTGCTGCTGCTGCTGGCGCTTCTTCTGCGACCGGAACATGAGCACGATCGCGATGATCGGGAGGAGAAGGATGATGAGGTTCACTGCAGCCAGGGTCCTTTACGGGCCGCCGGCCGGCGGCCTGTGTGGTATGGGTCGGCCCGTCAGGTGAGAGGGGCGGTCCGGCGGAGTCTAGGCGACCCCGAACTGATCGGACAACGCCAAGCATCGCATCCTGCCGCCGAAAGTGGCGACCCTCCGCCTGCACAGTTTCCCCGGACATCTGCCCCGCATCCTCCCCGGGCCAGGTCACCGGGGAAGGAGGCGGGAACCGACGACCACCTCTCACCCGTTCGGCCGGGAGCGGTCAACTTCCGTCCGGCGGGAACAGCTCCGGCTGGGGCGGCACGCTGCCGCGCGTGGTCTGGAGCGGCGGGACGAGGCCCAGGTGCTGCCACGCGGCGGCGGTCGCGATCCGACCGCGCGGGGTGCGGGCGAGCAGGCCCTCCCGGACCAGGAACGGCTCGGCCACCTCCTCGACCGTCTCGGCCTCCTCCCCCACCGCGACGGCGAGGGTCGACAAACCGACCGGTCCGCCGCCGAACAGCCGCAGCAGCGCGTCCAGCACCGCGCGGTCCAAGCGGTCCAGGCCGCGGGCGTCCACCTCGTAGACGTCCAGCGCCTGGGCGGCGATCCCGGCGGTGACCACGCCGTCGTGCCGGACCTGGGCGTAGTCGCGGACCCGGCGCAGCAGCCGGTTGGCGATGCGCGGGGTGCCGCGCGAGCGCCCGGCGATCTCGGCCGCGCCGGCCGGGTCTATCTCCACGTCCAGCAGCGCCGCCGAGCGGTGCACCACCCGCTTCAGCTCGGACGGGGCGTAGAACTCCATGTGCCCGGTGAAGCCGAAGCGGTCGCGCAGCGGCGGCGGCAGCAGGCCGGCCCGGGTGGTGGCGCCGACCAGGGTGAAGGGCGGCAGCTCCAGCGGGATGGCGGTGGCGCCCGGGCCCTTGCCGACGATCACGTCGACCCGGTAGTCCTCCATCGCCATGTAGAGCATCTCCTCGGCCGGCCGGGACATCCGGTGGATCTCGTCGAGGAAGAGCACCTCGCCCTCGGTGAGCGAGGAGAGGATCGCCGCGAGGTCCCCCGCGTGCTGGATGGCCGGGCCGGAGGTGATCCGGATCGGGGCGCCCAGCTCGGCGGCGATGATCATGGACAGGGTGGTCTTGCCCAGCCCGGGCGGCCCGCTCAGCAGCACGTGGTCGGGCGCGCTGCCGCGCTGGCGGGCCGCCTGGAGCACCAGGGACAACTGCTCGCGCACCCGCTCCTGGCCGATGAACTCGTCCAGCAGCTTGGGGCGCAGCGCGGCCTCGACCGCCTGGTCCTCGCCGTCGGCGGCGGCCGTGACCAGCCGGTCGGCGGGTTCCGAGTCGTACATCCTCGCGGGCTCCAGAGTCTCCGGTATCGACGGTATCGACAAACGGACAGGTCGTCAGATGGATTCAGCGGGCGCGGTTGAGGCCGCGCAGGGCCAGCCGCAGCAGGGCGCCGACATCGGGCGTCTGCTGGGCCTCCGCCTCCGGCGTGACGGCGGCGACCGCGTCGTCCGCCTCGCGCGGGGCGTAGCCGAGGCCGGTCAGCGCCGAGTGCAGCTGCTCGCTCCACGGCGCCGGGCCGCTGGCGATCGGCTTCTGCGCGGGCACCGCGCCGTGCGGGGCACCCAGCTTGTCCTTGTACTCCAGCAGCAGCTTGGCCGCCTTCGCCTTGCCGATGCCCGGCACCGCGACCAGCGCCTTCTCGTCCCCGCCCGCCACCGCGGCGCGCAGCGCGTCGGGGCTGTGCACGCCGAGGATCGCCTGCGCCAGCTTGGGGCCCACGCCCGGCGCGGCCTGCAGGATCTCGAACACGGCCCGCTCGTCGTCGTCGGCGAAGCCGAACAGGGTCAGCGAGTCCTCCCGGACCACCAGCGAGGTCGCCAGCCGGACCGGCTCACCCAGCCGCAGCCCGGCCAGGGTGTTCGGGGTGCACTGGACGGCCATGCCGACCCCACCCACCTCGACCACGGCGACTCCGGAGGCGATGGCCGCCACCGGCCCTTGCACGAAGGCGATCACCGACTACTGCCTTTCACGGAGAAGGGGCCCTTCACGGGCGTGGAACGGGCCGCCAGGGCGGCGGCCTCGGCCGCGGCCTGCAACCGGTTGGTCGTCCCGCCGCGCCAGATGTGGCAGATCGCCAGCGCCAGCGCGTCGGCCGCGTCGGCGGGCTTGGGCGGGGCGTCCAGCCGCAGCAGGCGCTGCACCATGGCCGTGACCTGGGCCTTGTCCGCCCGACCGGAGCCGGTGACGGCGGCCTTGACCTCGCTGGGGGTGTGCAGGGTGACGGGGATGCCGCGCCGGGTCGCGCAGAGCATCGCGACCGCGCTCGCCTGGGCGGTGCCCATCACGGTACGGACGTTGTGCTGGGCGAAGACCCGCTCGACCGCGACCAGGTCGGGCCGGTGCTCGTCCAACCAGCTCTCCAGCCCCTGCTCGACCAGCAGCAGCCGCTGCCCGATCTCGGCGTCGGCCGGCGTGCGCACCACCCCGACCCCGGCCATCCGCAACGGCCGGCCCGGCGCGCCCTCGACCACGCCGACCCCGCACCTGGTCAGCCCGGGGTCAACACCCAGCACCCGCACGCCACGCCCCGCCTCTCGAAACCCCGCCACTCGTCGACTCGCGGGTGACCTTCGCGAAGGCTACCGCCCGGGTCCGACAACCCCGCCGACGACACCGGCCCGGCGGTCCTGGGACCACCGGGCCGGGCAGTGAGAACGATCACTCAGCGCCGTTACTCGGCGTCGAGCTGCGCACCGACCTCGTCGGAGATGTCGAAGTTGGCGAAGACGTTCTGCACGTCGTCGCTGTCCTCGAGGGCGTCGATCAGCTTGAGGATCTTGCGGGCGCCGTCGACGTCCAGCTCGACCTGCATGCTCGGGAGGAAGTTGGCCTCGGCCGAGTCGTAGTCGACGCCGGCGTCCACCAGCGCGGTGCGCACGGCGACCATCTTGGAGGCCTCGGAGACGATCTCGAAGGACTCGCCGAGGTCGTTGATCTCCTCCGGCTCCTGGTCGAGGACGACCTCGAACAGCTTGTCCTCGTCCACGCCGTCCGCCTTGGGGACGATCACGACGCCCTTGCGGTTGAACAGGTACGACACCGAGCCCGGGTCGGCCATCGAGCCGCCGTTGCGGGTCATCGCGACGCGCACGTCGGAGGCCGCGCGGTTGCGGTTGTCGGTGAGGCACTCGATCAGGACGGCGACACCGTTGGGGCCGTAGCCCTCGTACATGATGGTCTGGTAGTCGGCGCCGCCGGCCTCCAGACCGCCACCGCGCTTGACGGCGCGGTTGATGTTGTCGATCGGGACCGAGCTCTTCTTCGCCTTCTGGATGGCGTCGTAGAGGGTCGGGTTACCCGCCGGGTCGGGACCGCCGGTGCGCGCCGCCACCTCGATGTTCTTGATCATCTTGGCGAAGAGCTTGCCGCGCTTGGCGTCGATCACGGCCTTCTTGTGCTTGGTGGTAGCCCACTTAGAGTGGCCGGACATCGCCAGCTCCTTTACGTCGCCAAAGGGAAATGAAACAGGAGAGATCTTACCGGTGTCGTCGCCGGTAAGGCGCACACGGCTACCGGAGCCCTACCGGGCGGCGAGGTGCTCCTCGACCATCTTCACGAAGTAGGCGTGCACGCGGTGGTCGCCGGTGAGCTCCGGGTGGAACGAGGTGGCCAGCAGGTTGCCCTGGCGCACGGCCACGATCCGGCTCTCCGGGCCGTCCGCACCGGGCAGTTCGGCCAGCACCTCGACGCCCGCGCCGACCGCCTCGACCCAGGGGGCGCGGATGAAGACGCCGTGCACCGGCGCGTCGTCCAGGCCCTTGAAGGCGAGGCCGGACTCGAAGGACTCGTTCTGCCGGCCGAAGGCGTTGCGGCGCACGGTCATGTCGATGCCGCCGACGCTCTCCTGGTCCTCCCGGCCGTCGAGGATCTTGTCGGCCAGCATGATCATGCCCGCGCAGGTGCCGTAGACCGGCATCCCGGCGGCGACCCGCTCGCGCACCGGGTCCATCACGCCGAACAGCAGGGCCAGCTTGGACATGGTGGTGGACTCCCCGCCGGGGATCACCAGTGCGTCGACCTCGGCCAGCTCCTCGGCACGGCGCACGGGACGGGCCAGCGCGTCTGCCTCGGCCAGCGCCACCAGGTGCTCGCGGACGTCGCCCTGCAGGGCGAGGACGCCGATGACTGGAGTGCTCACGGTCTTCAACCTCTATCGATCGTTACTACGGACGGACGCGGCGCGGCCCGCCGCACACCGAAGCGCTGCGGCGGGCCGGCGAAGGGCGGGAGTGATTACCAGCCGCGGTTGGCGTAGCGCTCGGTCTCCGGCAGGGTGTCGCAGTTGATGCCGACCATGGCCTCGCCCAGGTTCCGGGAGGCGTCCGCGATGATCTTCGGGTCGTCGAAGAAGGTGGTGGCCTTCACGATGGCGGCGGCGCGCTTGGCCGGGTCGCCCGACTTGAAGATGCCGGAGCCGACGAAGACGCCCTCGGCGCCCAGCTGGCGCATCAGCGCGGCGTCGGCCGGGGTGGCCACGCCACCGGCGGAGAACAGCACGACCGGCAGCTTGCCGAGCTCGGCGACCTCCTTGACCAGCTCGTACGGGGCGCGCAGCTCCTTGGCGGCGGCGTACAGCTCGTTGTGGTCGAGCGCGCGCAGCTGGCCGATCTCGTTCTTGATCTGGCGCAGGTGGCGGACGGCCTCGACGACGTTGCCGGTGCCGGCCTCACCCTTGGAGCGGATCATGGCCGCGCCCTCGGCGATGCGGCGCAGGGCCTCGCCCAGGTTGGTGGCACCGCAGACGAAGGGGGTGGTGAAGGCGAACTTGTCGGAGTGGTTGACCTCGTCGGCCGGGGTCAGCACCTCGGACTCGTCGATGTAGTCGACACCCAGCGACTGCAGGACCTGGGCCTCGACGAAGTGGCCGATGCGGGACTTGGCCATCACCGGGATGGAGACCGCGGCGATGATCTCCTCGATCATGTTCGGGTCGGACATGCGGGCCACGCCGCCGTCCTTGCGGATGTCGGCGGGAACCCGCTCCAGGGCCATGACGGCCACCGCGCCGGCGTCCTCGGCGATCTTCGCCTGCTCGGCGTTGACCACGTCCATGATCACACCGCCCTTGAGCTGCTCGGCCATGCCGCGCTTGACCCGGGCGGTACCGATCTGCGGCTGGTCTGCGGTGGTGGGGGTGGTGGACACGTGAGACCTCACTCGAAGATGAACCAGTGCTATCGCCCTATGGTAGGCGGAACGGGTGGCCCAACCATGCGCCACCAAGTCCAGCCCGGACGACGGGATGCGACAAACGGGCCGTATCCGGGGACAGCCTATGCAGGCGCCCCCTCGGGCTACGCAGGCGCTCCCTCGGGCGTCAGGGCGGCCGGTGGGGCATCGTCCATCTCGAAGGCCATCGGGAACGGCGCCTTGCCCGCCAGGCGGAAGTACCGCACCAGCCGGTGCTCCCGCACCGCCCGCGCCGCCCGCACCGCGTCGTTGTGGAACCGACGGGCCATCGGCACCCGCCGCACCGCGGCCGTCAGATCACGAACCGCCTCCTCGCCGCCCGGCTCGGCCACCAGCGCCGCCACCTGCTCCGGCTCCTCGAACACCGCCCGCAGCGCCAGACTCAACTGGCTCTCCGCCACCTCGCGGTGCTCGTCCTCGGCCTGCCGGGCCGCGTGCGCCGCGTCCAGCAGCAGCAGCGAGGCCGCCGGATCCAGCAGCGAGGACGTTGCCAGCTCCATCGCCACCGAGGCCCGACGGACCAGCTGCGCGTCCAGCGCCGCCCGCGCCGCGTCGATCCGGGCGTGCAGCCGGTCCAGACGGCCGGCCGTCCAACTCAGGTACATGCCGAACAGCACCACGGCCACGCCGGCCCAGATCCAGGTAGTCACGGACCGCTACGTTACCGGGTGTCACCGGCCGCCCCGCCCGGTGTCAGCCCTGGACGAGGCCGTTGCGGTAGCTCTCCCGGTCGATGTCCGCGACGTTCACCGCGGTGAACAGCCGCGTCCCCGGCGCCGGCCGCACGTGCTTCGCCAACAGCGCCATCACGCCCTCGCTCAGCGCCGCCTTCGCCTCCGGCGCACGGCCCGGGAAGAGCTGGAACTCGACGTACACCTGGGCGTCGCCCACCGACCCGTCGGAGCCGACCACCAGGTCCTCGCTCCGCCGGAACAGCGTCTTGCAGGACCCCGGCTTGGCGTCGATCGTCTCCTCCGCCAGCCGGTTGATCGCCAGGCCCAGCGCCCGGCGGTCGAAGGCCCCGGCCAGGCTCGACGAGTAGTCGACGGAAATCTGCGGCATCGTTCCCCCATGGGTCACAGTGGTGCGGTCGGCCCGACCCTAACCCCGCTGACACCCGGTCCCGCGCAAGCCCCCGGCCGTCAGTCCCGGGCCAGGCCGAACCGCCCTCGCCGGCTGCTGCGCTCGTCCTCCTCGACCACCGCCGCCGCCCCGGCCGTCACCGTCTCGTACACCGCCAGGATGTCCGCGCCGACCGTCGACCAGTCGAACCGCCGCACGTGCCGCGAGGCCGCCTTGCTCAGCTCCTCCAGCCGCCCCGGGTCCCCCAGCAGCCGCAGCGCCGTACGGGCCAGCGCGTCCGCGTCCTCCACCGGGAACAGCTCCCCCGCGTCCCCGCCGTCCAGCACCTGCTTGAACGCGTCCAGATCGCTGGCCAGCACCGGGGCGCCCGCCGACATCGCCTCGACCAGGATGATCCCGAAGCTCTCGCCACCGGTGTTCGGCGCCACGTACAGGTCCACGCTGCGCAGCAGCCGGGCCTTCTCCCGGTCCGAGACCATGCCCAGGAACTCCACCTGCGCGCGGACCTCGGGCGCCAGGCCGGCCACGGCCTCCTCCTCGTCGCCCTTGCCCGCGACCAGCAGCCGCACCCCCGGCCGCTCGGCCAGGATCCGCGGCAGCGCCGCCAGCAGCGTCGGCAGGCCCTTGCGCGGCTCGTTGATCCGGCCGATGAAGCCGATCGTGCCCGGCTCCCCCGCGGCCGCGCCGCCGGTCCACCGCTCGTCCGGCTCGGCCTCCGCGAAGAACCCCACGTCCACGCCGTTGGGGATCACCACCGCGTCCCCGCCCAGGTGCTCCACCAGGGTGCGCCGGGCGTACTCCGACACCGCGATCCGGGCCCGCATCTTCTCCAGCCCCGGCTGGAGGATCGGCGAGGCCGCGATCATCGCCCGCGAGCGCGGGTTCGAGGTGTGGAAGGTGCCCACCATCGGCCCGGTCGCCGACCAGGCGGCCAGCATCGACAGGCTCGGCGAGGCCGGCTCGTGCACATGCAGGATGTCGAAGCGGCCCTCGCGCAGCCACCGCCGCACCCGGGCCGCCGACAGGATGCCGAAGCTCAGCCGCGCCACCGACCCGTTGTACGGCACCGCCACCGCCCGCCCCGCCGAGACCACGTACGGCGGCAGCGCCTCGTCGTCCTCGGCCGGCGCCAGCACCGACACCTCGTGCCCCAGACCGATCAGGTGCTCGGCGAGGTCCCGGATGTGGAACTGCACCCCACCGGGGACGTCCCAGTCGTACGGGCAGACGATGCCGATCTTCACGGGTTCCTCAAGCTCCTTCGGACAGTCGTACGGGCCGGGCTCAGGCGCCGGAGGCCTCGGCGGCGGGCTCCGTCGCCACCTCGGCGCGCACCGCCGCGGGCCCGCCCCCCACCGTCTCACGGGCCGGCAGGTCGGCCAGCCAGAACTTCTGCAGCATGTGCCAGTCCTGCGGGTGCTCGCTGATCCCCCGCTGCCACACGTCCGCCATCGCCTGGGTCATCGCCAGGGTCCGCGCCTTGCGGTCGCCCTCCTCGGGCACCGCCACCTCCGGGTGGATGGTCCCCCGCAGCACCGGACCGTCGTACCAGAGCGTCACCGGCAGCAGCGCCGCCCCGGTGCGCTGGCACAGCGCCGCCGGGCCGGCCGGCATCCGGGTCGCCTCACCGAAGAAGGACACCTCGATGCCCGCCTCCGAGAGGTCCCGGTCCCCCACCAGGCACACCAGCTTGCCCTCGCGCAGCCGCCGCGCCAGCGTGCCGATCACGTTCACCCCGCCGCCGGTCAGCGCCAGGACCTCCATGCCCTGACCCTCCCGGAACTCCACGAACCGGTCGAACAGCCGCTCCGGCTTCAACCGCTCCGCGACCGTCGTGAACGGGTGGCCCAGCTGTGCTATCCAGGTGCCCGCCAGGTCCCAGTTGCCCATGTGCGGCAGCGCCACCACCGCGCCCCGCCCGGACTCCAGCACCTCCCGCAGGTGCTCGTAGCCGTCCACCTGCACGTCCCGCAGGACCCGCTCCCGGCTCCACACCGGCAGCCGGAAGGACTCCATCCAGTACCGCAGGTACGAGCGCATCCCGGCCCGCGACAACCGCCGCAGCGCCGCCTCGTGCAGGCCCGGACGGACCCGCCGCAGGTTCGCCTCCAGCTGCCGCACCCGCGGCCCGCGGCGGCGCCAGGCCTGGTCCGCCAGCCGGTCGAACAGCCACCGCGCCACCGGCTCCGGCAGGTGCTTCAGCACCGCCCAGCCCAGCGCGTACGCCCAGTACACCAGTCGGTCCCTCACCGCAGGACGCCCCCCATCAGCTCCCGGCCGCCGCTCGGTCGGCCTCGAACGCCTCACGGCGCACGGTCACCATCCGCTGGACCACCGTCACCAGGCTGCCCGCGGCCACCAGCCACAGCGCCACCGGCAGCAGCCACTCCACGTACGGCACCCCGAAGGTGTGCAGACCGGCGACCCCGGCCGCCACCAGGCTGATCACCAGCCGTTCGGCCCGCTCCACCAGCCCCGACACGTCACACGGCAGGCCCTGGCTCTCCGCCCGCGCCTTGGTGTACGACACCACCAGGCCACTGGCCAGGCAGAAGATCGCCACCGCGCACAGCAGGTTGTTGTCGCCCTTGCCCGCGTACCACATCGCCAGACCGCCGAAGATCGCGGCATCCGCGACCCGGTCCAGCGTGGAGTCCAGGAAGGCACCCCACTTGCTGGTCCGGCCCAGCTGACGGGCCATGTTCCCGTCCACCAGGTCCGAGAAGATGAACAGCGTGATCGTGATGGTGCCCCAGAAGAACTCCCCACGCGGGAAGAACACCAGCGCACCGGCCACCGAACCGGCGGTACCGATCAGCGTCACGGCGTCCGGGCTCACGCCCAGCCGGATCAGGAACGCGGCGAACGGGGTCAGAACACGTGTGAAGAAGGCACGCGCGTATTTGTTGAGCATGGCCTTCCCAGCCGCTCCGATCTCCCAGGTACCCGCCTGGCGCAGCGGACGCGGCAGACGGCCGGACGAATGAGCCCGCCCGGCGCCACCCATCGTAGCCACGCCCGGGACACCCTCAGTCGCACGCACCGCCGGACGGCATCCCCGCCACGACACGCGCCGGAGCGACACCCGACCCTAGACTGCCAAGGACAAGCCTCGGCGCGACGGGAGGAGACCCCGATGCCCGACCGCAGCACCGCACGAGCCGGCCAGGCGCCCGCCGTCACCGGCCCCACGGACCTGCGCAACGTCGTCCTCGTCGGCTCCACCGGTGTGGGCAAGACCACCCTCGCCGAATCCCTCGCCCTCGCCGCCGGCGCCACCGGCCGCGCCGGCCGCGTCACCGACGGCACCACCGTCTCCGACCACGAGCCCATCGAGCACCAGCAGCAGCGCTCCGTCCAGCTCTCGCTGCTCCCCCTCGAATGGAAGGGCGTCAAGATCAACCTGATCGACCCGCCCGGCCACCCCGACTTCGCCGCCGACCTGCGCGCCGCCCTGCACGCCGCCGACGCCGCCGTCTTCGTCGTCTCCGCCACCGACCCGGTCACCGCCCCCACCCGCGCCCTCTGGCGCGAATGCGCCGCCGAAGGCATCCCCCGCGCCATCGCCGTCGCCAAACTCGACCTCGCCCGCACCGACTTCGACGCCATCCTCACCAGCTGCCACGACGCCTTCGACCTGGGCCCGGACACCCTGCGCCCGCTCTTCCTGCCCGTCCTCCACGACGGGCGCCCCGACGGCAGCGTCGACCTGCTCACCGGCGACACCTACGGCGACGCCACCCCCCTGCCCGACACCGGCCCCGCCCACGACAGCCTCGTCGAAGCCATCTCCGGCCAGGACGACACCCTCATGGAGCGCTACCTCTCCGGCGACCCCCTCGACACCGACTCCCTCGAAGCCGGAATGCGCCGCGAAGTCCTCGACTGCACCCTCCACCCCGCCGTCCCCACCAGCGACAACGGCCTCGGCGCCGCCGAACTCCTCGACCTGATCGCCCACACCTTCCCCAACCCCACCGAACGCACCCGCCCTGCCCCCGACTGCGACCCCGACGCCCCGCTCGCCGCCCAGGTCGTCCGCGTCACCGGAGACGCCTACGTCGGCCGGATCAGCCTGCTGCGCGTCTACGCCGGCACCCTGCGCCCCGACAGCCGGATCCACCTCGTCGGCCCCGCCCACACCGCCGACCAGAACGGCGACGAACGCGTCACCGGCCTCACCAGCCCCTTCGGCAAACTCCAGCGCCCCGTCCCGCACGCCGTCGCCGGAGACCTCGTCTGCGCCGCCAAACTCACCACCGCCCGGGCCGGCGACACCGTCCACGACCCCGGCCACCCGGTCGAACTCGACGGCTGGACCCTCCCCGAGCCCCTGCTGCCGATCGCCGTCGAAGCCCACAGCAAGGCCGACGACGACAAGCTCTCCCAGGCCCTCACCCGGCTCACCGCCGAGGACCCCGCGCTACGGCTCGAACAGAACCCCGACACCCACCAGCTCGTCCTCTGGTGCACCGGCGAGGCCCACGCCGAGGTCGTCCTCGACCGGCTGCGCACCCGCCACGGCGTCCACGTCGACACCGTCGAACCCAAGGTCGCCCTGCGCGAGACCTTCGGCACCGCCGCCGCCGGCCACGGACGGCTCGTCAAACAGTCCGGCGGCCACGGCCAGTACGCCATCTGCGACCTGGAGGTCGAACCCCTCCCGGCCGGCTCCGGCTTCGAGTTCCAGGAACACGTCGTCGGCGGCGCCGTCCCCAAGCACTTCATCCCCTCCGTCGAGAAGGGCGTCCGCGCCCAACTCGCCAAGGGCGTCGCCACCGGCCACCCGCTCGTCGACGTCCGGGTCACCCTCACCGACGGCAAGGCCCACTCCGTCGACTCCTCCGACGGAGCCTTCCAGAACGCCGCCGCCCTCGCCCTGCGCGACGCCGCCGAGCACGCCGTCATCCGACTGCTCGAACCCGTCGCCGCCGTCAGCGTGCTGCTGCCCGACGAGTACCTCGGCGCCGTCCTCGGCGACCTCTCCGCGCGCCGCGGCCGCGTCCTCGGCACCGAGACCGGCGGCCAGGGGCTGACCCTGCTGCGCGCGGAGGTCCCCGAACTCGAACTCGTCCGCTACCCGGTCGACCTGCGCTCCCTCACCCACGGCACCGCCGAGTTCTCCCGCGCCCACCTGCGCCACGAACCCATGCCCGCCGCCCTGGCCGAGCGCTACACCGACTGAGCGGGCTTCCGGTTCGGCAGCGCGCACGCCGCCGTACCCCCCGGCATCCGGTGCCGGTTGCGGGACACCCAGCGGTACACCACGCCCGCCACCGGGCGCATCGGCGCCAAGGTCAACAGCGCGCCCAGGTACGCCCACGCGCCCCCCGTGCGCATCAACAGCCGCGCCACCGCCTGCGCGCCCCCGTACACCCGGCCCGCCGGCGTCACCCAGAGCACCTCGCGCCCGGCCCGCTCGGCCGACACCTCACCGAGGCCGCCCGTCAGCGCGTCCAGCTCCGCCAGGTCCGCGAACTGGAACGGCACCGACTCCCAGCCCCCCGAGGCCAGCGTCTGCCGCAGGTACGCCTCCCCCCAGCGCACGCAGGACGAGCAGAACGCGCAGTCCCCGTCGAAGACCAGCACCGGATCCTTCACGACAACCCCCTTCATCGTCTTCTCCCTCCATCCTCCTCCACCCCACACCGTCGGCCCGGGCGGGTATCGACCCGGCCGAAGGTGGGCATCATGCCCCTCAGGCCCCGGTGCGGCCGGAACGCACCGGTTCGTGACGGTACTTCAGACGATCATCCGCGCAGGGGTGCCACCGCACGGTAACCTGCCGCTGACAAGGGGAGGAGCAGACGCCACCGTGGCCACACTCGACATGACCCCGGGTGCGCAGATACCCCGGACCGACGCCGGCCCGCAGACGGCCGTCACCCAGGCGCTCTCCTCCGCCGCCTACCGCGACGGCGAGATCGGCAAGTTCGTCACGGACGTCACCGACGCCAAGGAGAAGAAGGGCCGCTTCGCGCTCTTCCGCCCCAACCTCGGCGAGGCCTTCAGCAAGGCCCTGATCTCCCGCGCCCTCGGCGGCGACCGCAAACCCCTCGTCCCGTCCTTCGGAGTCGACACCCGCCAGGTCGTCGAACACTGCCTGGCCGCCGAGGAACTCCGCCACGCCCGCGACCGTCAACTCAGCACCGTCACCGTCATCACCGGCCTGCTCTTCCTCCCCGGCACCCTGATCTGGCTCGGCGCCTTCCAACTCCGCGCCTGGCTCAAGCGGGACAACGCCAAGGGGGCCGACACCTACGGCGCCCTCGCCCTGATCGCGGCCGCCGTCCTGGCCGGCTTCCTGCTGCTCCGGCCCCCGGCGGCCGGCTTCCTCGGCATCTACCTGCGGATCACCATGCTCGCCCCGGTGCTCGGCTGGTACCTCGCCCGCAGGATCGTCGAACGCTCCGCCACCGACCTGCGCGGCCGCTGGCAGGCCCTGGTCGAGGGCAGCGCCGTCGCCGCCACCGTCGCCAAGGCCGTCCCCCGCGACGACCTGGACAAGAAGGCCAACGACCTGCGCGACAAGCTCGGCCGGCTGGACGCCGAGCAGGACACCAACGTCCACCACTACGCCGGCCCCAAGGGCATCCTGGGCGCCGGCCGCCGCTGGGGCGAGTGGCGCCTGGCCGACACCCTCCACCCCGCCGAGGGCCACGCGGACTTCCGCGCCTTCCACCCCTGGGACCTGGTCCGCCGGATCTCCGCCCACCTCAAGGGCCTCGGCATCAGCCACGTCGCCAACAGCGGCATCCCCAACGTCGCCATCAAGCAGTGGGCGGTCTTCGACGTCAGCGAGGGCGCCGACGAGATCAGCCGCCCCAGCGGCGCCGACATGGACGGCGAGCGGATGCGCGACTTCGCCGTGCAGAGCCTCGCCGACAAGCAGACCTTCCCCGGCGGCCCCCGGCACTACCTGGCCACCCAGTTCATCACCCACGACGGCAAGCTGATCATCACCTTCACCGTGACGGTGACCCTGCTCGCCAACGTGCTCAGCATCTCGGTGGCCGGCTACGCGCTCGGCCCGGTCAAGGGCGTCTTCTTCGACAAGCCCAAGGACAAGGAGAAGTCGGTCGCCAAGACGGTGAAGTTCTGGGAGGAGCGCACCGTCAAGCTCCCCCTGATCGACAACGACGAGGTGGTCCGCCAGGCCGTCCGCGCCCCCTTCCACCGGATGCCCGGCCTGCTCGGCTGGCTCGGCGGCGGCATCGGCCTGCCCGAGCCCTTCGGGCTCCGCCACTCCTGGGTCGGCACCGCCTGGAACAACCGCTCCATGGTCGACAACGCGCTCAACGCCTCCGTCCCGGTGCTCAACGCGGTGCACACCGCCACCCTGGAGTTCCTCCAGGAGCACGACCTGGACGCCGACCGCTTCTTCAAGAACCGCACCTCGATCATCAAGTCCGAGGCGCAGGGCAGCCGCCCGTACAAGGTCGACGAGTTCAGCGCCGACTGATCGGCAACGACGCGTGCAGAGGGGCCCGCCACCGAACTCCCCGGTGACGGGCCCCTCTTCACGCGTCCGGCCGGCTCAGCCCTGCGGCCAGGCCTCGGCCAGCATCTTGCGGGTGTCCGCCAGCAGCTGCGGCAGCACCTTGGTGTGGCCGACCACCGGCATGAAGTTGGTGTCCCCGCCCCAGCGCGGCACCACGTGCTGGTGCAGGTGCGCCGCGATGCCGGCCCCGGCCGCCGCGCCCTGGTTCATCCCGATGTTGAACCCGTGCGCCCCCGAGGCGGCCCGCAGCGCGGTCATCGCCTTCTTGGTGAAGTCCGCCAGCTCGGCGGTCTCCGCCTCGTCGAGGTCGGTGTAGTCGGCCACGTGCCGGTACGGGACCACCATCAGGTGCCCGCCGTTGTACGGGTACAGGTTCAGCACCGCGAACACGGCGCTCCCCCGGGCGATGACCAGCCCCTCCTCGTCGCTCAGCGACGGGATCGAGCAGAACGGACAACCGTCGTCCGGAGCCGGGCCGGTGGGCTTGTTCTCACCCTGGATGTACGCCATCCGATGGGGGGTCCACAGGCGGCGGAAGCCGTCCGGCTCACCGACACCCCGCTGCAGTTCCGGCTCAGTCGTCATGCTGATCAGCATATTCGCCCAGGGGTGCTTGCAAAGCCGCGCGGGGCAGACTCTTCAAGAGCCTGCCCCGCGCATCCCCGCCAGGGCGGGGCCGACCGCACCTGTCAGATGTCCACCATCCAACTCGACGAATCACCCCCGCTCGGGCGGGGACTACATCACACCTGGATCCGGTTCTTCACCGCATCCACGATCTCCTGGACGGCATCCGCCACCGGCACGGCGTTCTTCTGCTCACCATTGCGGTAGCGGAAGGATACTGCACCCGCAGTGACATCGTCGTTACCGGCGATGAGCATGTACGGAACCTTGCTCTTCTGGGCGTTCCTGATCTTCTTCTGCATGCGGTCATCCGAAGTGTCCACCTCGACCCGGATCCCGTGCTTCTTGAGCTCCGCCGCGACCTCCAGCAGGTACGGCACGTGCTCGTCGGTGATCGGGATGCCAGTCACGGTGACCGGGGCCAGCCACGGCGGCATGGCGCCGGCGTAGTGCTCCAGCAGCACCGCGAAGAACCGTTCAATGCTGCCGAACAGCGCGCGGTGGATCATGACCGGGCGCTGACGCGAGCCGTCAGCAGCGGTGTACTCAAGATCGAAACGTTCGGGCAGGTTGAAGTCCAACTGAATCGTGCTCATTTGCCACGTCCGCCCGATGGCGTCCTTCGCCTGCACCGAGATCTTCGGGCCGTAGAAGGCCGCGCCGCCCGGGTCCGGAACCAGCGGCAGACCCTGCTTCTCGGCCACGCTCGCCAGGACGCGGGTGGCCTCCTCCCAGGTCTCGTCCGAACCGACGTACTTGACCGGGTCCTTGGTCGACAGCTCCAGGTAGAAGTCGGTCAGACCGTAGTCACGGAGGAGGTTGAGCACGAAGGTCAGCGTGGAGTCGAGCTCCTCCGCCATCTGCTCACGGGTGCAGTAGATGTGCGCGTCGTCCTGCGTGAAGCCGCGGGCACGGGTCAGGCCGTGCACCACACCGGACTTCTCGTAGCGGTACACCGTCCCGAACTCGAAGAGGCGCAGCGGCAGTTCACGGTACGAGCGGCCGCGCGCGTCGAAGATCAGGTTGTGCATCGGGCAGTTCATCGGCTTGAGGTAGTAGTCCACGCCCTCGTCGAGCTGCATGGGCGGGTACATACCGTCCGCGTACCAGTCGAGGTGGCCGCTCTTCTCGAAGAGCTTCCCCTTGGTGGCGTGCGGGGTGTAGACGAACTCGTAGCCCTCTTCCTCGTGCCGCTTGCGCGAGTAGTCCTCCATCGCGCGGCGGATGACGCCGCCCTTGGGGTGGAAGACGGCGAGGCCGGAACCGATCTCCTCCGGGATGGAGAAGAGGTCGAGCTCGTTGCCGAGCTTGCGGTGGTCGCGCTTCTCGGCCTCGACGAGGAAGTCCAGGTGGGCCTTGAGCTCGTCCTTGGTCGGCCAGGCGGTCCCGTAGATGCGCTGGAGCATCGGGTTCTTCTCGCTGCCGCGCCAGTACGCGGCGGCGTTGCGCATCAGCTTGAACGCCGGGATGTGGCGGGTGCTGGGCAGGTGCGGGCCGCGGCAGAGGTCGCCCCAGCACTGCTCGCCGCTCTTGGCGTCCAGGTTGTCGTAGATGGTGAGCTCGCCGGCACCGACCTCGACGTCGGCGCCCTCGCCGGCGGTGGCGGCGGAGCCCTTGAGGCCGATCAGCTCGAGCTTGTACGGCTCGGCGGCGAGCTCCTCGGCGGCGGCCTCGTCGGTGACCACGCGGCGGGAGAACTTCTGCCCGCGCTTGATGATCTCCTGCATCTTCTTCTCGATGGCCTTGAGGTCATCGGGGTGGAAGGGCTTCTCGACGTCGAAGTCGTAGTAGAAGCCGTCCTTGACCGGCGGGCCGATGCCGAGCTTGGCCTCGGGGTAGAGCTGCTGCACGGCCTGGGCCATGACGTGCGCGGTGGAGTGGCGCAGGATGTCCAGGCCGTCCTTGCTGCCGATCGCGACCGGCTCGACCTCGTCGCCGTCCTGGACGGCGTACGCGAGGTCCTTGAGCTGGCCGCCGACGCGGGCGGCGATGATCGAGCGGTCGTCGGCGAAGAGCTCGGCGGCCGTAGTGCCCGTGGTCACCACGCGCTCTTCCCGATCGGGTTCGCGGTTGATGATTACCCGGACGTCCGTCACCGGTCTCTCCTGACGTGCTGGATTCAGAGGACGCAACACTGCGCTGCGCGTGACGATGGTACCGAGAGCACCAACCGCACCGCGCACCCAGGACCTGTCTCATGGGCCCTTGCCGGGCCCTAGGACCTCTCTCCCCCTTCTTGCAGTCCCTTGAGCAGCCGCTCGCGGTCGCCCTCCGCCCAGCCGCAGAGCTCGAGGCCTTGCGGGCGGGTCAGTCGGCGGAAGCCGTCGCGCCGCTCGAGGCGGCCGGAGACCCGGACCGGGACGCCGGTGAGGTGGGCCTCGGCGGCGAGCCGGTAGTCGGGGTCGGGCAGCCGGACCTTGAGTTCGCGGACCTCGGCGCCGCCGAGCACCCGGAGCCGTACCGAGCCCGGTCCGGCCGGGTCGGCGCGCTTGAGGCGGACGACCACGCCGACGACGGTGACGTCCACGGCGGGCTCGATCCGTTCCAGCAGGTCGGCGGCCTCGGCGAGGGCGGGCAGGTCGCCCGGGGAGAAGTCGAGGTCGATCCGGCGGTCGCCGAAGCCGCCGGGGGTGCCGGCGGCGGGCGACCAGGCGACCGTGAGCCGGGCGGCGGTGGCGCCGCGGACCAGGTCCTCGACGGACTGGACGAGTTCCCGGCTGACCCCGGAGCGGACGGCGTTCTCGAAGGCCTCGGGCCCGCCGCTGACCCGGCGGTAGTCGACCGCGTCGCGCAGCGCCTCCAGGGCGCGGACCAGCGTGGTGACGGCGGTGCGGCCCTCGGGGGCGGGGGTGTACGCGGTGAGGGCGGCGCCCTGCTCGACGACGCCCTGTTCGACGAGGAGGACGTCGTCCAGGAAGTCCCCGGCGAGCCCGTCCAGCCGGGCGCCGAAGTAGGCGGCGGTGGTCCGGCCGGCCTTGGCTCCGGCGGCGAGCATCGAGCGCGCCGCCCGCTGGAGCCGCTCGGCGTCGTCCCAGGGGGCGGCGTCGGCGGGGCCGGGCAGTTCGCGGCGCCAGCTCAGTTCGTCGCCGGGGACGACGAGGGCGAGGAGGATCGAGCGGGCGGAGGGGGTGCGGGAGCGGGAGAGCGCGGTGACGGCGTCGGTGAGGAGTTCGACGGCGTCGTCGAAGCCGTCGGCGGTGGGGACGAGGAGGCTGGTGCCCGGTTCGCCGTCGGGCGGGGTCCAGCGGCCGTACCGGGCGGCGGGGCCGCCGCGCCGGACCCAGCCGTGCCGGGCGAGCAGGGTGGCGAGCACCGCGGGGTCGACGGTGGCCGGGTCGGGCAGGGCCCGGTCCTCCGGTCCGTGCGGCAGGGTCATGGGCGTGCTTCCTCGCTGCCGGGGCCGGGTGGTCACGGGCTGCCGCCCGCGCCGACCCGGGCCATGATGTCGCAGAGCGCGCGGTCGTCGAAGACCTTGTCGGTGGGCACCCGGACGTTGGTGCGCCGCTTCCCGGTGACGGGGTGGCCGGCCAGGTTGACCCAGTAACAGCAGTGCCGCAGTTCGAGGGCGTCCGGGCGGGCGTGGAGCCAGTGGTCGACCCGGCGCGGGAGCAGCATCACGACCAGGATCCGCGGGACGGCGACCCGGGCGCGGGCGAGCTTGCGCAGGTGGTCGTTGTCCAGGGTGAAGCTGAAGAACGGCCCGGCCGGGTCGGGCGCGATCTGCTGGGTGGCCTTGAGCTGGATCTTGACGGTGACCTCGTCGTCCACGTCGTGCTCCCGGGAGCCGTGGCTGACCTGCCAGTCGATGCCGTTGTCCGGGAACGGCTGGGAGAGCGAGCAGCCGGCCGCGGCGGCGACCGCGTGCAGGTAGCCGACCTGCAGCGTCTCCATGCAGGCGGTGACCGCGAGGTTCCCCCTGAGTGTGGTCGCCGCGCCGTCGGGCTGCGGCTGTGTCAGTGCCATCGCCCCGTGGCCTCCCCCGGCTCCGGGCCCGTCCGGGCCGAGCGGCCCAGTGGCAGGATCCCCGGTCGGAGCTGGGCCAAACGGGTTGAGCGGGCGTCAGAACCGGGTATCACCAGGGCGCGGAACGCACGCCTGAGGGGCAGTCATGCAGCAGCACTGGTACACCGGCCCACTCGCTTCCTTCGACACCGAGACGACCGGCGTGGACGTGGAGTCCGACCGCATCGTCTCCGCCGCCCTGGTCGTCCAACTCGCCCCGGGCGCACCGGCGCAGACCACCACCTGGCTCGCCGATCCGGGTGTGCCGATCCCGGACGGGGCCCGGGCGGTGCACGGCATCACCGACGAGCAGGTCCGGGCGTACGGCCGGCCGGCCGGCACGGTGGTGGCCGAGGTCACCCGCGCGCTGGCGGCCCAGGCGCGGGCCGGCCGCCCGGTGGTGGTGATGAACGCGCCCTACGATCTGACCCTGCTGGACCGGGAGTTGCGGCGTCACCACGGCCTGGCGCTGAGCACCGGGCTGGACGGGGCCGGGCTGGTGGTGCTGGATCCACGGGTGCTGGACAAGCACGTGGACCGCTACCGCAAGGGCCGCCGGACGTTGACCGACCTGTGCGCCCACTACGGCGTGGACCTGGCCGGGGCGCACGACGCGGCGGCGGACGCGACGGCGGCACTGTCGTTGATCCGGCGAATAGGCGCCCGCTATCCGGCGGCGCTCGGCGGGCTGACGGCGGCGGAGCTGCACCTGCGGCAGGCGGTCTGGCACGCGGCGCAGGCGCGGGGGTTGCAGGCCTGGTTCGACCGCTCGGGGACGCCGGAGCGGGTGGACCTGTCCTGGCCGCTGCGGCCGGCCCGCTGCGTCTGCGGCCGTCGGCTGGAGCCGGAGCACGGGTGCCGGGCGGCGGCGTAGCCGGCCCGGAACGCGCCGCAGGCCCTGACCGGTTTCCTGGTCAGGGCCTGCGTGCTGTCCGGTGGGCGATACTGGGATCGAACCAGTGACCCCTTCGGTGTGAACGAAGTGCTCTCCCGCTGAGCTAATCGCCCGGGCAACGAGATGAACTGTAGCACCATTCGGGGGCGGTCGTACAACTCGCTCTTCCGGGGGACGGCCGACGCATCCACAGAACTCGCGCTCCGCGCGGAAGATGACTGAGCCTCAGCCGGATTCGGTACCGGCTCTTCGGATGGATTCCGGAAATACATGTGAGGCCCAGCCGATAATCGACTGGGCCTCACATATCACAATGCATTCCGGTGGGCGATACTGGGATCGAACCAGTGACCCCTTCGGTGTGAACGAAGTGCTCTCCCGCTGAGCTAATCGCCCGGGTGCAGAGAAAACATTACCGCATCCCGGAGGGTGCTCCGAACACCCCTCCCCACCGGCCGCCCCCGGCCTGGCACCCCGGCCCGGGCCTCCCTACTCCCCGCCCTGCCCCTCCTCGCCCCTCCCGCCCGCGCGCGCGACTCGTCGGGCCCGGCCGCACCACCCGCTCCCCCGTTCCCGGCCCGCCCGGTACCCCGCCCGGCACTCCGGCCGACGGGCCGACGGGCCGGGTGCACGCCGATCCGGAATCCGACCGAGAAGAACCGCCGGTAATGCCCCGGGCGGGTACTCCGGGGCGATTCCGCAATGCGCCGTAAGGGGTACGACTCGCGCCCGAATCGGGACAGAGGGGTTTACATCGGTCTTGGGGGTGGGATGGTCCGTTCGCCGACGTGCGATTCCCCGAGCGCACACTGAGCGAAAGGCCATGGCGCTTATGAACACCACGGTCAGCTGCGAGCTGCACCTGCGCCTCATCGTGTCCAGCGAGTCCTCACTGCCCGTCCCCGCGGGCCTGCGCTACGACACCGCCGACCCCTACGCCGTGCACGCCACGTTCCACACGGGCGCCGACGAGACCGTGGAGTGGGTGTTCGCCCGAGATCTCCTCGCGGAGGGGCTGCACCGACCCACCGGTACCGGCGACGTCCGGGTGTGGCCGTCCCGCAGCCACGGGCAAGGGGTGGTCTGCATCGCACTGAGCTCTCCGGAAGGAGAAGCCCTGCTGGAGGCCCCGGCCCGCGCGCTTGAGTCGTTCCTCAAGCGGACGGACGCCGCGGTGCCCCCCGGCACCGAACACCGTCACTTCGACCTCGACCGGGAGCTGTCCCACATCCTCGCCGAAAGCTGACCCCGACCGGAGGCGGTCCAGCCCCGCTGTCGGCGGGGCCGTACTTCCTGCCGTCATCGCTGCCGTCCTACTCGGGGGCACGGCAGCGGACTCAGCCGCGCACCACGCGGTCTCGGGGCCGGTGAACGGCCCGCTCCCACCGGAGCGGGGCCACAGCACCGCAGGCGCCCGGCATCGGAGCCGGCCATCCTCACGGGTGGCCGGCCTCGCTGCCGGGCGCCACCGTCGTTTCGGGGGGCGTGGGTCCGGGGTCGCGGAAGGGGGATCCCGCCCGGATCGGGACACTCCGGCGGAATCCGCACAGACCTTCGAAGGAACGCGCCGCCCTTATGCCGCAAGGGCCGGTATGGTCTGGGGTAACCGTGGACGCGGGGTACCGGAGTCCCCCTGCGCGAGGAGTCCCAACGTGCTGATCACCCATGACACCGAGTGCGCGCTGAGCATCCTCGTGGATCTGCTCAACACCGCACCCGAGGTGTGCGGCGACGAGCGGCTGCCGGACGTCGCCGCGCTGGACGCCTTCGTGGTCCGCCAGGAGATCAGCGAGATCGACTCGCTGACCGAGGACGACCTGCGCCAGGTGCAGGAGCTGCGGTCCCGGCTGCGCGAGGTGTTCTGGACCGAGTCCACCGAAGCCGCCGCCGAGCTGGTCAACGCGATCGTCGATGCCGCCGGGACGACGCCGCGGCTGGTCAACCACGACCACCACGACTGGCACATCCACTACTTCGCCCCGCACGCCGCGATCGCTCCCCACCTCGCGGCGGAACTGGGCATGGCCCTGGCCTTCATCCTGATGGCGGGCGAGCGGGAACGGCTGCGCCGGTGCGAGGCGCCGGACTGCGCGCGGGTGTTCGTGGACCTCTCCCGGAACCGCTCGCGGCGCTACTGCGACAGCCGGACCTGCGGGAACCGGCTGCACGTCGCCGCCTACCGGGCCCGGCAGCGGTCGGCGGAGGCCGTCGCCCCCGCCTGAGCCGCGCCGCGCCCTCCCCTGGCTCAGATGCCGCGCTTGCGGAGGATCTCCTCGATGTCGGAGAAGTCGCCGAGCCCGTCGTCCCCCTTGCCCGCCTGCTTCCCGGGAGCCTTGGAAGCCTTGGCGGCCTTGGGCGCCTGGGTCACGGCCGGGCGCTCGGCGGCCGCACCGGCGGAGGCCGGACGCTCCGGGGAGGACTCCACCGCGCCGCGCCGGCCCGTCCAGCGGGTGGCGAGCAGCAGCGCGGCGGAGACGCCGAGCAGCACCAGGCCCGTCCACACCCTGGGGTCAAAGACCAGCCTGGTCGCCCAGTCGGCGAACTCCCGGCCGATCGTGGAGGCCAGCGGGAACAGTCCGGTCAGGTAGAGCCCGGCGGGCAGCAGGGCGACCGCGAACCAGCGGGTCGCCGAGCGGAAGCGCCGACGCCAGGCCCGCAGGCCCGCGACGGCCACTCCGCCGGCCGTGAGGAGGAAACTGATCGCCGCGGTCAGCACGAGTGGGCCCCTTCGCTTCCGGTCGTCCTGGTCATCGGTGCCTCCCTGTCGGTCCGCCCTCGGGCGCACCGCCGGGCGGGAGCGGGCACCCACTAGTGGAACACTGGGGGAATGATCGATGGTTCCCTTCCCCGCCTCGAGTTCTGGTGCGACCTCCAGTGCCCGGACTGCCGTACCGCCCTGGACGACGTACGGACGCTGCGCGCGCAGTACGGCGACGCGCTGCCCGTGGAGCTGCGGCACTTCCCGCTGGAGAAGCACAAGCACGCCTACGCCGCGGCGGAGGCGGCCGAGGAGGCCTTCGCCCAGGGGCTGGGGTGGCCGTTCGTGGAGGCCCTGCTGGCCCGGGTCGAGGAGTTGGACGCCCGGGGGCAGGAGGTGCTGCTGGCGGTGGCCCGGGAGGTCGGGATGGACGCCGAGGAGGTCGACACCGCGTTGATCGACGGCCGGCACATGCTGACCGTGGACGCCGACCAGGCCGAGGGCAAGGCGATCGGGGTCACCGGGACGCCGACGTACGTGATCGGCGGCAAGCGCCTGGACGGCGGGAAGAGCCAGGACGGGCTGCGCGAGCGGATCGTCGCCGTCATCGAGGCGGCCGCGTCCGCCTGACGATGCCGGGCCGCCCGACATCCTGACGGTGCGTCACATTCTCACAGGGGCTTGCCGTAGCAGCGGTTGACGACCCGGTAGCCGAGCGAGGCGTAGAGCCGGAGGGCGACCTCGTTGCCGGAGACGACGTTCAGGCCGAGTTCGCGCACCCCGGCGGCCAGGCACTCCCGTTCGGCGAGCAGCATCAGGGTGCGGCCGTGTCCCCGGCCGCGGTGGGCCGCGGACACCTCGACCACCATGACCCAGGCGAGCGGGGTGCCGTCCGGCAGGTCGCGCAGGTGGAGGTTCACCCAGAGCGAGCCGAGCGGCTCGGCGGCGCCGTCCGGGCCGTGGAGCCGGCGGAGGGCGACGCCGGGGGTGTCCACGCCCTGCTGGAGGACGTTCTGGTGATCCAGGCGCGACTTGGCCCGGGCCTGCTCCTCGGTGAGGCCGGACTCCCGCAGGGAGTGGACGTACTCCCGTGCCGCCCGGTCGATCCAGGCCGGGAACTCCGCGGCGTGGATCGGGCGGGCGGTGGCACCGGCGGGCAGGGCCGGGGCCGTGGTCAGGCTCTTGCCGAGGTTCCGCATCCGCTCGGTGTAGCCGAGGGCGGTGGCGAGCCCGCGGGCGATCGGAGCCGTCTCGGGGACGACGACGTCCACCCGGGTACAGCCCCAGGTGCGCAGGACCTCCTCGGCGGCCAGCGCGCCGAAGGTGCCGCGGCCCCGGCCGCGGCCCTCCGTGATCTCCAACTCCGATATCTCGCCCCAGAGTTCGCTGCCGTGCCGGGCCGAGGTGGTGCGCAGCGCGCCGATCTGGTGACCGTTCGAGAGGATCCGCCAGCGTCTGGTGCGGCCGCCGGCCGTGGTGGGTGTCTCCGGGCCCTCAGGGCGCAGCGTGGTGGTCATGTCGTGGTCCCTTCCCCTCGCCGGGAAGGTTATCCGCGCCGCCCGCGGCGTCTCCCCGGCCGTCTCCCTGGTAGTCGCGCCGGGTCCTGGAATGTCGGGATCAGGGGTCGTCGGGATCAGGGGTCGAGGTCGTCGCCGCTGCGCTCGGCGAAGACGGCCATGGCCTTGGCGGTGACCGGGCCGATGCCGGGCAGGCGGCGGTCGTCGACGCGGGTGACGGCCTGGACGTCGCGGGTGGTGGAGGTCAGGAAGACCTCCTCGGCGTCCTGGAGGGCGTCGAGCGGGAGGTCGGCCTCCTCGGCGCCGCACCAGTCGATGATCAGCTGCCGGGTGATGCCGGCCAGGCAGCCGGAGGCGAGGACGGGCGTGAGCAGGCGGCCGCCGAGGACCACGAAGACGTTGGAGCCGGTGCCCTCGCAGAGTCGGCCAGCGGTGTTGGCGAACAGCGCCTCGGAGGCGCCGACGCGGTGGGCGGCGGCGAGGGCGACCACGTTCTCGGCGTAGGAGGTTGTCTTGAGGCCGGCGACGGCGCTGTGCTCGTTGCGGCGCCAGGGGACGACGGCGGCGGCGGTCTCGTCGGGGCGGCGGCCGATGGCGTTGAAGCCGACGACCAGGGTGGGGCCGGTGGTGCCGCGCTCGGAGCTGAGCGGGGCGTTGCCGCCGGTGTAGGTGACGCGCAGGCGGCCGAGCGGGGCCGGGTTGGCGGCGAGGACCTGGGCGCAGGCCTCGCGGACCAGGTCGTGGTCGGGGTCGGGCAGGCCGAGGCCGCGGGCGGAGCGGGTGAGCCGGTCGAGGTGGCGGGTGACGGCGAAGGCGCTGCCGTCGACGGCCTTCAGGGTCTCGAAGACGCCGTCGCCGGTGGTGAGGCCGTGGTCGAGGACCGAGACGGCGGCGTCGGCGGAGTCGACGAGGGTTCCGTTGACCCAGCTCGTGGTGCGGTTGTCCATCGGGGGCTGCTCCTAGGCGGGGTGCGGCTCATGGTCGGCGTCGGCGTCGCTGCCGAGACCGGCGCCCGACGCTATCGCGACCAGTCTGGCGGCCTTCAGTTCGGTTTCCGCCCACTCGCGTTCGGGGTCGGAGCCCCAGGTGATGCCGGCGCCGGTGCCGAAGCGCAGGACGGGTGCCTGCGGGTCCTGCCGGTCGAGCCAGAAGGTGCGGATGCCGACGGCGAGTTCGCCCTCGCCGCGGTCGGCGTCGACCCAGCCGACGGCCCCGCAGTAGGGGCCGCGGGGGGCGGTCTCCAGGGCGTCGATGATCCGCAGGGCGCTGGATTTGGGGGCGCCGGTGACCGAGCCGGGCGGGAAGGTGGCGGCGAGCAGTTCGGGCCAGCCGGCGCCGTCGCGCAGGGTGCCCTCGACGGTGGAGACCAGGTGGACCAGGCCGGGGTGCTTCTCGACGACGCACAGGTCGGGGACGGTGACGGTGCCGGTCCCGCAGACCCGGCCGAGGTCGTTGCGGACCAGGTCGACGATCATCACGTTCTCGGCGTGGTCCTTGTCGAGGAGGTCGTCCTCGGTCCGGCCGGTGCCCTTGATCGGGCCCGAGGAGACGGTGCGTCCGGTGCGGTGCAGGTAGAGCTCGGGGGAGGCGGTGGCGATCTCGACGCCGTGGTCGGGCAGTCGGATGGTGCCGGCGTACGGGGCGGGGTTGCCGTGCGCGAGGAGGCCGGTGAGGGCGTCGATGTCGCTGCGGTCGGGGTCGGGCAGCGGCGCGGACAGCACCCGGCAGAGGTTGGCCTGGTAGACCTCGCCCGCGGCTATGTGCTCGCGGATTCGGCGTACGCCCGCGGTGTAGGCGGCGCGGTCCAGGGAGCTGTGCCAGCTGCCGGCGTCCGGGCCGTGCCAGCCGGCGCCCGAGGGCGGGGCCGGGGCGGGGCGGACGTCGTCGAAGCGGGCGCAGGTCAGCCGGCCCTCGTAGTCGTAGGCGACGGCCCAGTACCCGGAGGAGTCGAGTGCGGCCGGGTCCGAGGTGACGTCGCGCAGTCCGGTGGCCAGGCGGCCGCCGAAGCGGGCGAGCGGGGTGCGAGGGGCGGGGTGGCCGGACACGGTTCTCCTGCGCGGTGCTGCTGGGGGTGGGGGTGCCTGAAGTGTAGGTCGGGGGGCTCCTCCCGGGCGGGGTCCGAGCCCGCCGCGCCCCCGCGTACGAGCAGCCGGGTGCGTCGCGCCGGTGTGCGCCGGGTGACCTGCGGATGATCGTCCGGGAGCGCCGCAGGTGGTGGCCGGCGGCCGGCCGGAAGGGCTGACGGGACGGCACTCCTCGGCCATCCCCGCGGCACGCTGCGGGAACGGATTTTTAGCTGGCCCGGGAATCCGCTAGAGTTCAACACGTCGCCAGGGAGCGCAGCCGAAGAAAAGCGGTGAAGGTCCCCGGGAGACAGGCGGACGTAGCTCAGTTGGTAGAGCATCACCTTGCCAAGGTGAGGGTCGCGAGTTCGAATCTCGTCGTCCGCTCGATGGAGAACAGTGTAGAGTCGTTCTTCATGTGTTGCCTGGTGGAGTGGCCGAGAGGCGAGGCAACGGCCTGCAAAGCCGTGTACACGGGTTCAAATCCCGTCTCCACCTCCAAGAGGCTCCCCCGGCTCTGCCGGGAGACCTCCCCGCGCGATTAGCTCAGCGGGAGAGCACTACCTTGACACGGTAGGGGTCACTGGTTCAATCCCAGTATCGCGCACGTCGGACCTCACGAGGTCTGCTGCAGGAACGCCTCACCAGGCGCGATTAGCTCAGCGGGAGAGCACTACCTTGACACGGTAGGGGTCACTGGTTCAATCCCAGTATCGCGCACAGTAACGGGCCCTTCGAGGCCTGCTGCACAACCGCCAAACCAAGCGCGATTAGCTCAGCGGGAGAGCACTACCTTGACACGGTAGGGGTCACTGGTTCAATCCCAGTATCGCGCACAGTAACGGGCCCCTCGGGGCCTGCTGCACAACCGCCACACCAGGCGCGATTAGCTCAGCGGGAGAGCACTACCTTGACACGGTAGGGGTCACTGGTTCAATCCCAGTATCGCGCACAGTAACGGCCGAGGCCGCGATCCGTCAGGGTCGCGGCCTCGGCCGTTTGGCGTTCTCGTGAGGGGTGGGCCGGAGGGCCCGAGCACAGAGAAGAGCCGCGTACGGTCGCCCTCACCGACGTCCGTACGCGGCATCTCCGCCTGCCGGGGTGCTCTGCGGACCGCTCTCGCCCGTCCGCGTGTCAACGCGGCCGCGGCCTCCCCGGCGGCACTGCTCCCCGTCCCCAGGGGAGCAGTGCCCGTTCTTGTGTTGTGTGCCGGTGTTCTCCCCCGGCGTTCTTTCCTCAGCGGCCGATCAGGTCGGCCAGGGCTTCGGCCTGGTTCGCCATCTGCTCCCACCCGCCGAACAGCATCACCAGGAGCACGGCGCACGGCAGGGCCATGGCCAGCGCCACGGCGGGGTGCCGGGTGGGCCGCTCGGCGGACTGGGGCTGGATGAAAGGCGGTCGACGCCGGCGGGTGGTGCCCGTCTGCTGCGATGCCATGGCCCTGCTCCTGATCCGGTCGAGTTGGCGCGGTGGACGGCTTACCTCGGGGGACGAGCTCCCCGTCCACCGCTGGACACAACGCTATTGGCCGGGGGGCCTTTCGGGCGTCATGCCGTCGTACTGTTCCTCGGGCATCCCGGAGGATGACGCTCAGACTCAAGGCGTACTACCGGAGGGGGAGGAAGGTCTCACCCCGCCCCCGGGGGAACCCTGAGGGGCAACCCCGAGAAACGATTCGGCACCCCTGTGACCTGCGACCCAGCTCAAGATCAGACAATCGCACGGCGGCTTGAGGTGTTGCGTATCAGCACACCGCAGCAGGCAGTCCGTAAGCTGTGCCGGACAGGAACTGACGATGCCCCAACCGACGGGGCCTCACCCACAGGCTGACGGGGAACGAGACATGGCGATGATGCGGCTGAGGCGTGAGGACCCCCGCATCGTCGGGCCGTACCGCCTGCACCGGCGGCTGGGAGCCGGCGGCATGGGCGTGGTCTACCTCGGCTCCGACCGCCGCGGACAGCGCGTCGCCCTCAAGCTCATCCGCGCCGAACTCGCCGAGGACCAGGAGTTCCGCACCCGCTTCGCCCGGGAGATCGCCGCCGCCTCCAGAATCCGGGGCGGCTGCACCGCCCGGGTCGTCGGCTCCGACATCGAAGCCGACCGGCCCTGGCTCGCCACCGCCTACGTCCCCGGGCCCTCCCTCTACAAGCGGGTCGGCGACGAAGGGCCGCTGAGCTGGCCCGAAGCCGCCCGGATCGGCGCCGCCCTGGCCGACGGGCTGGTCAAGGTGCACGAGGCCGGGGTCGTCCACCGCGACCTCAAGCCCTCCAACATCCTGCTCTCCCCGCGCGGACCCCGGATCATCGACTTCGGCATCGCCTGGTCCCGCGGCGCCAGCACCCTCACCCACGTCGGCACCGCCGTCGGCTCCCCCGGCTTCCTCGCCCCCGAGCAGGTCCGCGGCGTCGCCGTCACCCCGGCCACCGACGTCTTCGCCTTCGGCGCCACCCTCGCGTACGCGCTCACCGGGGACACCCCGTTCGGCTCCGGGGCGTCCTCCGAAGTGATGCTGTACCGGGTCGTCCACGAGGAACCCGACCTGTCGGACGTCCCGCCGCAGCTCGCCCCGCTCATCCGGGCCTGCCTCGCCAAGGAACCCGCCGAGCGGCCCGGCGCGGCCGCCCTGCACGAGCGGCTCAGCGAACTGGCCGCCCGCGGCGCGGCCACCGCCGGCAGCGGGCGCGGGCCCCGGCGGGGGGCGGCACCGGCCGCCGCACCGCCTGGTGCCCCTCGTACGCCGCAGGCCCCGCAGCAGGAGAGCGGGCGGCCGGGCGTACCGGCCCCCGGGCGTTCGCCCGAACCCGCCGCACCGGCGGCGCGGGCCAGGGCCGGTGCGGGCCGACCGGGCGGACAGGCGCCCGCGGGCTCCGCACGGCGCCCGCAGGGTGCCCCGCTCCCCCGGCCCGAGGCCACGCCCGTCACCCGTCCACTGCGGGACCGCTCGCAGACCCCGCCCCCGGGCCGGCCCCGGCCCCGGCAGCACACCCCCGCCCCCGGCGGACGGCCCGGAACGGCGCGGCAGCGGCTGCTGCGGCAGCGGCTGGTCGTCTTCGTCACCGTGACGATCGGCGTCGCGCTGGCCATCGCGGCGGCACAGGGCTGCGAGAACCGGAGCAACCAGGGGGCGCGGCCGGTGGTCGGGCAGACCGCGACGGCGGGCACCGGGGGCGGCGGCGAACGGGCCGTGCCCGGCACCTCCGTGGACGTCGCGCAGCAGACCTCGGCGCCCCCGCTCCCGGCCGCCGCACGCGGCACCGCGGACAGTGCGTTGGCGCCCGCGCAGGGGCCGGGGCCCGTGGTGGACTGGCCCAACCGCAGCTACCCCGACGGGGCCGGCGGGCCCGGCGTCACCCTGAAGGACGGGCGCTCGGTCGGCGGCGGGCCGCAGGTCGCGCTGAGCGCCGTGCTGCCGGCCCGGTACAAGGGCCAGCCGGCCGCGGTCGTGGTGCTGCGGCGAGCGGAGGGGTCGGCGCCGGTCGACCTCGTCCAGCTGTACACCTTCGCCGGCGACGCCCCGGTCGCCACCACCTCCCGCACCTCCACCGCCGACCCGCAGGCCACCGCCACCTGGCGCCTGGACGGCAGCGCGGTCGTCCGCGAGGAACGCGTGGCCACCACCGGCGCGATCATCTCCACCCGCTACACCGTGCGGGCCGACGGCACCCTCGACGAGTCCTGGCCCGGCGCCGGCGCCTCCGGCGGCACCGGCCTCACCACCCCTCCCCCGGCCGCCGCCCCCGCCCCACCGACTGCCCCGGCTGGCTGAGCGAGTCTCCGATGGGGTTGTCGGGGCCGTATCGGGTGGGGCGATAAGGCGTAGGAAGTCGGACTGGCCGACTTCTGGTGCACGGACGCCGGTACGGCGCGTTCGTGCGGCGATGCGCAGGGTTTGTGTCGGCAGGGGCCCCGGGCGGGTGGCCGGTCGGGCGCGGGTACAGCGAGGGCGACCCCACGTGAGGCGCACAGAAAGTCGGTTCGGCCGACTTCTGGCGCACCTGGGCGGGACGCGGACGCCCGCGCGGCAGGCTCGCCGGGCGCTGCACAGGAAGTCGGACTGGCCGACTTCTGCTGCCGGCCGGGGAGGGAATGCGGCCGCGCGCGCGGGCGGCTGCCCGGCGATGCGGCGGCAAGCGCCGAAAGTCAGGCCAGCCGACTTCTGGTGCGCGGGCGGGCGTGCGGCTGGTTTGCCGGGTGATGTGGTCGGTGAGTGCAGGGAGTCGGACTGGCCGACTTCTGGTGCACGGACGTCGGTACGGCGCGTTCGAGCGGCGATGCGCAGGGTTTGTGTCGGCAGCGGGCCCAGGCGGCTGGGCGGTCGGGCGCGGTGCGGCGAAGGCGGCGCACAAGAAGTCGGCTCCGCCGACTTCTGCCGCACCGGGGCGGGACGCGGACGCCCGCGCGGCAGGCTCGCCAGGCGCTGCACAGGAAGTCGGGCCCGCCGACTTCTGGTGCGCGGCCGCGCGTGCGGGCGATTAACCCGGCACTGTGGCCGGTGAGTGCAGGAAGTCGGGCCCGCCGACTTCTGGTGCGCGGCCGCGCGTGCGGGCGGTTGGCCCGGCGATGTGGCCGGTGAGTGCAGGAAGTCGGGCCCGCCGACTTCTGGTGCGCGGCCGCGCGTGCGGGCGGTTGGCCCGGCGATGTGGCCGGTGAGTGCAGG